>JBEVKE010000021.1:0-28150 GCA_040509835.1 Thermoleophilaceae bacterium
CCTCGAGATCGTCTGCAACACCGACTCCCACTCCGTGCGGGGACTGGGGAACATGGAGCTCTCGGTGGCCACCGCGAGGCGCGGCCGGGCCACCCCGGAGCAGGTGGTGAACACCCTCCCGTTGTCCCGCATAGTCGCGCGGCGATCCGGGTAGGGCTTTTTCAGCAGGGGCTTTGCGCCACTCGTTGAGGCGCGCCCAAGGGGAGAAAGGGCTTGAACGTGATGAGGATCACGGCTGTCGTCGCCGCGCTTGTGGCGCTGTTCATCGTCGGAGCACCGGCCGCGAATGCCGCTCCGTGCACCACGCAGACCTATTCGTACGACACCGGCGGGGCTCCCGGAAGCGGCCCCGTGAACGATCCGCTCTTCGCGAAGCAGTGGGCGCTCGACCAGATCAACGCGCCCGAGGCGTGGGCGCGCGGCGCGCGCGGCGCCGGCACCACGATCGCCGTCGTGGACCCCGGCGTTGACCTCGGCCACCCGGACCTGAGCTCGAAGCTCGTGGCGGGCACGGACATCGTCGGCTCGAACGGCGACTGCCCCGCGGGACCGCAGGACGAGAACGGCCACGGAACACACGTTGCCGGCATCGCGGCGGCCGTCACGAACAACGGCATCGGCGTCGCTGGCGTGGCTCCGGACGCCCAGATCATGCCCGTGCGCGTGCTCGACTCCGAGGGCAGCGGCTCGTCGGACGACATCGTAAAGGGCATTCGGTGGGCGGCCGATCACGGCGCCAACGTGATCAACCTGAGCCTCGGCGAGCTGCCGGTCGTCGGCCAGCTCCAGGCTGTCAACCAGGACATCGAGGACGCGGTGACCTACGCGTGGGACAACGGCTCGCTCGTGGTCGCCGCGGCGGGCAACGAGACCTTCCCGCTGTGCTCCTATCCGGCCTTCGCCGACCACGCGGTCTGCATCGGCGCCACCGACTCGCGCGGCCTCCCGAGCTATTACTCGAACTTCCCGGTCAACAAGCCGATGCTCGGCTTCCGGGCGCCCGGCGGCGTGGGCAGCGTCTTCTGCGAGGACGACGAGGACATCTGGTCGACCGTGTGGCCCGGCTCGAACTTCGAGTGCAGCGGCGCCGGGACGATCGCCGGCTACGAGACGCTCGCCGGCACGTCGATGGCCTCGCCGCAGGTCGCCGGAGTGGCGGCGCTGCTCTACGGCCAGGGCCTGACGAACGCGCAGGTCGTGGACCGTCTGAAGCAGACGTCCTCAAACCACGGCACCTACGACCCGGTGATGGGCTACGGCATCGTGGACGCCGACGCGGCCACGCGCTGAGTCACTCGCGGACGATCAGGAAGACGCCCACGCCGAGTAGCACGACGCCGGCCACTCGGCCGATCGAGATCGGCTTCTCGGGCAGGTCGAGAAGACCGGCACGGTCGGCGACCACCGCGACGGTCAGCTGCCCGGCCACCGTCGCGGCCGTGACGCCGCCGGCGCCGAGCGCCGGGACGCTCGACAGCGCGGTCGTCACGTAGGCCGCGCCGGCGCAGCCCCCGAACAGCCACACCCACCAGGGCGTCACATCGGCCGCATGCTTGATCCCGCCGGCCAGCACGAAGGTGATGAAGATCAGGAGCGTGAGCCCGACGGCGAAGCTGACCGTCGCGGCACCGAACTTTCCGACGTGACTCCCGAGCCTCGCGTTGACCGGCGCCTGAATCGCCACCAGGCCGCCGGCTGTGACTGTCGCGATGAGGGCGGCCTCCTTGCTCATTCGCTCACCACGAGCACCGTGCCGGCAGCCAGCAGCGCGACGCCCAGCATCTTCTGCACCGTGATGGCGCGCTCGTCGAGCCCGAGGACCCCCATCCGGTCCAGAATGATCGAGAGCGTGAGCTGGCCCGCGATCGTCGCGGCCGTGACACCGCCGGCGCCGAGCTTGCGCACCGTGACGAGCGTGGTGAGCACGATCCCCACGCCGGCGAGCCCGCCGAACAGCCAGTAGTACCAGGCTGGCGTCTCGACTCCCTCGATGTTCTTGATCCCGCCCGCGAAGAGGAACGTCACGGCCAGCACGACCACCGTCCCCACGATGAAGTTCACGCTCACGGCGCCGAGCGTGCCGACCTTCTTCGACACGACGTTGTTGACAGGAGCCTGAGCGGCGACGAGGCCTCCGGCCGCCACGGTCGCCAGGACCGCGAGCTCCCTGCTCACTTGGCCTCCAGCCAATTCCGGCCCACGCCGCAGTCCACCTCGAGCGGCGGGTCCATCTCGAACGCGTTCGCCATCTCCCGGATGATGATCTCGCTCGCGGCCTCGACCTCGGCGTCGGGCGCCTCGAACAGCAGCTCGTCGTGGATCTGGAGCACTAGCGTGGTCTCGAGGCGGGCGGCGCGCAGCTCGTCGCGCGCGCGCACCATCGCCAGCTTCATGATGTCGGCGGCCGTGCCCTGGATGACCATGTTCACGGCCAGCCGCTCGCCCAGCGAGCGCGTCTGGAACTGGCGGGAGCGCAACTCCGGCACGCGCCGGATGCGGCCGAACAGCGTGGCCACGTGGCCCTCCTCACGGGCGCGCTCGATCGTGCGCTCGATGAACTCCCTGACCTTCGGAAAGCGCTCGAGGTAGGCGTCGATGAACTCCTGCGCCTCCTCCTTCTCGATCTGGAGCCGGTCGGCGAGTCCGTACGCGGACAGGCCGTAGACGATCCCGTAGTTGACCATCTTGGCCTTCGAGCGCGTGCCGGGATCCGACTTCCCGCCGAGGATCGCCTCGGCCGTGGCGGTGTGCACGTCCTCACCGCGGCGGAAGATGTCCTTCAGCACCGGCTCGTCGGCGATGTGCGCGAGCAGGCGCAGCTCCACCTGCGAGTAGTCGGCGGAGATGAGCATGTGGCCCTTCTCGGCCACGAAGCATGCTCGGATCTCGCGCCCCTGCTCGGTGCGGATCGGGATGTTCTGGAGGTTCGGGTCGGTGCTCGACAGCCGGCCGGTGGCAGTGGCGGTCTGGTTGAAGGTCGTGTGGAGGCGGCCGTCGTCGCCGATCAGCTCGGGGAACGCGTCCAGGTAGGTCGACTTCAGCTTCGTGACCTCGCGCCACTCCTCGATCGCCGGGATGATCTCGTGCTCGGAGCGGATCGCCTGGAGCACCCGCGCGTCGGTGGAGAAGCCCGTCTTACCACGCCGCTTTCGCGACAGCCCGAGCTTCTCGAACAGGATCTGCCCGAGCTGCTGGGGCGAGCCGATCGTGAACTCCTCGCCGGCGAGCTCCCAGACGCGCCGCTCCAGCTCGGTCGCGCGGTCGCCGAAGCGCTTCGAGATGGCCCGCAGCCGCTCCACGTCCAGCTTGATCCCGGCGCGCTCCATCTCGACGAGCACGTCCACCAGCGGAAGCTCGACCTCGTGGAAGAGCCGCGTGAGCCCGTCCTCCTCGAGACGCGCACGCTGGCGCTCGGCCAGGACGCGCGTGACCACCGCTCGCTCTGCGATGCCGTTCGCGCCTTCTACCGCGGCCGCGATGCCCGCCTCGGCGGTGAGCTCGTCGAGCGGATAGCCGCGCCTCGCCGGGTCGATCAGGTACGCGGCGATCATGGTGTCGTGCTCGAGCGCCACGGCGGGAGCGGCCTCCTCGCTCACCGCCGTGGTCTTCCAGTCGTGGTAGACGACGGGGCGCTCACCGCGCGCCATGGTCAGGGCGGTGAGGGTCTCGCACTCGGCCACGAGCACCTCGCCGCCGGCGTAAGCCGCGACCTCCATCGGCCCGAGCGGCGGGCCGCCCACGTCGAGCGTCTCCTGTCCGTCCGGCTCGCCCGCAGGACGCGGGCGCTCCGCGGCCAGTGCCACCAGCTCGCCCTCCAGCGCGCCGATCTCGGCCAGCGGCACGGCTCGGGCCTTCGTATGGATGACTTCCTCGGCACGCTCCGCCGGCGCGGCCGCCTCGCCCTCGCCGAGCGCCTCCTCGAGCCGCTCGAGCGGCGCGCGCAGCTCGAACTCCCGGAACGTCTCGCGCAGGCGCGAGCGGTCGGGCTCGCGCGCGGCGATGTGGTCGAGGTCGATCTCGCCAAGGTCGATGTCGCGGATCGCGGTGGCGAGCTTCTTCGACACCCGCGCGTCCTCCGCGTGGTTGCTCAGGTTCTCCTTGCGCTTTGCGCCCGAGATGCTGTCGATGTTGTCGAGCACGCCCTCGAGCGAGCCATGCTCCTGGAGCAGCTGGGAGGCGGTCTTCTCGCCGATTCCCGGAACGCCGGGGATGTTGTCCGAGGTGTCGCCTTTCAGCCCCACGAAGTCCGGGATCAGCTCGGGCGCGATGCCGTAGCGGTCGATCACCGCGTCGCGGTCGTACACCTTGGTCTCGGTGATCCCGCGGCTCGTGGCCATCACCCGCACGCCCGGCTCGATCAGCTGGAACAGGTCGCGGTCGCCGGTCACGACCATCACGTCGTAGCCCTGCTCGCGCGCCTGGTGGGCGACAGTCGCGATCACGTCGTCCGCCTCGTAGCCGTCCACGCGCACGTTCTCGTAGCCGAAGGCGTCCACGAGCGGCTGCATGTAGGGCCACTGCTCGGCGAGCAGGTCCGGCTTCGAGTCGCGCTGCGCCTTGTACTCCTCGTAGACCTCCTTGCGTCCCGACATCCCCGCGTCCCACACGACCAGCGTGGGCTTGACCCCATACTCGGAGATGATCTTCACGAGCATCGAGGCGAAGCCGAAGATCGCGTTCGTGGGCTGCCCCTTGGAGGTGGCGATCGACTCCGGAAGCGCAAAAAAAGCGCGATAAACGAGGCTGTTCCCGTCGATGAGGAACAGCTCCTTGGACTGCTCGGGCGGCACGAATCAACCCTATCGACGGGGTGGGTCGACTTATACGCCCACATGGGGGCATAAAACGCCCAACCCGAGAGCCTTGGGTGCTGCCGTTCGTATGATCCTGAGCGGACGCCCGTCATGGCCACGCCATCCGCACAGTTCTCCCTGACCCTCTGCGTCGCCCTGCCGTCGCGGCCCGGCGGCGTGCTCGGCAAGGTCACGGCCGCGATCACGCGGGCCGGCGGGTCGATCGTCGCAGTGGACACGGTGGACGCCAGGGGCGACCGCACGATCCGCGAGATCACCGTCGAATGCACCAGCACGGACCACCGCGGCCAGGTGATCTCGGCCGTTCAGGCGGTCAAGAGCGCCGAGGTCGTGGAGGTCACCGACCGCACCTTCGAGGTGCACCGCCGCGGCAAGATCCACACGGGGCTGAACCTCCCGCTGAAGAGCCGCGACGACCTCTCGATGGCGTACACGCCCGGCGTCGCGCGAGTTTGCAGCGCGATCGCCGAGAACCGGCAGAAGGCGTTCAAGTACACGATCAAGGCGAACACGGTCGCCGTCGTGTCCGACGGGACGGCCGTGCTCGGCCTCGGCGACATCGGCCCCGAGGCGGCCATGCCCGTGATGGAGGGCAAGGCGATGCTGTTCAAGGAGTTCGCCGACGTGGACGCGTTCCCGATCTGCCTCGCCACCAAGGACGTGGACGAGATCGTGGACACGGTGATCCGGATCGCCCCCACGTTCGGCGGCATCAACCTCGAGGACATCTCCTCACCGCGCTGCTTCGAGATCGAGCAGCGCCTCCAGCGAGCGCTCGACATCCCGGTCTTCCACGACGACCAGCACGGCACCGCAATAGTCACCCTCGCGGCCCTCATCAACGCGTGCCGTTTGACAAACCGGCGCATGGAGGACCTCGACGTGCTGATGGTCGGGGCGGGCGCGGCTGGGGTCGCGGTGGCGAAGATCCTGATGGACGCGGGCGTGACCTCGATCGTCGCGTGTGACCGCTTCGGCGCCATCCACACCGGCCGCGACGACTACAAGGCGGGGTCGATGAACGCGCCCAAGCGCTGGCTCGCCGAGAACACGAACGCCGGTCGCCGCGACGGCCAGCCGCACGAGGTGATCGAGGGCTCCGACGTCTTCATCGGCCTGTCGGGCCCCGGCATCATCGACGCGCAGGACCTCCAGAAGATGAACCCCGAGCCGTTCGTGTTCGCGATGGCGAACCCGAACCCGGAGGTGCGCCCGGAGGAGGCGGCGCCGTACGTGCGGGTGATGGCGACCGGCCGGTCCGACTACCCGAACCAGATCAACAACGTCCTCGCCTTCCCCGGCATCTTCCGCGGCGCGTTCGACGTCCGCGCCACGGCGATCACCGAGGAGATGAAGCTCGCGGCGGCGCGCGGGATCGCCTCGGTTGTGGGCGACGACGAGCTCGACGAGGACTACATCATCCCGAGCGTCTTCAACCGCGACGTGGCCCGCAAGGTGGCCGCCGCGGTCGCCGAGGTGGCCGAGCGCAGCGATGAGACGGAGACCGCCGAGCAGCCCACCGTCGAACGCGCCACCGTCATCTGATGTGGGTCACCGTGACCGGGGCGACCGGCACGATCGGCCGCGCCGTGGTAGCGGCACTCACACAACGTGGTGACGAGGTCACCCCGCTGTCGCGGTCCAATAACTGGCCGGACCCAAAGAGCGCGCCACCTCCTGCAGAGGTGCTGAGAGGGCGCGACGGCGTCGTCCACCTGCTCGGCGAGCAGATCGCCCAGCGCTGGAGCGACGATGCCAAGCGGGAGATCCGCGACTCGCGCATCCTGTCCACGCGGAACCTCGTGGCTGCCCTGGCCGAGCTGCCCGAGGGCGAGCGGCCGAAGGTGCTCGTCTCCCAGTCCGGCGCCGGGTGGTACGGCCATCGTGGCGACGAGCGGCTCGACGAGTCGGCGCCCGCGGGCGAGGACTTCCTGGCCCGGCTGTCGGCCGACTGGGAGGCCGAGGCACGCAGGGCCGAGGAGCTCGGCGTTCGGGTCGTCGTGAACCGCACCGGCATGGTGCTCTCCCCATCGGGAGGCGCGCTCGAGAAGATGATGCCGTTCTTCAAGGCGGGCATCGGCGGGCCGGTGGCCGGCGGGAAGCAATACGTCCCCTGGATCCACCTCGACGACGTGGCCGGCGCGATCCTGTTCGAGCTCGACACTGAGGCGGCGAGCGGCCCCGTTAACCTCACGGCGCCCGAGCCGGCGACCAACGCGGAGCTGTCCAAGGCGCTCGGACGGGCGCTCCGCCGCCCGGCGATCTCGCCCGTCCCCGCGCTCGCGGTGAAGGCGCTCTACGGAGAGATGGCCGAGATCGTCACCACCGGGCAGCGGGCCGTGCCGGCACGTCTCACCGAGCTCGGCTACGCGTTCCGCCGGCCCGAGCTGGAGGATGCGCTGCGCGACGCTACCGGTAGCAGGCCCTAGCGCTCGGTCCGGCCCCGGCCGAGCTTCCGCGGGATCCACTCCGTGAGCAGGAAGAACGCGAACAGGAGCAGCGCGAAAAAGCCGCAGATCACGAGGATGATGGTGACCATGTCGGTCGAGCGGCTCGGGTAGTTGAAGGCCGCCGTTATCACGAGCACGATCGTGTACAGGGCCGCGACGATCAGCACCCCGAACCCGTACGTCTCCCAGCGGTCAGCGCCGGCCGCGTCCTCGTTCCCGCGCGCCCGGCCGGCGAGCAGAGCCAGCGCGGCGTAGGCCGCGAGCAGCACCACGAGCGGCGTGTACAACGACGAGGGCAGGTTCTCGGCACCGATCAGGAACATCTCAGGAGCCCTCGTCCTCGCGCTCCGCTCGCGCTTCGGCAACAGTCTTGCCGCCGCCGCTTCCGAACGGCCCCTGCAGCTTCCAGCGCGAGTCCCGCCGGGCGGGCAGCAGCAGCATGATCACCGCGCCGATCACGCTCAGGAGCAGGCCGAGCGCCAGCCCGAGCTTCGCTCCGTAGCCCTTCCGCTCCGACAGGTAGTTCGCGACGATCGCAGACGCGAGCCACGCGTACAGCAGGTAGAGCGCCTTCGCTCCGATGGCTGCGATCACGAAGCTCATGCGCCCAGGTACGCCCTCTGCACCTCGGGGTTGTCGCGGAGCGCCTCGGAGGCGTCGTCCAGCGCCACCTGCCCGGTCTCGAGCACGTAGCCGCGCTTCGACACGCCGAGCGCGAAGTTCGCGTTCTGCTCCACCAGGAGAATCGTCGTGCCCTGCTTGTTGATCTCGGCGATGGTCTCGTAGATCCGCTCCACGAGGATCGGCGCGATGCCCATCGACGGCTCGTCGAGCAGCAGCAGCTTGGGGTTCGCCATCAGCGCGCGCCCGATCGCGAGCATCTGCTGCTCGCCGCCCGACATCGTGCCCGCCTTCTGCTTCTCGCGCTCCTTGAGGCGCGGGAACAGCTCGAACACGCGGTCCATGTCGTCGTTCACGCCCGTGTCACGGCGCAGGTAGGCGCCCAGGTCGAGGTTCTCGCGCACGGTCATACGCTGGAAGCAGTGCCGTCCCTCGGGCGACTGAGAGATCCCTAACCGGACGATGTCCTGCGGAGCGGTCTCGGCGATCTCCTCGCCCTCGAACCGGATCGACCCCTGCCGCGGCGGCGTCAGACCGGAGATCGAGCGCAGCGTCGTGGACTTACCCGCTCCGTTCGAGCCGATCAGCGTGACGATCTCGCCCTCCTCGACGTTCAGGGAGATGCCCTTGATCGCGGCGATGTTGCCGTAATAGGTGTGGATGTCGTCAACCTCGAGTAGCGCCATCAGCCGCCCTGCTTTCCGAGGTACGCCTCGATCACGCGGTTATTCGTCCTGATGTCGTCCGGCTTGCCCTCCGCGATCTTCTCGCCGTGGTCGAGCACCCAGATGTGCTCGGAGACCCCCATGACGACCTTCATGTCGTGCTCGATCAGGACGATCGTCAGGTCCTTCTCGCGCCGAAGCCGGTCCATGAACTCGGTGAGCTGCTGCGACTCGTTCGGGTTCATGCCGGCAGTCGGCTCGTCGAGGAGCAGCAGCTTCGGGTCGGACGCTAGCGCCCGCGCGATCTCCACTCGGCGCTGGTCGCCGTACGACAGGTTCGCCGCCGTCTGCTCGTGCAGGTCGCGCTTCAGCCCCACGTACTCGAGCATCTCGCGCGCCCTGTCCGCGACATCCACTTCCTCGCGGCGCACGCTCGGCGTCCGCAGGATGGAGCCGAACAGGCCGGCCTGCATGCGCGCGTGGGAGCCGACCATCACGTTCTCGCGGGCCGACATCGTGGAGAACAGGCGGATGTTCTGGAAGGTGCGCGCCATGCCGGCGGCCAGGATCAGGTCCGGGCGCCGCCCCGTCACGTCCTGGCCGTTGAACAGGATCCGGCCGGCCGACGGCCGGTAGAGCCCGGTGAGCATGTTGAAGAAGGTCGTCTTGCCGGCGCCGTTGGGGCCGATGATCGACACGATCGACTGCGGCGCGACGTCGATCGACACGTCGCTGACCGCCAGCAGTCCGCCGAAGACCTTGGTCGTGGAGACCGTGGACAGGATCGAGCCGTTCGAGCTCATCCTCGCGCCTCGAAGACCGACTCGGTCTCACCGATGCCCTCTGTGAGCTCCATCTTCCGCCGGCGCTCGGGCAATATGCCCTCGGGTCTCAGCACCATCATGATCACGAGGATGAACCCGAAGATCCCGAACGAGATCTCGACGAAGCTGAAGTCCAGCCCGAGGTCCGTGAGCTTCTTGCCGACCCAGCCCTGATCGAGCACATCCGGGATCAGCCGCGTGTTCACGAACGACAGCGCAACCGCACCGATGACGACGCCCCAGATGCTCCCCAGCCCGCCCAGGATGACCATGGCGAGGATGAAGATCGAGAAGCCGAACTGGAACTGGTTCGCGTTCACACTCGAGAAGTACGTGCCGAGGAAGGCGCCCGCGATCCCGCCGAAAGCGCCGCCGGTCGCGTAGGCGAGCAGCTTCGTCTTCACGAGCGGCACGCCCATGCTGGCGGCCGCCACCTCGTCCTCGCGCAGCGCGATCCATGCGCGGCCGAGCTTGGAGTCGCGCAGCCGGATGTTCACGAACAGCACCACGAGCACCATCGCGAAGACGGTCCAGTAGTAGGGCCTCAGGTTGAGCGCCGAGTCGAACGGGTCCAGGAACGGGATGTCGATCGAGTCGATCGGGGCAATCGACTGGCGGCCGTTCGACAGCTTGTAGTCGCCGATGAGCGTGATCTCGTCGCCGTTCTGGAAGATGCGCCCGATGATCTCGCCGAACGCGAGCGTGACGATCGCGATGTAGTCGCCGCGCAATCGAAGCGTCGGCAGGCCGATGATCGCGCCCGCCACCGCGCACACGAGGATCGCTCCGATCAGGATGAGCAGGAAGTTGATGTGGATGCCGGGCAGCGTCGCGGCGAAGCCGCTCACGCCGATGTGGATGCCATCCTCGCCGCCCACGCCGGTGTAGAAGTCCGACGCCCACCAGCCCACCGCCATCGCGCCGAGGGCGTAGAACGCCACGTAGCCGAGGTCGAGCAGGCCCGCGAAGCCGACGACGAGGTTCAACCCCAGCGCCATGACCACGTAGGCGAGGGCCAGGATGCAGTCGTCCATGAAGCCGTCGAGCGGCGGGCGGAACAGCGGGAACAGCGCGACCGCCAGGAGCACCACCGCGGGCAGCAGGTACTTGGTCCACTCGCGCGTCCGGAGCTCCCGGAGGGTGTTCACCCGGCCTCCCTCGTCTCCTCGCCGATCAGCCCCTGCGGCCTGAACACCATGATCAGGACGAGGTAGGCGAAGATCACGGCCGGCGTCCACTCGTTGCCGATCCGGTTGTCGGACACCTGCTGGATGATGCCGATGATGACCCCGCCGAGCACCGCGCCGCGGAGGTTTCCGATGCCGCCCATGACCGCCGCCGTGAAGGCGATCAGACCGGCGGTGAAGCCCTGGAAGTACCAGACGCTCGTCTGGTACAGCGTGTTGATGAGGCCGGCCGCGCCGGCCAGGAGGCCGCCCAGCAGGAAGGTCAGGGAGATCGTGGTGTCGACGTTGATCCCCATCAGCTTCGCCGCCTCAGGGTCCTGCGCGGTGGCGCGCATGGCCTTGCCCAGCCGGCTCTGGGCGACGAACGACGTGAGCAGCAGGACCAGCGGGACCGTGACCACTACCGCGAGCAGGTCGCCGCGCGAGATCGACAGGCCGAAGACGTTGAACAGCTCCTTCTGCGAGTGGATCAGGTCCGGCACGGCGCGCTGCGAGGCGCCGAGCCAGAGGATGCCCACGTTCTGCAGGATGAACGAGAAGCCGACCGCGGTGATGAGCGGCGCCAGCTTCGGCGCCCCGCGTAACGGCCGGTAGCCCACCCGTTCGATCATCACGTTCAGCGAGCCGCTGACGAGCATGGCCACGACGAGCGTGACCAGCAGGCCCCCGATCAGGCCCCCCGTGCCTGTGTTCGCCGTGAGCCCCAGCGTGCCCCACAGCGCGAACGACGTGAACGCGCCGATCATGAAGATCTCGCCGTGGGCGAAGTTGATCAGCTCGATGATTCCGTAGACGAGCGTGTAGCCGAGCGCCACGAGCGCCCAGATCGCACCGTTCGACAGACCGTCGACGAGGTTGTTCCCGATCCGGGTCAGGTTCCCGTCGTTGATCAGGTCCTGGATCCCGTAGTAAGCCGGGAACGCGATCAGGAGCGCGATCAGGCCGTACTTCGAGATGAACTCCGAAATGACCTCGGACGTCCTCGGCTTCAGAGCTTGGTCAGCAGAGATCCCGGCTGCTTCCACTTTCCCTCAAGAGTGTTAGCGGGAGGGGACGGGCCGAAGCCCGTCCCCTATTTCCGCTGGCTAACGTAACCGATCTGGCAACGTCTGGCGAGGGCTCAGCCGCCCTGTGCCTGAATCGCCTTCACGAACTCGAGCTGACCACCCTTGATGTCGTAGAGACCGTAGTCGGTCAGCGTGGTGTCGCCGTTCTGGTCGATGTCGTACGTGCCCAGAACGCTGTCGCGACCCTTCGTGTTCTCGAGGAGCTGCTTGCGCACCGCCTCGCGGTCATTGGCCTTGGCGCCGACTGCCTTCAGCGAGTCGAGGGCCAGCTTCATGGTCTCGTAGCCGTAGATGGCATACGGGTCCGGCTGGTCTACGCCGTACTCGGCCTTGAAGTCCGTGAAGAACTTCGAAGCCTGCTTGATGCCCTTCTTCTCGAACTCCGCCGGGCTGAGCGTCGCGACCGTCACCTTGGTGCGGGCGCCGACGTCGGCCGGAATTCCACCCTCCTTCGGGTCGGAGAACGCCGCCTCGGCGACGCCGTCCGGTCCGTACAGCTTGCAGTTCGGGCAGGCCGCCGCCACGTCCTTGAACACCTGGACGTAGTTCTCGCCGGTCACACCCGAGCCCACGAAGCAGTCGGCCTTGATCTTCGAGGCCAGTGAGCGGTAGTTCGGGGAGTTCTTGTCTGTTCCGTCGTTGCCCTCGACCGTCAGGCCGACCTTCTTCGCCGCGCTCTCGACGTTCTTCGCGAGGCCCGCTCCGTAGGTGGTCTTGTCGTTGAAGATGTGGACGGACTTGCAGCCGTCCTCCTTCATGACGGTCGCGAGAGCCGCACCCTGAATCGTGTCCGTGGGCACGATTCGCGCGTAGGTGCGCTTCTGCGCCGGGTAGTACTTGTCCGGCTCACCCGGCTCCGAGCCCGGCGCGTCCGTCGTGAGTCCGACGTACGTGTTCGACGGGCTGATCTGCGGGATGTTCGCCTTGTTCAGGATCGGCAGCGACACCTTCGTACCACCGGAGTTGAACTCACCTAGGTAGAAGATGGTCTTCGTGTCCTGAACGGCCTTGCGCGCGTTCTGCGCGGTCTGGCCTTCATCGGCCGTTCCAGGGTTCTGGGCGGTCGAGTCGTCCAGGGACACGTAGTCGATCTTGAACTTCCCGACCTTGTTCCCGATTTCCTTGAGGGCCAGCTTCTCGCCGTTGATCACGGCCTCCGACTGCCCCTTGGAAGTGCCCTGCAGCGGAAGGCTCGAATAAATGGTCAGCGTGTCGCCGGAAATACCGCCGCTACCGCCGGCACTGCTTGAATCGTCGTCGTCCCCACCACAGGCCGCTAGGCCCATGGCGAGAGCGCCGAGGAGGCAGCTAAAAACTGCCAGCCAACGTACTCGCAAAGTGTCCCTCCTATGGGAGTGGCTCCAACCTGCGGCGCATCCTAACTACGCATTGCGGCGCTTTGCTCGCGGCTTCCCTGCTTAACGCGAGGAAAATCTCGCCGGGGCGCGCCTGAAGTGACCGTTCGGTCCGGGCCGGTAGACGACCACGCGGGTCGTTGCAAGACCTCGGCCAAGCTCGAGGCCGGCCGCGATCACACGGCGCCGGTCGCGGCCGCCGCGCTCGATCGCGTCCAGCGCCAGGCGCATGGCCTCGTGGCCCGCGCGCTCCGGCTCGAGCGCCGGACCGACGGCCTCGATCCGCTCGGGCTCGGGCGGCAGGGCGGGCTCCGGCAGCGCCAGGATCCCGCTCGACGCGAGCACCGGCACGCCGGGCAGCCGGGCGCCGATCGCGACGAGCATCGGGATGGTGCCGCGTCCCGCCACGCACAGGTGCACGACCGCGTCCGGCTCAGCCTCGCCCAGCTTGCGCGCGATCTCGGGGATGTCGTCCACACGCCCGCGGTACTCCTCAGCGGCGACCGGTGTGATGCCCTCGTCGCGCGCGAGCGTGGTCACCTGCGCCGCCAGCTCGCGGCCGTAGATCTCACGGTCGAACACGACGGCGATGCGGCGCGCCCCGGCGGCGCTCAGGCGGTCCACCAGCGCTCGCGCCTCGTCTAGGTCGCTCGGGCCCACGCGGACGAAGCTGCGGCGGCCGGTCGGGTAGTAGCGCTCGGGCCCGGAGCGCGGCCGTCCGGGGAGCCGCCGTAGGAGGCTGGTGAGGCCGTCGCTCGGGGACACCTGGAGCAGCCCCGCGTTGTTCGTGATCGGGAGCGAGACAGCGGTGGCGCCGTAGTCGAGCTCGCCGAGATAGGCCATCGCGGTGGGGTCGTCGGCCGCGGTCTGTGCGTTGGCGGCCACGAGCCCCGGGTCCCATGGGTGATCGGGCTCGTCGGTCGCGGGCAGCTCGCCGAGCCGGACCCGAAGGCCGCCGGCCCGGCCGTGGCGCTCCGCGAGCGCGCGGCGCTCGCCCGCCAGCACCTGCGCGGCGGCCGACGCGGAGACACCGCGGCGCGGGACGCTCGAGTACACGGTGGCTACGTCGCCGCTGATCCGGGTCGGCTCGTCCCCGCCGCCGCTCCCGAGGCAGCCCGTGAGGGCCAGGGCTGCGGCGCAGGTGAGGATGGCGGCACGGATCACGGCGGCCATTCTGACGAGCGCGGGTATCGTGACGGTGGTGCGGATCGGAGTGCTCACCGGGGGAGGCGACTGCCCGGGCCTCAACGCCGTGATCCGGGCCGTCGTCCGCAGGGGAATCGACGACCACGGACACGAGATCGTCGGCTTCAAGGACGGCTGGCGCGGCCCGATCGAGGGCGCGTACGAGGAGCTGAGCGTCGAGTCGACGCGCGGCATCCTGCCGCGCGGCGGGACCATCCTCGGCTCGTCGAGGACGAACCCGTTCAAGCGCGACGACGGACCCGAGGCGATCCGCGCGACGCTCGACTCGCTGAACGCGGACGGGCTGATCGCGATCGGCGGCGAGGACACGCTGGGCGCGGCCGCGCGCCTGTACGGGGAATACGGCCTCCCGATCATCGGCGTCCCGAAGACGATCGACAACGACCTGGCCGGGACCGACATGACGTTCGGCTTCGACACCGCCGTGCAGATCGCGACCGACGCAATCGACCGGCTGCACACGACGGCCGAGTCGCACAACCGGGTGATGATCGTCGAGGTGATGGGGCGCCACGCCGGCTGGATCGCGCTCCACTCGGGGCTCGCCGGCGGCGCCGACGTGATCCTCATCCCCGAGCGCCCGTTCGACATCGAGGACGTCTGCCGGCTGATCCAGCGGCGGCACTCGCGCGGGCGCTACTTCTCGATCGTGGTGGTGGCCGAGGGCGCCGTGCCGCAGGAGGGCACGATGGAGCTGGTTGCCGGCACCGAGGACGAGTTCGGCCACGCGCGGCTCGGCGGGATCGGCCAGCGGCTCGAGCGCGAGATCGAGGACCGCACCGGCTTCGAGTCGCGCGTGACGGTGCTCGGGCACATCCAGCGGGGCGGCACGCCCACAGCGTTCGACCGGGTGCTCGCGACGCGTCTGGGGCTGGCCGCGATCGACGCGGCGAACGACTCGAACTGGGGCGTCATCTCCGCGCTGCGCGGCACCCGCATCAAGCTCGTCCCGCTGTCCGAAGCCGTCGCAGGTCTGCGGACTGTGCCGGTCGAGGACTACGAGGCCGCTGAGACCTTCTTCGGCTAAAACCCCGCGCCCTGGTCCTCGGGCTCGGCCACCTCGCGGCCGAGCGCCCGGTGCAGGTAGGGCTTGATCAGCTCGTACGCGGCGGCGCACACCACGAGGAACGCCGTCAGGAGGAACGCGTCGAACGCCTTGACGCCGAAGGCCCAGGCGGTGATCCACCACACCAGGCCGACGGTGAGCGCGACGAGGACCGTCATCAGCCGCCGTTGCGCCGCTCGGCCACAGCCCGCCGCACCTTCGTGAGGGCGTTGAACGCGCTCTTCATGGCGCGGTCGGCGCCGGAGCCGTCCGGCGGCAGCATGCCGATCTGGCGGGCGAAGGCGGCGCCGTCGAAGTAGGCGGTGTTGCTCACGAGCTCACCGTCCTCGACCTCGATCAGGTCGAAGCCCCTGATTTCGACGTGCTTCCCGGTCGGCTCGATGCCCATGTACTGAGCGCCGTCGAACGTGCCCTCGATGCGCCACTCGACGGCGCAGCTCTGCTCGCCGGCGACCAGGCGCGTCACGGTCGTGCGCGCGTCGGGCATCGCGGCGAACATGGAGGCGAAGAACTCGCGCAACTCATCGCGCCCGCGCATGACCCCGACGGGCACGACGTCCTCGACGCCGTCCTCGCGCCAATGGGCTGCCATCCCGGCAGCGTCGCGCTTGTCCATGGCCTCGAGGTACGACCGGACCTTGTCCTCGACGGCCTTGCGGCGGGTGATCCTCTTACGCCCGGCCTTCGCGTCCGACGCGGCGGCCGCTGCCTTGTCCGTGGCTTGATCGCCTGTCTTCTGGGCCATATGCGCGCCACCCTACCAGCGATTTCGGGGGTCGGCGACCGCCCAGGCGGCCGCCTCGGCGGGCCGTGAGCGGATGCGCAACTTCGGCTCAGGACGCAGCACGAGCGCGGCGAGGCCGGCGAGCACGAGCGCGCCGCCGGCCACCGCGGCGGCGCCCGGGCGCTCGCCGAGAACCACGAATCCGAGCGCCATCGCGGTCACCGGCTCGGCGAGCGTGAGCGTGGCGGTTTCGCCCGCGCCGATGCGGCTGAGACCGCGCGCGAACAAGACATAGGCGAGCGCGGTGGGCAGCGCGCCCAGGTAGGCCGCGAGCGCGATGCCCTGGGCTGTGAACAGGTTGGCGGTCGGGACGAGCGCCAGGGCGGGCAGCAGCACGAGCGCACCGGTACCGAACACGGCGGCCATCACGCCCTCGGGCGTCCCGCCGCGGTCGAGCAGGCGCTTGCCCGCGACCGCGTAGCCGGCGTACCCGGCCCCCGACGCGAGCGCTAGCGCGACGCCAGGCACGGACACCGTGCCGCCGGCGCTCCCACCAAGCGTCAGGAGCACCACGCCGGCACAGGCGAGCCCGGTTGCCACGAACCAGCGCCGTGCGAGCCGCTCACCGGTGAAGACGCGCCCGAAGAGCCCGGTCCAGGCGGGCGCCGACCCGAGCGCGACAACCGTGCCGACCGCGACGCCGGTCTCCGCCACCGCCGCGAAGAAGCTGGCCTGGTACGAGGCCACGAACAGCCCCGCGAGCAGGACGAGCCGCCGGTCGCCGCCACCAAGCTTCAGCCCACCGCCCGAGGCGAGGGCGACGAGTATGAGCAGCGCCGCTCCCACCACGATCCTCGCGGTCCCGACCGCCAGTGGCTGGATCCCCGGCCCGAGGGCCTGAGCGGTACCGGTGGTCCCGAACAGAACGGAAGCGGTGAGGACCTGGGTGCGGGCCGTGCCGGGTGAGCTCACGGGCGGGATTGTTCCACAATCTGCCCTCCTCGGCGCCCGGATCGCCAGGTGGGCGTTCTTGGTTGCTATATGCGCTACCTAGATCGCCCACCTCGCCGGAAGCGCCGGACCGGGCCCTTCAGTGCAAGTAGTTCAGTCCCGCAACGCGGCCGCGAGCTCCCGGACCACCGAGCCCACCGCGGCCGCCCCGCCCTCACCGGCGGCTCGCACCACGCGGGATCCCACAATCACCCCGTCCGCGATCTCAGCCACCGTTCGGGCCTGCTCCCCCGTCGAGATCCCGAAGCCCACTGCCACGGGAACCGCGCTCGCAGCCCGCACACGCTCCACCGTCTCGGCGAGATGCGGGTCGATCTCGTCCCGTTCGCCCGTCGTCCCCGTTACCGACACCGTGTAGACGAACCCGCGCGCGTCGGCGCCGATCTCCGCGATCCGCTCGGGCGTGCTCGTAGGCGCCACGAGCGGCACGAGCGCGATGCCCTCGGCGTCGCACGCCTCGCGAAGCTCGCCCGCCTCGTCGTGCGGGAGGTCCGGGACGATCAGCCCGGAGGCACCCGCCGACGCAGCCCTCATTGCAAATCCCGAGGCCCCCGCCGTGAAGACGATGTTCGAATAGACCATCAGGACCACGGGAACCCGATCCGCGAGCCGTTCACACGCGCCCAGCACGGCGAACGGAGTGGCGCCTGCCGCCAGGGCCGCCGTCCCGGCCGCATGGATCACCGGGCCGTCGGCGAGCGGGTCAGAGAACGGGATGCCGAGCTCGAGCAGGTCCGCGCCGGCGTCCGCGGCAGCCAGCCCAGCCTCCACCGACCCCTCGATGCTCGGGTAGCCGCCCATCAGGTACGGCATGAGCGCGGCGCGCTTCCCGTGAGCGGAGAAGGCGTCCGCGATCGTCGAGGCCGCGACGCTCATCCGAGCGCGAGCACCTCGGCAAGGTCCTTGTCGCCGCGACCCGAGAGCGTCACGAGGCTGAGCCCCTCGGACGGGTTCGCCAGCGCCCACGCGATTGCGTGGGACGACTCGAGCGCCGGCAGGATCCCCTCCAGCCGGGCCACGCGGTGGAACGCCTCCAGGGCGGCACCGTCCTCGACCGCCTCGTAGCGCACCCGTCCCGAGTCGCGCAGCCAGGCGTGCTCTGGCCCCACGCCCGGGTAGTCGAGCCCCGCCGAGATCGAGTGCGCCTCGAGGATCTGGCCGGCCTCGTCCTGGAGCACCCCCGTCAGCGCGCCGTGCAGGATCCCGCGCGCGCCGGTGGTGAGCGGCGCCGAGTGGCGGCGCGTGGACAGCCCCTCACCCGCCGCCTCCACCCCGATCAGCTCGACCTCCTCGTCGTTCACGAACGGGATGAAGGTGCCTATCGCGTTCGAGCCTCCGCCCACGCACGCGATGGCGCGGTCCGGGAGCCGCCCGGCCTGATCGAGCAGCTGCGCGCGCGCCTCGTCCCCGATCCGCCGCTGCAGGTCCCGCACCAGCGCCGGGTAGGGCGCGGGGCCCACGCACGAGCCGATCACGTAGTGGGTGGTCGCGACGTTCGTGACCCAGTCCCTGATCGCCGCGGACACGGCCTCCTTCAGCGTCCTCGCCCCCGCGTCCACCCCGCGGACCTCCGCGCCGAGCAGCCGCATCCGCTGCACGTTCGGCTCCTGGCGGCGCATGTCCTCGGTGCCCATGTACACCACGCACTCGAGCCCCAGGAGCGCGCAGGCGGTGGCGGCGGCCACGCCGTGCTGGCCCGCACCCGTCTCCGCGATCACGCGCGGCTTGCCCATCCGCTTGGCGAGCAGCGCCTGGCCGATCGCGTTGTTGATCTTGTGCGAGCCGGTGTGCGTCAGGTCCTCGCGCTTCAGCCAGACGGCGCTTCCGGCCAGCTCCGAGAGCCGGTGCGCGTGGTAGAGCGGGGTCGGCCGGCCGATGTAGTCGCGCATCAGCACGTCGAGCTCGGCGACGAAGGCCGGATCGTCCCGCGCGGCCGTCCACGCCGCCTCGAGCTCGTCGAGCGCGGGGATCAGCGTCTCGGGCACGTAGCGGCCGCCGTAGGGGCCGAACCGCCGCTCGATTGGCGGCGCGCTCATGCCGCCACGCCGGCAGCCTCGACCGCCCGGAAGAACGCCGCGAGCTTGGCGGGGTCCTTGCGACCCGGCTCCGCCTCGGTTCCGCTCGCCGTGTCCACCGCGAACGGCCGGGTCTTCGCGATCGCCTCCGCCACGTTGGCCGGGGTCAGTCCGCCGGAGAGGATCACGGGCGGCGTGCCCGGATGGAGGCGGGCCAGCTCCCAGTCGAAGCTCTCCCCCGTGCCGCCGGGCGCCTTCCGGGAGTGGGCGTCCAGCAGGTGGAAGTCCGTGTGGTAGATGCTGAGCGCCCTGATCTGCGCCGCGTCGCGCACGCGCGCGGCCTTCACGATCTTGCACCCGGTGCGCCGCGCGGCCTCCCGGCAGTAGGCGGGGCCCTCGTCGCCGTGGAGCTGGAGCATCGTGAAGCGGCACACGTCCGCGGTCTGGGCCACCTCGTCGAGCGGCGCGTTGACGAACACGCCCGTCAGCTCCGCGCGCCGGTGGAGCTGCGCCCCGATCGCCTCGGCCTGCTCGACGGGACAGGCGCGCGGGCTCCCCGGCCAGAAGATCATCCCGAGCGCCCAGGCGCCCAGCTCCACCGCCTGATGGGCGTCCTCGAGCGTCGTCAGGCCGCAGATCTTCACGCGGGTCATGGCCCGCCTATCGTCGCAGAGGCCGAAGCCATCACTCCGCCGCGGGCACGCCCGCGGCCTCGTGCACTACGGAATGATCCCGCCGCCGCCGCCGCCGCCACCGCCGCCCGAGCCGGACCCGGACGTGTCGGCGTTGGCGGGACGCTTGGCGAGCGTGACCGAGGTGGTCCGCTTGTCGTTCCCGCGGTAGTAGGTGATCTCCACCTTGTCGCCGGGCTTGTGCGCGGCGATCGCGGTCGCGACGGCGTCCTCGTCCTTCATGTCCTTGCCGTCGACGGCGACGATCAGGTCACCGCCCGCCGTCACGCCCTGGGCGGTGCCGGTGCGGCCGCCGCGCAGGCCCGCGTCGTCGGCGGGGCTGTTCGGGGTGACGCTCACGATCAGCGCCCCGTGGTCGACCGGCAGGTTGAGGTCCTTCGCGAGCTGCGAGTCGACGCGCTGCATCTGGACGCCGAGGTACGCGCGCTCGACCGACGCGCCGGTCTTCAGCTTCGACAGCTCGTTCTTCACGGTGTCGATCGGGACCGCGAAGCCGATGCCGACCGAGCCCTGGCCGCCGCCGGTCTGGATCTGCGAGTTGATGCCGATCACGCGACCGTTCGCGTCGAGCAGCGGGCCGCCCGAGTTGCCGGGGTTGATCGCGGCGTCGGTCTGGATGACGTTGGAGATCGTGAAGCCGTTCGGCGCCTGGATCTGGCGCTGGAGGCCGGAGACGATGCCGGTGGTGACCGTGCGGCTGAGCCCGAACGGGTTGCCGATCGCGATCACCGGGTCGCCGACCTGCGCCTGCGACGAGTCGCCCAGCGGGATCGTCGTGAGGTCCTTGACCTTCGACACGTCGACCTTCAGGACCGCGACGTCCGTCGAGCGGTCCACGCCCTTCACGTCGGCGGGGATCGAGTCGCCGTTCTCACTGAAGCTCACGGTGACGCTGTTCGCGCCCTCGACGACGTGCGCGTTGGTGACGATGTAGCCGTCCTTGTCGACCACGAAGCCGGAGCCGGTCGCGGTGCCCTGCTGCGGAAGCCCGAACGGAGAGGTGGAGTCGCTCGTCACGCCGTTGGCGGTGATGAACGCGACGCCCTGGCCCTCCTGCTCGTAGATCTGGCGCACGGTGCGCCCCTCGCTGCCCGACGTGTTGCCCGTGGGCTGCGTGGTCGTGACCTCGCGCACCACCGTCTTGGTGTCGCCCGTGTCGATCACGTTGGTGGCGATCAGGATCGCGCCGACTACGAGCACGATCAGTCCGCCTACGACTCCAGAGAGGATGTTTGACAGCGGGCGCGTGGTTGTCATGGTCTTAGAAATAGCCCTTCGACGTAAGGGTTCTATAAATGCCGCGAACCCGCGCGGAACGGACACAGGTTCTAGTTCCGGGGCGCTCCCGGCGGTATTGCCACCAGTCCACGCAGCCGCTCCACGATCCCGCCGCGGGACAGCTCGCGCCGCACCGCCCGTCGCTCCGGTAGGCCCGGCCCGGCCGGGGCGCGCGGGTCGTAGCGG
This sequence comes from Thermoleophilaceae bacterium, assembly GCA_040509835.1. Lineage (GTDB taxonomy): Bacteria > Actinomycetota > Thermoleophilia > Solirubrobacterales > Thermoleophilaceae > JACVRW01. The sequence continues at coordinate 21,162 of JBEVKE010000021.1, forward strand.
TTCGCGCGCAGCGCCCCCGCGTACGCCTTCGAGCGCGGGCCGGCCAGCCGGCCGAGCCGCCGCTCGAGCCCCAGCAGCGTCGTGGACTCGGGCAGCTCCCATCCCAGCCGTACGAGCGCGCGCCGCAGCTCCGAGAGCTGCACCTCCGCGAGCTCGTCGGGCGACAGCAGGCGCAGGCGGGCCACGCGCACCCCGATCATCACGGCGCCCAGCGCGAGCGGCACGCCCACCAGAAGCAGGAGCAGCCCTGGCAGGATCCGGCTGGTCTCGCCCTGGCTCCCGCCCGAGCCGCCTGAATCGGTGACCCGGTCCGAGGCCGCGGCCCCCTGGCGGGACAGCCGCACCTCCCCGGCGTCAGCCGCGGCCGCGCTGGTGGCCAGCGCGCTCGACTGCGACTGCGCCGGCGAGCGCGCCGGAGTCGGGTCGAACGGCACCCAGCCGATGCCGGTGAACCACACCTCGACCCAGGAGTGCGCGTCGAGGTCGCGCACGCGGTACTCGCGCGTGTCCTTGTTGTACGAGCCCGGCGAGAAGCCGGCCGCCACCCGCGCAGGGATGCCGGCCATGCGCAGCATCAGCGCCATCGTCCCCGAGAACTGCTGGCAGTAGCCGCGCTTGTCGTCCTGGAGGAAGCCCATCAGGGGCACGTCGTGGGTGGGCACGTGCTCCGAGTAGGTGAAGTTGTTCTGGAGCCACAGCTCGACGTTCTTGACGGCGTCGTACGAGGTGGGGGCGTCGCGGGTGAGCCGCAGCGCCTGGTCGTACATCGGCGCGTAGACGGACTGGCGCAGGAGCCGGTCGGCGCGAGGGCCCCACTCCGTCTGGTCGCTGTACCGGAGCGGGACGAAGATCGACTCGCGCGTCTGCCTAGCGCTCTGGCGTTGCGCGAACGTGGTCCCCCCCAGCTCGTCGTTCACGGACTCGCCGGGGTGCGGGAGCGTGATGGCCGTGTACCGCGAGAGGTTGGCGGAGTAGCCCTTCGGCATCCCCTGGAGCTGCTTCCGCGTCGGGTTCGGCACGTACGCGCGCACCGAGTACGTGTCGCCCCTCTCGAGCCGGTCTGTGCCGATCAGCCTGGTCGTGCCGTCGTCCATCGGCTGGGCGCGCACGCCGTCCACGCGCAGGATCACCCCGGCGCCGACCACGAACGGCGTGGACAGCGACCTCACGGTGAAGCGGATCCGCTTGTCCCAGTCGAGGTTGTACTCCCCGTAGTCCCACTTGCCCTCGATGCGCGGTTCCGCGTAGGCGACCTGGGTGCCGTACAGCGTGTCGTTCAGGTCGTTCGTGCGGATCCATCGGAAGCCATCGAAGCCGTCGAGCGTCTCCGCCTTCCAGTACTGCGGCCGGTCCGACTTCACGTTCAGCACGGTCTCGCCCGCGCGCGACCAGTTCAGCGGGCCGTAGGTGTGGTTCCAGTCGAAGGTCACGACCTTGCCGCCTCCGAACCAGTGCCAGTCGTGGTAGTCCCACCAGGGCTGGTCGCTGTCGAGCGCGGCCGCCACCGGAAGCGACAGCACCCCTACGCTCGCCACAACCGCGCCGGCCACGATCGCCTCCCGGCGCCCGAGCCGCGGCAGCCAGAGCCAGGCCGCCACCAGCACGAGCAACACGAGCCCACGCAGCCCCGGCTGGCCGGGGTCGCGCTCGGCGACGGCGGTGCCGTAGAGGAGCAGGACCGCGGCGAGGCCTGCGAACCGGAGGACGGGTGCAGCGCGGCGCGCGGGCCAGAAGGCGAGGGCGGCGGCGATGGTGAGCAGGGCGGGCGCGCCGAGCAGGAAGGTCAGCGTGATCCAGGTCTCGGGCCCCTCGTACGGCCAGGTCGCGGTCTGCGCGCCGCTCAGGCCGCGGTCGAGGCCGTCGCCGAGCTCGGTCCAGTGGCCCGGCAGGAGCAGCTTGGCCGGGAGGCCGGCGGCCATGAGCCCGACTGCGAAGCCGATCACGACGACGATCAGGGCCAGCGCGTGGATCGCCGCGCGTGGGAGCGGGGCTCGCGCCAGCAGGCCGAGGACGGCGGCGCAGCAGGTGGCGACGAGCAGAACGAGGAGCATGCGGCCGACCGGCGGCTCCGCCACCACCGCGCCCCAGTGCGCCGCGGCGAAGCCGGCCAGCGCCGTGAACGCCACGAGCCGCATGAGGACCGACTCCGGCGTGGCGGCCAGGACAGCGCCCGTCCGCGTGGGGGCGTCGAGCGAGGGCGCGCCGGCGGCTCCGGCGGAGGCGGCAGCCGGCGCGCGGCCGAAGAGGCCGCTCATGCCGCGATCCCCCGGCGGGCACGCTCCACAAGGCAGCCGGTGCAGCCGGCGACCTCGAACGCCGGGCGGACTCCCGGCAGCACACCGGGTGCGACCACGTAGCGGGAGCCGGCCGGCATGCGCTCGAGCGCGCGCGGCGTCGCGCGCAGATCGGCGCCCGTCACCCAGATCACCGCGCCGCCGCGCGGCCCGAGCACCCCAGATGCCGGGGCAGGGCCCTCCTCCACGAGGGCGAGGCGCGCGTGCACTCCGGGCCACGAGCCGAGGTCATGTCCTATCTCGATCGGACGGCGGTCGCCGGGCAGGAGCACCGAGCAGCCGTCCTTCCGCGCCAGCCAGACGCACAGCGACGCCGCGGCGCGCACCGCCATGTCGAGCCCCTCCTCGCTGCCGGGGTTCGACGGATCGAGCACGACCAGCGGCGCCGAGTCGAGCTCGGCCACGAGCCGCCGCTCCAGCATCTCCCCGTGCCGCGCCACCGACGGCCAGTGGATCCGCGACGCGGGCGCGCCCTCCCGGTACTCGCGCAGCCCGTCGATCTCGAGCTCCGCCGCCGAGGCGTCGAGGCGCCGTCCCGACAGGCTCGGGGCCGCCCCGAGGCCGGCGTCCGTGCCCTTACCGGCGCCGCCGCTGCCGGGCGCGGTGACCGGCTCCACCCGCGGCAGCACCAGCACCTCGTCGGACGCGGATCCGTACACCTCGCGCGAGTACAGGCGGAGCGGATCGCGGATCACGAGCAACTCGGGCTCCAGCACGCGCCGTCCGCGGCGCGAGAAGCGCACGTTGATCCGCAGTCGCCTGGACCAGCGCCCGGCCACCGGCACGGGCCAGCCGAGCAGCGGCTCGAGCAGCTCGCCGCCCGGCGGCGGGAGCACGCCGCTCCGCACCTCCACGCGCAGCGGGTAGGGCTCCTCCTCGACCACCGTGTGAGGCCCGCGCATGCGCTCGACCGTCGCGCCACGCGCGGCGAGGGCTACCCAGACGACCGTGCCGACCGCGATCAGGACCAGCGCCACGCCCGGCACGTAGAGCGAGGCGGTGTCGAAGGTTGCGCCCGCAAGGCACAGCGCCAGTCCGAACAGCGCCGTGAGGAGCGCGCGGACCATCAGCCCGTCAGAGCGCGGGCACGCGCTCCAGCGCGTCGCGCACGACCGTGGCGCGCTCGTCGGAACCCGTCCCGGGCGAGAGCAGCAGGCGGTGCGTGAGCACGGCGCCCGCCATCTGCTGCACGTCGTCCGGGAGCGCGTGGTTGCGCCCGTCGAGGGCGGCCAGCGCCTTCGCCGCCCGGAACAGCATCAGGCCCGCGCGCGGGCTCGCCCCGAGGTCCACGCGCGGGTCGGCGCGGGTGGCGTCGAGGATCGAGACCACGTACCGGCGCAGGGCATCGCTGCCGTGCACGGCGCCCGCGGCCGCCTGCGCGGCGAGGATGTCGCCCACGTCCGCCACGGACTCGAGGTCGAGCACGCGGTCGCTCTCGGCGTGGTCCAGCAGCATCTGGCTCTCCTGGTCGGCCGACGGGTAGCCGAGCGAGACCCGCACCATGAAGCGGTCGAGCTGGGCCTCCGGCAGCGGGTAGGTGCCCTCGTACTCCACAGGGTTCTGGGTGGCCACGACGATGAACGGGCGCGCCAGCTCGTGCGTGTGACGGTCCACGGTCACGTGGCCCTCCTGCATGCACTCGAGCAGTCCCGACTGGGTCTTCGGCGACGCCCGGTTGACCTCGTCGACGAGCACGACGTTGGCGAACACCGGCCCCGGCCGGAACTCGAAGCGGTTCTCGCGCTGGTCGTAGACGTTGGTGCCAACCACGTCGGCGGGCAGCAGGTCGGCAGTGCACTGGATCCGCGCGTACTCCGCCTCCACCGACCGGGCGAGCGCCCGCGCCAGGGCGGTCTTGCCGACGCCCGGGTAGTCCTCGATCAGGACGTGTCCCTCCGCGAAGAGCGCGACGAGCACGTCGCGGATCACGCCCTCGGGCGCCTTCACCGCCTTCGCGATGTTGTCCCGGAGCCGCGCACCGAGCGCCGCTACCTGCGGCGGATCGAGCTCAGGGACGGTCGCCATGCACCACCATGGTAGGGGGTACGCACGTTAGGCCTGGGTCGGTTCCTCTGAATGCGTGAGCGCGCGAACCGCGGCCTCGGGGTCGGACGCCCTCATCACCGCTTCACCCACCAGCACGGCGTCGACGCCGACCTGCTCGAGCTCCTCGATCTGGCCACGGTGGTGGATCCCGGACTCCGACACGACGACCTTTCCGGCCGGCACGTCGGCGAGCAGGTCGAAGGTGCGCTGGATGTCGACGCTGAAGTCCTCCAGGTTGCGGTTGTTGATCCCGATCACGTCGGAGTCGAGCTCTAGCGCCCGCTCGAGCTCCTCGTCGTCGTGGATCTCGACCAGAGCGTCGAGGTCGAGCTCGCCGGCCTGTGCGTACAGCTCGGCGAGGGCGCCCTGCTCGAGCGAGCCGACCACCAGCAGCACCGCGTCCGCGCCCCCGACCTTCGCCTCGTAGAGCTGGTACGGGTCGATCGTGAAGTCCTTGCGGAGGATCGGCAGCTCGGTGGCGGCGCGCGCCTCGCGCAGGTCCGCGAGCGACCCGCCGAAGTGCTCCTCCTCGGTGAGGATCGAGATCGCCGCCGCGCCGCCGCGCTCGTAGGCGATCACCATGTCCGCGCAGCTCGCCCCGTCGCGGATGGTGCCGGCCGAGGGCGAGCGGCGCTTGTGCTCGGCGATCACCGACGTGCGGGGCCGCGACAGCGCCTCCGCGAACGGGCGCCCCTCGCGGCCGGTCTCCACCTCGGCGGCCAGGTCCGACAGCGAGCGCTCGCGCTGGCGGCGGCGCACGGCGTCGCGGGTGGCGCCCACGAGCTCCTCGAGCCGCGGCATCATGCGGTCGCCTCCACCCAGCGCTCGAGCACGTCCCGGGCGGCGCCGGAGTCAACCGCGCGCTCCGCCGACCGCACGCCCTCCTCGAGCGTGTCCGCTCCGCCCGCCACGTAGATCGCCGCGCCGGCGTTCAGGACCGCGAGCGACCGCTCCGTGCCCGGGTTCCCGGCGAGCACCTCGCGCAGCACGAGCGCGTTCTGCTCGGGGGTGCCCGCTCCCACGGCACCGTCGCTTGCCGGCTCGAGGCCGACCTGCTCGGGCGTCACGTCATAGGTGGACAGCCGTCCGTCTCTCAGCTCCACCACCCGCGTCGCGCCCGAGACCGAGAACTCGTCCAGGCCATCCGCGCTCGACACTACCAGGGCACTCTCGGCCCCAAGCTCTCCCAGAGCCGCCGCCATCGTCTCGAGCTTGCCCGGGTCGGAGACGCCGATCACCTGCCGGCGCGCGCCGGCCGGATTCGTGAGCGGGCCGAGGAAGTTGAAGATCGTGCGCACGCCGAGCGCCCTTCGCACCGGGACGATGTGCTTGAACGCCGGGTGGTGAAGGGGGGCGAACATGAAGCCGAAGCCGATCTCGCGGATACAGGCCGCCACGTCGTCCGCGCCGAGCTCGATGTTGCCGCCGAGCGCCTCGAGCACGTCCGCCGAGCCGCATTGGCTCGTGGCCGAGCGGTTGCCGTGCTTCGCGACCCGGCAGCCGGCGCCGGCCGCGATGAAGGCGGCCGTGGTGGAGACGTTGAACGTGGGCCGGCCACCGCCCGTGCCCGCCGTGTCGACCAGGCCGTCGCCGGCGTCCACCCTCACTGCGCGCTCGCGCAGCACCGCCGCGAGCCCGGCGATCTCGCCGACCGTCTCGCCCTTGGTGCGAAGCGCGATCAGGAACGCGGCGGCCTGCGCCTCGGACGCGTTCCCGTCCACGATCTCGGCGAGCACCGCGGCCGCCTGGGAGGCGTCGAGGTCGGAGCCGCCCGCCACCCGGTCGATGGCGTCAGTGAGCACGTCGTTGGGCATCAGCGGCGGCGGGCGAGGAAGTTGGTCAGCAGCGCTTTGCCGTGGGGGGTGAGCACGGACTCGGGGTGAAACTGGACACCCTCCACCGGCAGCCGGCGGTGGCGCAGACCCATGATCACGTCGCCCGACCTGGCTGACACCTCGAGCTCGTCCGGCAGCTCCGGGTCCACGACGAGCGAGTGGTAGCGACCCACCACGAGCGGGGATTCGAGGCCGTCGAAGATCGTCCTGCCGTCGTGCTCGGCCTCGGCGGTCTTGCCGTGCACCGGCTCGCCGCGCACGACCGTGCCGCCATAGACGGCGGCGAGCGCCTGGTGGCCGAGGCACACGCCCAGCACCGGCACGCCGGCCTCGCCGTACCGGCGGATCGCCTCCTTCGACAGCCCGGCCTCCTCTGGAGTGCACGGGCCCGGCGAGACGATCACCCGGTCGGGGCTGCGCTCGAGCAGGTCGGGCAGGTCGTTCCGGACCACGTCCACGTCCGCCCCCAGCTCGCCCAGGTACTGGACCAGGTTGTAGGTGAACGAGTCGTAGTTGTCGACGACCAGCACGCTCGTCATGCCCAGTCCCCCTGCGAGCACGCGAGCCGGATCGCCGCCATCACCGCACCCGCCTTGGCCTCGGTCTCGCGCACCTCGTAGCCGGGCTCGGAGTCCGCGACGATGCCGCCGCCCGCCTGGATGTGCACGCGGCCGTCCTTGACGAGCGCCGAGCGGATGTAGATGCAGGTGTCGAGGTCGCCGGTGTAGGACAGGTAGCCGACACCGCCGCCGTAGGGGCCGCGGCCCACGGGCTCGAGCTCGTCGATGATCTGCATCGCCCGGATCTTGGGCGC
>JBEVKE010000022.1:0-7882 GCA_040509835.1 Thermoleophilaceae bacterium
GCCTGAGGTGGCCGCCGGGCGCGAGACCGGCGGCTATTCTGAGCCGGGTGGATGAACGCGCTCTGACTGAGCGCCTCATCACCTACGACACCTCCACCCTCGAAGGCATGCAGGCGGCCGCGGGCTTCGTCAAGGGCTGGCTCGAGGCCCGGGATGTCGAGGTGATCGGGACTCAGCACAACGGTCGCCCTCTCCTGACGGCCACGGTCGGCCCCGCGAGCGGGCCGACGATCGTGCTGCACGGACACCTCGACGTGGTGCCCGGCCGGCCGGAGCAGTTCGAGCCGCGCCTGGACGGCGACCGCCTGTACGGGCGCGGCGCCTACGACATGAAGGGCGGCCTTGCGGCCATGATCTGCGCCTTCCGCGACGTGGCCGCGCAGGATCGCGTGCGCGTGCACTTCGCCTGCGTCTCGGACGAGGAGTCCGAGGAGCTCGACGACCGCGGCTCGGACTACCTCGTCAGGAACGGCTACCTCGGCGACTTCGCGATCACCGGCGAGCCCACCGACCTCCACATCGGCATCCAGGCGAAGGGGGTGCTGGCCATGCGAGTGGAGGTCACCGGCACCGCCGCGCACGGCTCGACTCCGTGGGTAGGCGACAACGCCGTGCTGAAGGCGATCGACACCTTCCGCCAGATCGAGAGCCTTCCGTTCGCGCGCGAGTCCTCGGACCTGTTCGACCGGCCGTCGATCAACCTCGGCCGGATCGTGGGCGGAGACGCCATGAACAAGGTCCCCGACCTCTGCGTGATCGACGTGGACATCCGCTACCTGCCCGGCCAGGACCACGACGCGATCCGGGCGGCCGTCGAAGAGATGCCCGACGTGCGCGTGGTGAAGGTATTCCATCGCCAGCCCGCGATCGTCGCTCGCGACGACCGGTACGTGCAGGCGCTCGGCGAGGCGATCTCGCGTGTGGCGGAGCCCACCAGCGAGCGGCTCGGAGTGGGTCGCGACGGGGCCTCCGACGCGATCTCGTTCCTCGAGGCCGGTGTCCCCGCGGTCGAGTGCGGTCCGGCCGGGGACGGCCACCACGGACCCGAGGAATGGGTGTCGATCCGATCGCTCAGCCAGTATCGGGCGGCACTCGTGGAGTTCGTGAACCTGCTCCCGGCCCGGCTTGCGAGCGGCGGTGAGGAAGACCGCCGGCTCAGGATCGCCTGATGTTCAACGACGTGCCCCGCCCAGGACTCTGGAAGCGCCTGCTGCTCGGCAGCTTCCTGTGCATCTTCGCCGCCGCCGCGGCCACCTCGGTCGCGGCGTTCCACGAGGTGGACAAGATCGTCAACGCGCTGGAGGTGAACCCGGAGCTGAAGCTCGGCAAGAACACGCTTGCCACCACCGACCCGGGCGAGCCGCAGACGCTCCTCATCCTCGGCTCGGACCAGCGGCCGAAGAACAACGTGGAGGGCGGCTCCGGCGCCCGCTCGGACACGATCATGCTCGTGCGGCTGAACCCCCACAAGGAGGCCACGGCGATCATGTCCCTGCCTCGCGACCTGAAGGTGCACATCCCGGGTCACGGCGTGGACAAGATCAACGCGTCGTACGAGATCGGCGGCCCGCAGCTCACCGTCGACACCGTCAAGCAGCTCACCGGCCTCCCGATCAACCACGTGATCAACGTGACCTTCAAGGGCTTCTGGCGAGCGGTGAACGCGATCGGCTGCGTCTACACGGACGTGGATCGCGACTACTTCAACGACAGCGCCGAGTTCACGTACATCAACATCGACCCGGGCTACCAGCGCCTGTGCGCGCGCAAGGCGCTCCAGTACGTGCGCTATCGCCATACGGACACGGACCTGGTCCGCTCGGCGCGCCAGCAGGACTTCCTCCGTCAGATGAAGCAGCAGGTCACCTACACGGAGCTGATCGGGAAGCACGACCGGCTGGTCAGGATCTTCGGCCGCAACACCGCGACGGACGCCGAGCTGCGCAGCAGGTCGGAGGTGCTGCGGCTTCTCAAGCTCGCCGTGTACTCGGCAAGCAAGCCGATCCAGGAGATCCACTTCGAGGGCGAGATCGGGCCGAGCTTCGTGGAGGCGTCGAACGCCCAGGTGAAGAAGCTGGTCCAGCGCTTCCTCGACGTGAAGGAGTCGTCCGGGCCGCGCGGCAGGGCGCCCGGCGAGCGCCCGTCCCGGAAGCCGAGGCACAAGCAGCGCCGCTCCTCCGAGTCGCTCAACCTGTACGACGCGTCCGTGACCGGCAAGGACCAGGCGCTCCAGGCCGTCCAGGCAGGCGCCGGCGGGTCGCTGCCGGTCTACTACCCGACCCTGCTGCTCAACTCCTCCCAGTTCGCGCAGCCGCCGCGCGTGTACAAGCTGATGGGCACGAACGGGAAGCGCTACGGCGCGTTCCGCATGGTGGTCCGGCGCACGAACGCCTTTGGGGAGTACTACGGGATCCAGGGCACCACTTGGAAGAACCCGCCCATCCTCGACAGCCCGTCCGAGACGCGGAAGATCGGCGGGCGTGAGTTCAAGCTGTTCTTCGCCGGCAACCAGCTGCGGCTGGTGGCCTGGCAGACGCCCAAGGCCACCTACTGGATCTCCAACACGCTGCTTCAGACGCTCGACAAGAAGCAGATGATGGCCATAGCGCGCTCGACCAAGCGCTGCTGCTAGATAGCCTCTCGGCCCGTCATGGAGAGGGAACCGATAGGCGTCGTCGGCGTCGGGTGGGTTGGGCTTGTCACGGCCGCCTGCTTCGCCGAGCTCGGCCACGAGGTGTGGGCGCGCGACATCCTTCCCGAGAAGGTCGAGTCGCTGTCGCGGGGTGAGGTGCCGATCCACGAGCCCGGGCTGCCCGAGCTCGTGGCGAAGAACGCCGACCGGCTCCACTTCACGACTGAGATGGGCGACGTGCTGGAGCACGCGCAGCTCCTGTTCGTCTGCGTGGACACGCCGCCCACCTACTCGGGCGACGCCGACCTCTCGCGCGTGGAGGCGGTGATCGCCGAGCTGGGCGACTCGGGCGAGCACGCGCTCGTCATGAAGAGCACCGTCCCGGTCGGGACGGGCCGCGGGGTGCAGCGCCGCCGCGAGGGGCTCGGCTACGTGTCGAACCCCGAGTTCCTGAAGGAGGGCAGCGCGGTCGACGACTTCATGCGCCCCGACCGCGTGGTGGTGGGCGCGGACGAGCACTCCGCCAGGTACGCGGACCGGGTCGAGGCGCTGTACGCGTCACTGGGCGGCGAGATCGTCCGCACCGACGTGGCCAGCGCCGAGATGATCAAGCTCGCCTCGAACGCGTTCCTCGCCACCAAGATCAGCTTCATCAACGAGATCGCGAACGTGTCGGAGGAACTCGGCGCGGACGTGCTCGAGGTGGCGCGCGGGATGGGGCTCGACGACCGCATCGGCCCGAAGTTTCTCCAGCCGGGCGTGGGTTTCGGCGGCTCCTGCTTCCCGAAGGACGTGCAGGCGCTGAAGCAGCTCGCCGGGAACAGCGGCTACCACTTCCAGCTGCTCACGGCCGTCGTCGAGGTGAACGAGCTCCAGAAGCGGCGCACGATCTCGAAGCTCCAGAAGCACCTGGGGCCGCTGCCGGGCAAAGAGATCGCGCTGCTCGGCGTGGCGTTCAAGCCGCACACCGACGACGTGCGCGAGGCCACCAGCCTGGTGCTCGCCGGCCGGCTCGCCGGCGAGGGCGCCAACGTGCGCGTGTACGACCCGGTCGTGGGCGACCGGGCCGAGTCCATGCTCTCAGGGGCGCACATAGCGGAGTCGGCGCTCGACGCTGTGGACGGCGCCGACGCGGTGGTGCTGGTCACCGAATGGCCCGAGTTCGCGGAGCTCGACTGGACCGGCGAGGTCAGGAAGAGGATGCGCGTACCGCTGGTGGTCGACGGCCGGAACTTCCTGGACCGGGACGCGCTCGCCGCGGCCGGGTTCACCTACGAGGGGATCGGCCGCTAGCCGTGCAGGCGCTCGTCCTCGCCGGGGGAGAGGGCACGCGGCTCAGGCCGCTCACGCAGACGACGCCGAAGCCCGTCATGCCGCTCGCAGGCAGGCCGTTCCTCACCTACATGCTCGACTGGGGGCGCGCCCACGGCGTGGACGAGGTGATCCTCTCCTGTGGCTTCCTGTCAGACGACGTCAAGCGGGTACTGGGCGACATCTACGACGGCATGCGGCTGCGCTACGCGATCGAGGAGGAGCCGCTCGGCACCGCCGGCCCCGTGCGCCTGGCGTACGACGAGGGGCTGCTCGAGGAGCGGCTGTTCGTACTGAACGGCGACGTGCTCACCGACATCGACCTGACCGCCGAGCTGGCACAGCACGAACGGAAGGGGGCGCGCGCCACACTCGCACTCCACCCCGTCGAGGACACCTCGAGCTACGGCGTCGTGCCCACGGACGACGATGGAGCCGTCCTGGAGTTCATCGAGAAGGGCGACGACGAGCCGCCCACCAACAGGATCAACGCGGGCGCGTATGTGATCGAGCGCGACGTGGTGGAGACCTCGATCCCGGCGGGCCGGGCGGTGTCGTTCGAGCGCGAGGTCTTCCCGTCGCTGGTGGGGAATGGCCTGTACGGCTTCGAGGCGGCCGGCTACTGGATCGACATCGGGACGCCCGAGCGCTACCTCGAGGCCACCTGGGACCTGCTCGCCGGCCGCGCCGCCTCGACGCTCCCGCCGCGCGACGAGACCGGCTCGCTCGTGTACGAGAACTGCCTCGTGTCGGGGGCGCACGTGGGGCCGCAGAGCGTGCTGGGGCGCCACTGCTCGGTCGGCACGGACGCCCGCGTCGAGCGGTCGGTGCTGCACGACCGCGTGCACGTGGGAGCGGATGCGGCCGTGGTGGAATCCGTGCTCGGCGAGCGCGTGCGCGTGGGCGAGCGGGCCCGGGTCGGGCCGCGCGCGATGGTGGGCGCGGGGGCCGTGATCCCGCCGGATGCCGTGGTGGATGCCGGCGCACGCGTGGAACCGGGGGAGACGTTTGTCGTCGCTTGACAGCGACAGCATCGAGAGGCTGGACCCGAGCGGGATGCTCGGCGACGTCCTGGCGCAGCCGCTCCAGCTCGGGGACGCGCTGTGGCGTACGCAGTCGGCCGGCATCCGGCCGCGCGATCAGGCCGCGGGGATGGTCGTGTGCGGGATGGGCGGGTCGGCGATCGGCGGCGACCTGGCCAAGGCGGCGCTGGGCGACCAGGCCACCCGGCCGATCACCGTCGTGCGCGGCTATGCGCTCGAGTCGTGGACCCCGCCGGAGTCGTTCGTCGTGTGCGTGAGCTACTCGGGCAACACCGAGGAGACGCTTGCCTGCTTCGAGGCCGCGGGCGCCGCGGGCGCGCAGCGGGCCGTGCTCACGACGGGCGGCAGGCTGGCCGAGCTGGCGCGCGAGGAGGGCGTGCCCGTGATCGGGATCCCGGCCGGGATGCAGCCGCGAGCGGCGGTGATCTACATGACCATCGGCGTGATCGAGTGTGCGTCTCTGTGCGGCGCGGCCCCGGCGCTGCACGCGGAGGTGGATACGGCCGCCGCACTGCTAGAGCGGCTCGTCGAGGAATGGGGTCCGGCCGCGGCGGACGATTCGGTCGCCAAGTCCGTCGCCCGACAGCTCGACGGCACCGTCGCGGTCATCCACGGGGCCGCGAGCACGGTCGCGCCGGCGCGGCGCTGGTCCACACAGATCAGCGAGAACGCGGAGTCGCCCGCCTTCTGGGCCGAGCTGCCGGAGGCGAACCACAACCAGATCTGCGGGTGGGAGCGCGGCCGCGACCTCGCCCCGCTGGCGGGCGTGTTCCTGTGCGACCCCGATCAGCATCCGCGCGTCCAGCGCCACGTCGAGCTGGCGGCGGCCGAGCTCGAACGAGCCGGCGCGCCGGCTGTCAAGGTGCACACCGAGGGCGAGAGCCGGCTGGAGAGGGTGCTGTCGGCGGTGCTGCTCGGCGACCTCGTGAGCGTCTACATGGCGGCCCTGGCCGGCGTGGACCCCACGCCGGTCGAGGCGCTCGCGCGCCTCAAACAGCAGCTCTGAGAGAGCGCCTGCCGGCCAACCTTGACACGATCGTGTTAAGCTTTGCGTCGCGATGGAGGGGCTCACGATCAACGAGGCTGCTGAGACGACCGGGTGGTCGCCTCGAATGCTGCGCTACATAGAGAGCGCCGGCCTGATCGAGCCTGCCCGGACGCCGAAGGGCTACCGCATCTACGGGCCGGGCGAGCTACAGCGTGTGCGCACGCTGCGCGAGCTCCTCGCCCGGTTCGACTGCGCGCTCTCGGATGTCGCGTTCGCCAAGCGCCACGCCTCCGACCCGGAGCTGCGGGCCGCGCTCGAGCACTGGTTCGAGGAGCGGCCGGAGCGCCCGGAGGGCGTCGCCTCAGGCGACTGGCTCTCCTGGGAGCAGCAGAAGCACGAGCGCCTCCTCGCAATGGACACGCCCCCGAGACTCACGGAGCCAACGCCCGCATGACAGTCACCGAGACCACGACCCAGGACTTCAAGGTCGCCGACCTCTCGCTCGCCGAGTTCGGCCGCAAGGAGATCAACCTCGCCGAGCACGAGATGCCGGGCCTGATGGCCATGCGCGAGGAGTACGGCGCGCAGCAGCCCCTCAAGGGCGCGAAGATCATGGGCTCGCTGCACATGACGATCCAGACCGCCGTGCTGATCGAGACGCTCGTCGCGCTCGGCGCGGAGGTGCGCTGGGCGTCGTGCAACATCTTTTCGACCCAGGACCACGCCGCCGCGGCGATCGCGGAGGCCGGCATCCCGGTGTTCGCCTGGAAGGGCGAGACGCTCGAGGAGTACTGGTGGTGCACCGAGCAGGCGCTCAGCTGGCCGGACGGCGACGGCCCGAACATGATCCTCGACGACGGCGGCGACGCCACGCTCCTCGTCCACAAGGGCGCCGAGTTCGAGAAGGCCGGCGCCGTGCCGGATCCCGACTCCGCCGACTCGGAGGAGTTCCAGGTCGTGCTGGGGGTGCTCCAGCGCACGCTCTCCGAGGATCCGCAGAGGTGGACCCGCATCGGCGAGCAGGTCAAGGGCGTCACCGAGGAGACCACGACGGGCGTGCATCGTCTCTACGAGATGCAGGAGGCCGGCACGCTCCTGTTCCCGGCGATCAACGTCAACGACTCGGTCACCAAGTCGAAGTTCGACAACCTGTACGGCTGCCGGCACTCGCTGATCGACGGCATCAACCGGGCCACCGACGTGATGATCGCCGGCAAGACCGCGGTGATCTGCGGCTACGGCGACGTGGGCAAGGGCTGCGCCCAGTCGCTCCGCGGCCAGGGTGCGCGCGTTCTGATCACCGAGATCGACCCCATCTGCGCGCTTCAGGCCGCGATGGACGGCTACCAGGTGGTCACGCTCGAGGACGTCGTCGAGACGGCTGACATCTTCGTGACCGCCACCGGCAACCGCGACATCATCACCGCCGGCGACATGAGCCGCATGAAGCACCAGGCGATCGTGGGCAACATCGGCCACTTCGACAACGAGATCGACATGGCCGGGCTCCAGCGCCTGCCGGGCATCGAGCGGATCAACATCAAGCCGCAGGTGGACCAGTGGCGCTTCGACGACGGCCACTCGATCCTGGTCCTCTCAGAGGGCCGCCTCCTGAACCTCGGCAACGCCACCGGGCACCCGAGCTTCGTGATGTCGAACTCGTTCACGAATCAGACGATCGCCCAGGTCGAGCTGTTCACGAAGAACGACGAGTACGAGAAGCAGGTGTACGTGCTGCCGAAGCACCTCGACGAGAAGGTCGCGCGGCTGCACCTCGATGCCCTCGGCGCACGGCTCACCGAGCTGACGCCCGACCAGGCCGCCTACATCGGCGTGTCGGTAGAGGGCCCGTTCAAGTCCGAGCACTATCGCTACTAGCCTGAAGCCCGACGTACTCGATCCCGCGCT
>JBEVKE010000023.1:0-24395 GCA_040509835.1 Thermoleophilaceae bacterium
CGGTCGTCGCCGCCCAAGAAAGACCACTAAAGAGCGGGTTCTTTCGCGAACCCGTTACATACGGGTGCTGGACGCCCTACTCGTCTTCGGCCGAGGGAGCGGCGGCAGGCTCCGGGGGGGCTGCGACCGGCTCGGAGGGAGCGGCGACCGGCTCCGAGACCGAGACCTCGGCCTCGCCGCCCTCTTCGCCCTCGTCCTGCGGTGGAGCGTCGGCGGCCGCGCGAGCGGCGACCTTCGTGTCCTGCACGTCGCGCTCGTCGCGCCGGCGCGGTGCCTGCTGATCGGGCGGCGGAGGAGTCGGCTGGCCCGGCTTCAGCTTGATGATCCGGAAGCGCAGCACCCCGTCGAGAATCCGAAGCCGCTGGTTGAGCCGGTCGAGCAGGGCGTTGTCGCCGTTGAACTGGTAGAGCCGGTAGTCGGCCTCGGGCCGGTGGTCGATCTCGTACGCCATCCGACGCGTGCCCCAGTCATAGCTGGCCACAAGCTCACCGCCCGAGTTGATGATCGACTCGGCCTCGGAGATGGCGGCGTTCCGCCGCTCCTCCGGAGCGGTCGGATCGACGAGCAACATGAGGTCGTAGTAGCCCGGCATGCGACGGGCCACGATAGCGAAAGCGGGGCGAACCGCAGCCGCAGTGGCCCTTCACGGGCATGACGAGGCGGCGGGTGCGGTGGAGGAACGTGGGCCGGGTGGCGTGCCTGGCGGCGGCAGGCGTGTTGATCGCGACGCACGGCCGGCATGCCCCGGCGGAGGCGCCGCGCCGGCTCACACGGACCCCTCCGGCCGCACCGCAAGCGCAACGGCTCCCGAGGTTGCGTGACATCCCGCGACTGGTTCTGCCCCGGCCGCGTAAACGACGGGCATTGAAGGGTGGGAATCCCGGCCGGAGAAGGAGTGCTCGGCCAGTTAGTCCCGATATGCGGGATCAATCGACCGAGGACCCGAACCAGGCCAAGCCCCCGCCCCCTTCACCGCAATCGGGCCCGGTGCGTCAGCCGGACGCGCCTGAGCGGAGCGCACCAGCCACAGGCGAATTCACGCCAGATCCGGGGCCTGCTCCCGCGGCGCCTTAGCCGCGCGCTTGCGCTCGATGTCGGCGAGCTGGTCGTCCACCCAGTCACCCGGGTCGCGGGCGGTCACGATCCGCTTGAGGCCCTGGGCGCGCCAGGAGCGCTCCTCGGCGGACATCGTCAGCGCGCGGTGGATCGCGTCGGCCTGCTCCTGGACGTCGAATGGGTTGACCGACAGCGCGAACTCGGCCAGCTCCTCGTGGGCGCCCGTGTTCTCGCTCAGGAGCGACACGCCGTTCCGCTCGTTCACGAGCGGGCCCTCCTTCGCGATCAGGTTCATGCCGTCGAACATGGCGTTGACCATCAGCAGGTCGTAGTGCTTGTACGCGGCGATCGCCTCCTCGAGGTTCTCGCGCAGCCGCAGCTCGATCGGCATCCAGTCGGTCGTGCCGTGCCGATGGTTCACCACGGCCACGAGCGCCTCGATCCGCTCCAGGTACTCCGCGTACTCCGTCACGTCCTGCCGCGACGGGATCAGATGGGCGATGAACGTGACCTGCTCCTTGAACTCGGGGTGCTGCTCCAGGAACAGGTCGAAGGCGGTGAACCCGCGGAGAATGTTCTTCGACAGGTCCGCCCGGTCCACCCGCAGGATCAGGTGCTCGCGGCGGCGGCGCAGTATCTCGCGCTCGTACTGGTGCACGGCCGGCCGCTGGGCGGTCTTGTGGAACGTCTCCGCCGAGATCGGAAGCGGATACGAGCGCACCCACACGTCGCGCCCGTCGAAGCGAACGACGCCTGCCTCCTCGTCCACCTCAAGGTCGAACAGCTCCCGGCAGCACAGCAGGAAATTGCGCCGGTAGGAGCGGGTGTGGAAGGCGATGATGTCGTTGGACAGGATGCCCTCGTAGATGTCCTCGCGGATGTCCGCGGGCAGCACGCGCCACGCGTCCGGCTGCGTCCAGGGGATGTGGATGAAGTGGTGGAGGAAGAGGTCGGGCCGTTCCTGGCGGATGACCTTCGGCGCCACATACAGGTGGTAGTCGTGCAGCATCACGACCGCCTCCTCCTCGTCCTTCACCTCGTCGAGCACCGCGCGGGCGAGGTCCCCGTTCACCGTGCAGTAGCCCTGCTCGTACGCCTCCACCTCGTGCTTGCGGATGTCAGGCGCGTTCGAAAGGTCCCACAGGTAGTGCTGGATGAACCACAGCATCGGGTTCGCGACCACGTTGTAGAAGCGGTCGTAGGCCTCCGGGTCGCTGGTCACCAGCCTGATCCGGTAGCGCTCGCCGTCCACCTCGACCGCGAACGAGCCGCCGCCCTGGCGCTCCGCCATCTCCGCGTCCTCGTCCGTCATCGCCGACGCCACCCACACCGCGTCGCGGTGGTGCACCAGCCCCTGAAGCGCGGTCACGAGCCCGCCGCCGCCGCGGCGCGCCTCGCCCCCCTCGAACGTGGCCGGGCCGCGGTTCGAGACGAGGACGAGGGGTGTGTCTTGGTTCATCTGTGTGCCCGAAAGAGCTTCAGCCAGTCGCGTAGGAGTCGCGGAGTGAGGAAGTGGGTGCGAACGTGCTCCTTGCCCGCTCGCCCGAGCCGCTTGCCGAGGTCGGGGTCGCGGAGGATCTCCAGTGCCCGGCCGGCGCACTCGTCGGGGCTTGACACGAGGAAGCCGGTCTCACCGTTCTGCACCTGGAGCGGGATCCCGCCCACGTCGCCGCCGATGAACGGGCGCCCCTTCCAGAGCGCCTCGGACACCGTGAGGCCGAAGCCCTCGCGAGTGGACTTCTGGATGACGACGTCGGCCTGTGACTGGAAGGCATTCACCTCGATGGCGCCCACGTTGTTCAGGTTGTTGAGGATATGGATATCCGGGTCGCCGTCCGCGTACGCCATGGTCGAGTTGAAGAACTCCCACCCCTCCGGGTCGTCGGTGGCCATGGATCCCACCAGCGCCAGCTGCACCTCGGGCAGGTCCTCGGTCACCTTCCGGTAGGCGTCGATCACGCCCACCGGGTCCTTCCACGGGTCGAAGCGCGAGACCTGGCACAGGAGCGGCCGGTCCACGTCGATGCCGAACTGGTCGCAGACGAACGCGGCGTCCTCCGGCGACAGGGCCATGTTCTTCGGCGACAGCGGGTCGATCGCCGGCGGGATGATGTTCACGCGCCCGGCCGCGCCGTCCAGCCCGGCCGGGACGTACTGCTGCAGGTGCCAGACGGATGCTTCGTACTCGCGCACCAGCGGCACGATGTGCGCGATCGCGTCCGGGTTCGGCGTGGAGAGGTCGATGTGGCAGCGCCACACCCAAGTGGCCGCCTTCTCCGGCACGTGCTGCCTGATCGCGGCCGGCTGTGGGTCGTGCACGATGATCACGTCCCAGCCGCCCTCGATCTCCTTGGCGTTCATCTCGTTGTAGCGCGCGTAGGTCTCCCACTCCTCGTCTGTGAGCGAGTCGGGGTTCCCCTGGAGCGCGTTGTGCATCCGCTTGGTCGCGTTGTAGAACTCCTCGCGGCCGAGCATCACCTGCCACTCCGCCGCGATGCCCACGTCGTTCATCAGCGGGATCAGCGTGTAGAGGATCTCTGAGACGCCTCCGCCGAAGGCGGTCGCCGAGAGGTGGAGCACGCGCAGGCCCTCGAGGTCCTTCGCGAGCTCGCGTATCTCCTCTACGAGAGGCCTACCGGCCAGGTGGGTGTAGTCCGCGAGGCTCTTGTTGCCTACGGAAACCGGCGTCAGCACGCGCGGCAGACTATCCAGTCTCGTTCAGGTACTTCGTGAGTCGCGTGCGGGCACCCGAGAAGTCGGCCTCGTCGACCGTCGCCTCGATGATCGCGCGGCTCAGTTCCTGCTCGGAGGAGACCACCGGTCCGGCGGTTCCCTCCAGGTCCATCACAAGCCGGTCGTCCCCCAGGTGGAAGGAGAAATTGAGCCGGCTCTCGTCGTCGATGTCACCGCCCTCGTCGACGAAGTCGTTCGCCGCCTCCGTGATGGCGAGCTTTAGGTCGGCCACCTCCTCAGGCGAGAGCGGCGTCAGGCGGCACACCGCGGAGAGTGCAAGCCGGGCCAGCACCAGGTAATCCGCCCGCGCGGGGATCGTCAGTGAGACATCCCTGCTGTCCGCACCGTGCACCGCTTCCACGTTCGGCACCCTACCCGGAAACGCGGCGAAGGCCTTCATCGAGCGCCCTCAGAATGGCCTCGTGCAGGGCGGGATTGCCGCTCGCGACCACGGACATCTGGAACTCGTGCTCGGAGCCGAGCAGCGGACAGACGCCGAGCGGCCGCCCGTACGCGTCGGTGACCACCGCGCCGGCCTCCTCGAGGATCAGCGCGGCGGCCGCCAGGTCGTAGGGCGAGTTGTTGAGCACCGCCCCGCCGCCCACGCGCTCGAACTCCTCGCGCATGCCCGGCACATCCTCGACCAGCCGCGGGCCGGGCTCCACATACGCGTCGAGCTGGCCGGTCACGACGCGCGTCATGTCGAACGCCGCCGAACCGAGCTCGAAGGTGGCGCCCCCCACCGACGAGGCGTCGATCAGGTCGCCGAGCACCTCGGCCATCGGCCGTGCCGGGCGGCCGCGGAAGCCGTAGGTCCAGAACATCCGGTCGATGCGCTCGTTCTGCGACAGCAGCACCGGCGGTCCCTCGACCACGCCCGCGCCGCGCTCCGCGAGGAACACGGTCCCCGACGGGATCTCGACCACGCACCCCACCGTCACGTCGGACATCGAGGGCTCGCCGTCCAACGGGGCGGCCGCCACGGACACGCAGCAGGACTCGAGCCCGGCGAGCGCCGGGCGCGTGCCGTCGATGGGGTCCACCACCAGTACGGTCCGGGCGGTGCCCCCCGGCTCGACGAGCCCCCGGTCCTCCGAGTAGAACGCCACGTCCGGCGCTCGTTCGGCCAGGAACGCCTCCAGCTCGCGCTCGGCCTCGGCGTCGATGGCGAACGTCACGTCGCCGCCGGCGGCCTCGTCCTCGTGTGCCCTGCCTGCGTGCGACCCGAGGTGCGGGAGCACGCGCTCGCGCAGCGCCAGGGCGAGGTCGCGGACGAGCTCGCGCATCGGCTACGGGCCGGTGCCCGCGGGCCGCTTGCCCAGCTCGACCTCGACGGTGCGCCGCTTCCCGTCCCGGAACAGCGTGAGCCGGACGCGGTCGCCGGCGCCGTGCGCGCTGATCTCGTCGGCCAGGTCGTGCTCGCGCGTGAGCGGCTTGCCGTTCACGGCCACGACGAGGTCGCCGCCCACTGCGATGTTCGTCTGACCCTGGAAGGAGATCGTGTCGTCGCCCGCCTGGATCCCGGCATCCTCGGCCGGACTCCCGTCGACGACGTCCTGCACGAGCGCGCCGGTGTCGACGTCGAGTCCGAGCCGCTCGGCCAGCTGCGGCCAGATCGTGAGCGTCTCGACGCCGAGGTAGCCGTAGTCCACCCGGCCCTGGTCACGGAGCTCGCGGAGAGAGCGGCGCACCGTGTCCACGGGGATCGCGAACCCGACGCCCTCGCCGCCGCCGGACTGCGACCTGATCTGGGCGTTGATCCCGATCACGCGTCCCCGCGCGTCGAGGAGCGGGCCGCCGGAGTTGCCGGGGTTGATCGCGGCGTCCGTCTGGATCGCGTCGCCGATCTGGAACCGGGTGAGCGACTGAATCGTGCGGTCGAGCGCCGAGATCACGCCGACCGACAGCGACTGGCGCTCCCCGAACGGGCTTCCGATCGCCGCCACCGGCTCGCCCACCGCTATCGAGGCCGAGTGGCCGAGCCGCAGCGGTGTGAGCGACAGGCTCGCCGGATCGACCTTCAGGAGCGCAACGTCGGCGTTCGGGTCGTCGCCGACGATCTTCGCGGCAACCCGGTTGCCGTCGGAGAACTCCACGTACACGTCGTCCGCCCGTGCCGTGCCGCCACGCCGCTCGGCGGTCACCACGTGCGCGTTGGTGACGATGTCGCCCTTGCCGTCCACCACGAACCCCGACCCCTGGCCGCCCTCGCCGCCGTCCTCGAGCAGGCTGCCGCCGCCGTCGAAGATGGACAGGATCGTGACCACCCCCGGTGAGAGCCGGTCGTAGATCGAGGCTGGGTCGAAGTTGCCCGCGCCACGCCCGAGCCCCTCGACGACCTGCACGCGCGTGGTCGTGACCTTGCTAGGCGCTGCCGAGTCGCCGCCCTGGTCGTCGTCGGCGCCATTCGCGCTGCACCCGCCGCCCGCCGCGACGAGCGCCGCGGCGACGGCCGCGGCCGCGCGCCTCACGCCCCGTTACCGTCGGCGCCGTTCGAGGGCAGCTCGAGCGTGAACGCGGTCACGTCGCGCTCGCCCGAGAGGACCAGTCGCCCGTCCATGCGCTCCGCGAGCTCGCGTGCGATCGCGAGCCCGAGCCCGGCGCCGCGCGCCGCGTCGCCGGTGAAGAACCGCTCGAAGACCTTGGCGCGTGCGCCGGCCGGCAGGCCGGGGCCGGTGTCCGCCACCGTGAGCTCGGCGGCGCCGTTGTAGCGGGTTGCGCTCACGGTCACGTCCGTGCCCGCCGGAGTGTGCCGGAGGGCGTTGTCGAGCAGGATACGCATGATCTGAGCGACCCGTTCGCGGTCGCAGAGCACGCTCGGGCCCTCCTCCGGAACGTCGAGCATGAGCTCGGTTCCGTGCTCGGTGAGCCGCGGGTGGAACTCGCCCGCGATAGAGCGGGTGAGCTCGGCGAGGTCCACCGACTCGGTGTGCAGCTCGACCGATCCGGAGTCGAGCCGCGACAGGTCGAGCAGGTTCACCGACAGCTTCTGGAGCCGCTCCACCTGTTCGCCCATGGTGTCGAGGAATTCGCGGCGGGTGTCCTCGTCGAGATCCTCGTCCTGGAGCAGCTCGACGAAGCCGCCGAGCGAGAAGATCGGCGTACGCAGCTCATGCGACGCCGTCGCGATGAACTCCTTCCGCGCGATGTCCACGCTCTGGAGCTGCTGCTGCATCCGGTTGAAGGTCTCCGTGAGCTGCCCGATCTCGTCCTTGGAGGTCACGGGCAGCGGCTCCACCCAGCGGCTGCGGGCGACCGAGCGAGCCGCCCGCTCGAGCCGGCCCACGCGGCGACCCAGCCGCGTCGCGATCAGGAGCCCGCCGATCAGCGCGATCAGGAGCGCTCCCGCCGTCGCGATCAGGACGCGGTTGCGCACGAAGGCGACGGTGGCCTGCACGTCCTCGAAGCCGCGCGAGTAGAACGCGATCCGCGCGCGCCGGCCCGGGCTCTTGATGGGCTGGGCGACCATCCCGATGTCCTCGTCGTGGAACGAGCCATAGGCGCGCTGGATGTGCTTCGTCAGGGCGGCACGGCGCGCGAGCGCGTCGTCGAACGGCACCGGCTCCGACTCCTCGTCGACCGGGTAGAAGCCCGGGTTGCGGTCCTTGGTCGGCTGGCGCTGCCAGTCCTGGACCGTCAGTCGCGCGTCGGTGGCGTCCTCTGCGGCGCTGATCTTGTCGACGAACTGCTGCCGGGGCGCCGGCTGCCTACCGCCCACAAGCGGGAGCTCCAATGCCGGCCGGAAGGCCCTCGCCTCCTCCTGGAGATTGTCGAGCCGCCGCTCCTTCAGGTTCTGCTCCAGCTGCGGCACGACGCCGAACCAGATGACCGTGAATGCGGCCGCCGTGACGAGGAAGAAGACGAATGCGATCTTGAACCGCAGCGAGCGCAGTCTGCTCATGTGTCCCGGAACCGGTAGCCCACGCCTCTCACGGTGAGAATCAGCTCCGGGATCTTCGGCTCCGCTTCGAGCTTCTCACGCAGGTGACGGATGTGCACGTCGATCGTGCGCGGGTCGCGATACGCGGCGTCACCCCAGACGCGCTCGAGCAGCATCGTGCGGCTGAACACGCGCCCGGGCGCGCGCGCGAGCGCCGCCAGGATCTCGAACTCGACGTAGGTGAGCTGCGCGGGCTCGCCGCGGACGGTGACGCTCCGCTTCTCGAAGTCGATCTGGAGGTCGCCGACGTCGATCGGCTCCTCGAACTGCGTCTCCGCCTGCGCGAAGGAGGCGCGCCGGAGGACTGCCTTCACGCGACTCGAGAACTCGCGGATCGAGAACGGCTTCGTGATGTAGTCGTCGGCGCCGAGCTCCAGGCCGAGCACCTTGTCGCTCTCCTCGGTCTTCGCGGTGAGCATGATGATCGGCACGGTGCTCCGGGAGCGGATCGCGCGGGCCACGTCGAAGCCGTCCATCCGCGGCAGCATCACGTCGAGCACGACGAGGTCGAAGTTGTCCTCCCGCAGCCGGTCGAGCGCCTCGCGCCCGTCCAGCGCGGGAATCACGTCGTACCCCTCCTTGCGGAGCGGGTACGTGAGGAGTTTCTGGACGGACAGCTCGTCGTCCACGAGCAGGATGCGTGGTGCCGTGGTGCTCAACCTTCCGAATTGTAGGTTGCGCCGCGTGATGTCTTCGTGATCGAGCCGCGGATCTACCGCGCGGCGTTCGTGCCGGCCCTGTTGGCGGTCGTCTTGACGATGTTCTCGTTCCAGAGCCGGCCCGGCCCGCTACGGCAAGGTCTGCCCGCCGATGTCCTCTTCGACGGCAACCAGGCGGCCGAGCTGGCCACACGGATCGCCACCCAGGAGCCGGACCGGCGCGCGGGCTCCACGGGGGATCGCGCAACCGCTCAGCTCGTGGCCGACACCTTCGCCGCGCGCGGGTTCGCCGGAGGCGGCGGAGCTCGCCCGGTCGTGCAGCGGTTCACGAGCGACGACAAGCGGCTCGTGAACGTCGTCGGCCGGCGCGCCGGCAGCTCGCGCCGTCAGATCGTGATCGTCGCGGCGCGCGACGCGGGTTCGGTGCCCGACGCGCCCGTCAGCGCGGCGGACACGGCCGCGCTGATGCAGGTCGCACGCGTGTACCAGGGTCGGCCGTCGAAGAAGACGCTCGTGCTGGCGTCGATCGACGGCTCGCACGTAGGGCAGGCGGGGGCGCGGCGCCTGGTGGAGGTCCTGCCCGAGCCCGACCTGGTGGACGCGGTGGTCGTGGTCTCGGCTCTCGGCTCTCGGCACGGCGGACCGCCGGTGCAGGCGTGGTCGAACGACTCCACGCGCACCGGCATCGCCCTTCAGCGAACCGTGGCCGAGTCGATTCGGCTCGAGCTGGGCAGCGCGCCTGGAGGGAGCGGCATGTTCGGACAGCTCGCGCGGCTGTCGTTCCCCATCGGGATCGGCGCGCAGGGCGTGCTCCTCGACTCCGGCTACGACGCGGTCCGGATCTCGGGAAGTGGGGAGCTGCCCCCCAGCGGCAGCGGGCCGCCGGAGGCGATCGACCCGGACCGGCTAGGCGGCCTGGGCCGCGCGGCGCTCAGGACGCTGACCGCCCTGGACGAGGGGCCGCGCCCCGAGCACGGGCCGAAGAGCTACGTACAGGCGGTCAGCCAGGTGCTGCCGGGGTGGGTTCTGTCGCTCCTGGCCGGTGCGCTTCTCCTGCCGGTGCTCGTGGCCTCGGTGGACGCATTCGCCCGCGCGCGACGGCGGCACATCGACGTCCTGAGGTGGCTGCGCTGGCTCGGCGCGTGGGTGGCGCCGTTCCTCGCCGCCCTCGCCGCCGCCCAGTTCCTCGCACTCGTCGATGCCACACCATCGCCCCCGGCCGCGCCCGTGCCGCCCGACGACCTGCCGCTCGACGGCCCGGCCTTGGCCGTGCTCGCCGGCGTGGCTGCGGCGATGGTGCTCGCGTACTTCCTCGCGCGGTGGCTCGCGGCCCGCCCGGACCCCGAGCTCGGCCAGACGCCCGACCTCGGCGCGGGGGTCGCGCTCGGCCTCACCATCGCCGCCGGGTCGGTCCTGCTGTGGCTCGCCAACCCGTATGCGGGCCTCCTCACCGTCCCGGCCGCGCACCTGTGGATGCTCCTCGCGCTCACGCGCCCCCTGCCGAACCGCCGAGTGCGGGCCGCCCTGATCGCGGTGGGCGTGGCGCCGGCGGCGGCGGTGGCGATCTACTACATGTTCGCCCTGTCGGTCGACCCGCTCTCCGGGCTCTGGTACGTGCTCATGCTCGTCACCGGGCAGAGCGTGGGGATCGTCACGTCGCTGATCGCCTGCGTGATGCTGGCCGCGCTGTGCGCGACGGTCGAGTCGTCGCTCAGATGGCCGGATGTCCAGGTGTGAGGTTCGGCCAGGGCGGCCGATAACCAGGGGCACACGGAGGTGCGAGACTTGACAGGCAGGGTCGGTATGAGGTGGATTCGCGCGAGGTCGCCGAGGCGATCGTGCGCTCATGGATGCTCGTAGCCGCTAAGTCCGGTCACGGGGCCGTCCGCGCCGAGGAGGACGACGCCGCCGCCGGCTGACACGTCACCGATCCAGGTGAGCGGCGCGGCGCCCTCGGCGGCCTCGCGCCGCTCCGCCGGAACGGTCACGAGCAGCTCGTAGTCGTCCCCGCCGGTGGTGGCCTGCTCGGGGGTGACGCCTGACGCCCGGGGCACGTCGCCCAGTCGGATGCGAAGCTCGGTGCCGCTGCGCTCGGCGACGTGGCGGGCGTCAGTCGCGAGGCCGTCGGACAGGTCGATCATCGCCGTCGCGCCGGCCGCGGCGAGCGCGCGACCCTCGCGGAGCAGCGGTCGCGGCCGCAGGTGGCGGGCGATCGCCGCCTGAGCCGCCGCGTCGGCCGGCGCGCCGCCGCCGCCCTCGTCCAACGCTCGCCGCCCGGCCTCCGACCCGCCCAGCTCGCCGGTCACACCCACGAGGTCGCCCGGCCGCGCGCCGTCGCGGCCCACGAGCTCCTCCTCCGAGTCGGCCCAGCCGACCACCGCCACCGTCAGCACGAGCACCGGGCCCGCCACCACGTCGCCACCCGCGATGGTCACTCCGGTCTCGCTCGCCAGCTCCTCCATGCCATGGATTAGCTCGAGGGGCTCGGCGACGTCGGCGGGGAGCACGACCGACACGTACGCCTCGCCGGACTCCGCCCCCATCGCCGCGAGATCCGACAGGGCGGTCGCGAGCGCCTTCCAGCCGATGTCGCGCAGGCCGTGGGTGGCGCGCCTGAAGTGCACGCCGTCCACCAGCGTGTCGATCGAGGTGACGGCGAACGGCCGCGAGCGCGTGACCGCGGCGTCGTCCCCCGTCCACCGCACGAGCCGCCCGCTCCGGTCGGCGAGCGCGGTCTCTATCGCGGCGATGAGCTCGAGCTCGCCCACGTCGTCACCCCGGCAGCGGGGGCATCAGCCAGGAGCGGCGGTGCCGTCCCCGTTGCCCTTGGGCTTGCCGTTGCCGTTCCCATTGCCGGGGCCGGGGTCCTGAGGCTGCACCTGCTCCGGAGGAGTCTGGTTCGGCTGGTCGAGCGGCGCCTGCTCGTAGAAGCGCGGGTCGTACTTCTGCTGCTCGTCCGTCGTAGTGCCGTCGGTGTTGCCGTACAGCTGGCTCGGGGCGGACGAGCCGGTGCGCGCGTACTTGCCGAAGTAGGGGGACAGCTGAGCGGGCTCGGTGGGCGGCGGGAAGTCGTCGCAGAACGTGCCGTGGGCGGGCAGCATGAACGCGTGCCACACGGGCGCGGCGTAGGTGCCTCCCTGCGCGCCCGGCATGGCGATGCCGGCCTTCGGATAGCCCACCCACACGGCCGACGAGAGCTTCGGTGTGTAGCCCACGAACCAGGCGTCCTTCGCCTCGTCGGTCGTGCCGGTCTTGCCGGCGGCCGGGCAGCCGTAGTTCGCCGCGGTCCCCGTACCGCCGAGCACGTTCTCGTGCAGGACCTTGGTGACCTCGTACGCCTCGCCGTCGCTCAGGACGCGCTTGCCCTGCGAGTTCGCCAGGTCCTCGCTCTTGCCGTCGGGGAACACGACCTTCTCGATCCCGGTCGGCCGGTGGCGGATCCCGCCGCTCGCCAGCGTCGCGTAGGCGTCCGCCATCTCGAGCGGCGTCACGCCGAGCGTCAGGCCGCCGAGGCCCTCGGCCGGATAGCAGTCGAGCTTCGTCGTGATCCCGAGCAGCTTGGCCGTCTCGCAGACCGCCTTCGGGCCGAGATCGAGGATCAGCTGTGCGTACACCGTGTTGTCGGAGGACAGCGTCGCGCGCGTCAGGCTGACCGTGCCGATGTAGCTGTTCCCGAAGGTCTTGACCTCCCAGTGCCCGTACGTCGGGTCATTGATGTCGAGCGGCTTCGACGTGTAGTAGGTGGAGTCGGGATCCACCCCCTTGCGGATCGCGGCGGTGAGCACGAACGTCTTGAACGCGGAGCCGGGCTGCCGGTGCCCCTGGGCGGCGAGGTTGAAGTTGCTGTCCGCGTAGCTGCCGGTCGACGCCATCGCGCGGATCTTCCCGTTGGCCGGGTCGATCGAGACGATCGCCGAGCTCGGACCGGCGGGATCCGCGTAGTAGGCGTTCACCGCGTTTCGGGCGTCCTCCTGGAGCTTCGGGTCGATCGTCGTGTGGATTCGCAGGCCGCCGCGCCGCACCACGCCCACGCCGTAGCGCTCGATCAGCTTCTCCTGCACGTAGTCGAAGAAGTAGGGCTCGCGGCGCTGGATGTAGCGGGTGCCGTGCCGGAGCCCCAGCCCGCGCTGAGCCGCCCTGGTGGCCTCGGCCTGGGTGATGTACCCGTTCTCGGCCATCTTCCGGAGCACCTCGTTGCGACGGGCGAGCGCGGCCTGCGGATTGCGGAACGGGTTGTACTCGGACGGCGCCTGGGGGAGGCCCGCGAGCAGGGCCGCCTGGTACAGCCTCAGCTTCTTCGCGTGCTTGTTGAAGAACGTGACCGCCGCGGCCTCCACGCCGATGGCCGTGCGCCCGCCGACGGTCCCGTACGGCACCGAGTTCAGGTAGTTGTGGAGCACCCAGGTCTTCGAGTGCTTTTTCTCGAGCTCCGAGGCGAGCTTGGCCTCACGGATCTTGCGCGCGAAGTCCCGCTTCGGGTCCTTGATGTAGAGCGCGCGCACGAGCTGCTGCGTGATGGTCGACCCGCCCTGCACGGTCTTGCCCGACTCGAGGTTCTTGATGCCGGCGCGTACGATGGCGTTGAGGTCCACGCCGCCGTGCTTGTAGAAGCGCTCGTCCTCGATGGCCACAGTGGCGCGGCGCATGTTCACTGGGATGTCCCCCCAGGGGACGACGCGCCGCAGCACGTCGGACTGGATGAAGCCGAGCCGCGAGCCGTCCGCCGCGTACACCACCGAGAGCTGGCCCTTGTCGGCAGGCTTCAGCTCGGCGAGGTCGGGTGCGGTAGCCGCGATCGCCAGCACGTAGCCCACGGCTGCGAGCACCCCGATGACGGCCACCATCGCGAGCACGCTGAATCCGAGCAGCATGCTGTTGCGCCCGGTGTGGCGCCTCCGCCTCCTGGTTTTTCGCTGCCTCTGCGTCATGGGAAGTTCGGTGGCGAACCGCGCTCAGGCCTCGGCGGAGGATAGTGCGTGCTCGCGCAGCAAACGGAGCCATCGCGCCCGCAGCTCCGCCGCCGTCGTTCCGCGCTCGGCGGGGCTCGATGCCCATGTCGTCGCGCTGAGGCGGACGCCCTCCTTGTCCGTCTCGGCGACGGAGACCGAGATCTCGGCGTCCTCGTCGGCGATCAGCTCCATGGCCTTGTCGAGGTCCGCGTCAGGCGGCAGCCAGACGGAGACCTCCACCTGCACGCGCCTCTCCGCGATCGTGTGATTGATGACTGAGCTCGAGGCCAGCCGCTCGTTCGGCACGATCAGGCGGCGACCGTCGCCCAGGCGGATGTAGGTGTACGTCAGCTTCATGTCCTCGACCTCGCCGGTCTCCTCCTCGAAGGTCACGAGGTCCCCGATGCGGATCGGCTGCGTGATCGCGAGCAGGATCCCGGCGATCGCGTTCGCGAGCGTCTGGCGCGCTGCGAAGCCGACGACCAGGCCGAGCACCGCCGACGAGGCGAGGATGCCCTTGGCGACGCTCGAGAGGCCCGGGAAGTTCGAGGCCGCGATCGCAATGCCGATGAGGAGAATCACCACCGTGACGAGCCGCCGCACCAGCCGCAGGCGCGTTTGCGTGGCCGGAGACAGCTCGCCGCGCGTCACGCGCTCAACGCCCGTGCTGCTCTTCGCAATCAACCGGTCGACGATCACGGCGATCACAGCCGCCACCGCGATGGCCACGCCGGCGTTGACCCAGTCGCTGGTGGTCACTGCAGCGGTGTAGAAATGGGCATCCGGCATGACGATTGAGGCTACCCCCGCGCGCGTGCGCGCAATCGCGCCATGGCGCGACTCCGAAGCGGTCCGGGCTGCCGTGCGGATCGGCCTGTCCTCCCGCATGGCGGTTCTCCTCGTGGCGATCTTCGCCGCGCTCTCGTTCGGTCCTGCGAGCGGCGGGCTCGCGCGCGAGAACGCCGCCAAGTTCGACGACCCGGTGCTCACGCACGCGATCGCGGGCCCGGTGCTCGCGCCGCTGGCCCGGTGGGATTCCGTGTGGTACCTCACGATCGCCGACTCCGGCTATGGCGGCAGCACGGCCCGGGCCGCCTTCTTCCCGCTCTACCCGCTGCTCGTCCGCGGTGTCGGCACCGTCTTCGGCGGCTCGCACGCGGCGCTTCTGATCGCGGCGTTCCTGGTGTCGCTCGCGGCCTTCGTCGCGGCGCTCACGCTCCTGTATAGGCTCACGGAGCTCGAGCTCGGCCGCCGGCTCGCGCGGCCCGTGTTGCTTCTGCTCGCGGTGTTTCCGGCCGCCGTCTACTTCGGCGCGCCGTACTCGGAGAGCCTGTTCCTCCTGCTGGCGGTGGGCGCGTTCTACGCGGCGCGGACCGGGTACTGGGCCTGGGCGGGCGCGTGCGCCGGCCTCGCCTCGGCCACCCGCAGCGCGGGCCTGTTCCTCCTGCTTCCGCTCGTCCTGATTTGGTGGGATGCGCGTCCTCGCCGCGCCGGCGACGCCGCATGGCTCCTGCTCGCTCCGCTCGGCATCGCCGCTTATGCCGCGTGGCTCGGGCTGGTGGAGGGCGACGCGCTCCGCTTCCTGGACGTGCAGGAGGCGTGGTCACGTCACCTCGCCGTGCCGCTCGCCGGCGCATGGGACGGTCTCGTGGCCGCCTACGACGGGGTGCGCCAGCTCGCGTCCGGCTCGCGCACGCCGGTCTACTTCGACAAGGCGGCGGGCGACCCGTTCAGGATCGCCGCCATCAACGTGATGCTGTTCGCGACGCTCGTGTTCGCGGTGACCGCCTGCGTGGGCGTGTTCAGGAGGCTGCCGCGGGCCTACGGGGTCTGGGTGGCAGCGTCGCTCCTGCTGCCGCTCACCCTCCCGGTCACGCCGCAGCCCCTGATGTCGCTGCCGCGCTTCGTGAGCGTGCTGTTTCCCGTGTTCATGTGGCTGGCGGTGGTGTGCGAGGAGCGGCGCGTGACGGATCTCGTCGTCGCGGGATCCGCCGTCGGGCTCGGCCTGTTCACGGCTCAGTACGCGAGCTGGCACTGGATCTCGTGACTCGCGCAGTCCTCCTCGACGCGCTCGGCACGCTGGTCGAGCTCCAGCCGCCCGCGCCGCGGCTCCGGCGTCTGCTTCACGATTTCGGGTTCGAGGTGAGCGAGGAGCAGGCGGCCGCCGGCTTCATGGCCGAGATCGCCTACTACCTGGAGCATCACCTCGAGGGCTCCGACCCCGAACGGCTCGAGCGCCTGCGCGACCGATGCGCCGACGAGATGCGGCGCGCGCTCGGCATCGCGGAGCTCGACCACGCCACCGCGCGCCGCACCATGCTGGAAGCGCTCGAGTTCACGCCGTATCCGGATGTCGAGCCGGCTCTGCGCGATCTGCACGAGCGCGGGATCACGGTGGTGATCGCAAGCAACTGGGACTGCTCGCTGCCGGAGTGGCTGCGGCCCGCAGGAATCCTCGACTTGGTGGACGGGGTGGTCACCTCCGCGGAGGTAGGCGCCGCCAAGCCGAGCCCGCGGGTCTTCGAGCGTGCCCTCGCCATCGCAGGGGTCGAGCCGGGTGAGGCGCTGCACGTGGGCGACAAGGTCGACAACGACATCGAGGGCGCCGCGGCGGCCGGTGTCCGAGCTGTGCTGCTCCAGCGCGAGGGCGATCCGCCGTCCGATGTGGCGTCAATCCGGTCACTTTGCGATCTGCCCGCCCTACTCTGACGTCCGTGCAGCACGCCGCGTTCGACCCGCCACCGCCTCCTCCTCCCGAGCGGCCGGAGCTCCCCGAGGGCGCGGCGCCG
This sequence comes from Thermoleophilaceae bacterium, assembly GCA_040509835.1. Classification (GTDB taxonomy): domain Bacteria; phylum Actinomycetota; class Thermoleophilia; order Solirubrobacterales; family Thermoleophilaceae; genus JACVRW01. Next base: position 16,127 of record JBEVKE010000023.1, read on the forward strand.
CGCTGGCCCGCCTGGTACGCCGGGGTGGGCTTCCTCGTGGCGCTGATCGCGACGCTGATCGTGGTGGGGATCGTCGCGGCCGCCACGGGAGCCACCACGGACGACTCGGATCCCACCTTCACCATCGTCGCGACCTTCCTGCAGGGGCTGATCTTCATCGGGACGGCCGTGATGTTCGCCTCGTTCACGCGGAAGCCCAAGCCGGAGCACTTCGGCCTGCGCCCCACCCGCTTCTGGCCGGCGGCCGGCTGGGCCACGCTCGGGATGCTGAGCTTCTACGCGCTCGTGGCGCTGTACAGCGTGATCGTCCAGCCCGATGCGCAGCAGACGGTCGCCCAGGACCTCGGGGCGGACCAGGGCACGTTCGGCATGATCGCGGCGGGCTTCATGGTGATCTGCGTCGCGCCCTTCGCCGAGGAGTTCTTCTTCCGTGGCTTCTTCTACCGCGCCCTGCGCAGCCGCTGGTCGGTGCTTGCAGCTGCCGCCATCGACGGTCTTCTGTTCGGCGTCATCCACTACGACTTCTCGGGGGCCGACGCGCTGCTGATCCTGCCGCCGCTCGGGATCCTTGGCTTCATCTTCTGCCTCGTCTACGAGCGGACGGGCTCGATCTACCCCACCATCGCGATGCACGCGCTGAACAACGCGATCGCATTCGGGGTGACAATCGAGAACGGATCGGTGTCGCTTGTGCTCGGGCCGTTGATGCTGCTCGCGTGCGCCACTATTCCGCGAGCACAGCGGGCGGCCGTGGCATAGTGGGCGCCACATGAAGAAGCTTCTCCCGGTCTTGCTGGTCCTGATCGCGCTGGCTCCTGCGGTCGCCCACGCGCAGACACCCACCACCCCGACCACCCCCACCACGCCGGTACACCCGAAGCCCGATCGGGTGAACGGCAAGGCCACGCTCTCGGTGGAGGGCGGCGTTGCTACGAAGCGAACGCGCTACTTCGCGCCCGCTCAGGAGGTCGTCGTGCGCGGGGTCGTGAAGCCGTACGTGCCCAATGAGGTGCTCACGCTGTACGCGATCCGGGGGAAGAAGTCGAGCAAGACGGTCCGCCGTCACGTCGGGAAGAGGGGCGCCTACGAGTTCCGCTTCAAGGTGGGCAACGCGGGACCGGTGCGGCTGGTCGTGAAGCACCGGCGGAGCGCCGCCCAGGAGGCCTTCCGCACGCGCAGCGAGACCATCAGCGTCGTCAACTGGTCGGCGGGCGCCGGCTCGCGCGGGCTGAAGGTGCTCCTGCTCCAGCGAGGGCTCCTAAAGCTCGGCTTCGCGACCCCGGTGACCGGCTACTTCGACGGGCTGACCGCGAACGCGGTGAACGTGTTCAAGAAGACGAACGAGATGGTCCGCGACGGCTATGCGACCACCTCGGTCTACGCGATGGTGCTGCGCGGCCAGGGCGCATTCAAGCTGCGCTACCCGACCTCGGGGACCCACGGGAAGCACGTGGAGTTCGACTGGTCACGCCAGGTGCTGGTCCTGGCCGATCACGGGAAGCCCTACCGCGCGTACCACGTGTCGTCGGGCAAGCCCTCGACTCCCACGGTCTTCGGGAGCTACCACTTCTACCGCCAGGAGCCGGGGACGAACTCCCACGGCATGGTCTACTCGTCGTACTTCGTCGGCGGCTACGCCATCCACGGCTACGCATCCGTCCCGAATTACGCCGCGAGCCACGGCTGCCTGCGGGTGCCCATCCCGAACGCCGTGTCGATCTACAACTGGATCGACCTCGGCGACCCGATCTACACGTATCCCTAGGGCGTGGGCGGCCCGCCGCCATCGACAGACATGTTCAGCGCGGGGACGCGAAGGCCCCGCCCTGAACGGACGGGGCCTCCACGGTTCCCCCTGGCTACGTCGGCCCTCCGGGCCGGCGCGGATTTGGCGTTCAGGCGGCCGCAGCCGGCCCGTGCTTCGGTCTACTGACCGGCGACGCCGGAGTCGGTCTCTCCGGACGCGTCCGCGGCGACCCCGCCGGCGGTAGCGGCAGCCTCTCCGCTCACATCCGTGCCCGTCCCGCCACTCGCCGTAGCGGGCACGTCACTCTCGGTCCCACTCCCGGTGCTCGCCGTAACGGTCGCCTCGGGCACCGCAGCGGTGGTCGTGGGGGCCGGAGCCGCCGGAGCGGTCGGAGCCGGAGCCGGAGCGGTGGTCGTGGGAGCGACCGGGGTCGCCGCCACGGTCGTCGTGGCCGAGCTCGCCGGGGGGGTCGTGGTGGTCGACGAGGTGGCCGGAACCGGCGTCGCCGCCGGAGCCGTCGTGGTCGTGGCCGGAGCCGCGGGTGCCGGAGCCGCGGGTGCCGGGGCCGCCTCAGCCGGGGCGGTCGGCTCCGTGCCGGTTCCGTCGCTCGGCGTCACGGTCCCGTCGGTCGGTGTCGCGGCCGCGGTGCTTGGCGGGACGGTGCCCGGCGGGGTCACCTCGGCGGCGATCTCGCTCGCCGAGAGCGTGTCCTCGGACTGGGTCGCGGTGTCCGCGAGCTGCTCCGCCGGCGCGGTGCCGGTGGGCTGTCCGGACGGGGAGAGCAGCGTCGCGTTCAACTGGTCGTCCGTCGACGACGTGCCCCCTCCGATGCCGAACCTCGTCTGGCTCGAGCTGCTCGCGGTCGCCTTGGTTGCGCTCGCCGTGGCTCCGGGCATCGAGGCGCCGCCCAGGTACTGGGTCGGGTTGCGCGCTACGCCGCCCACTCGGGTCTCGAAGTGGAGGTGCGGGCCGGTGCAGTTGCCGGTGCAGCCGACATACCCGATCACCTGACCCTGCTGCACGTGCGCTCCCGCCGATGTGCCGAAGCGCGAGAGGTGCGCGTAACACGTCGAGAACTGGCTCGTGTGCGTGATGCAGACGATGTTTCCGTAGCCGCTCTGCTGGCCGGCGAGGCTCACGGTTCCGCACGCGGCCGCGCGCACCGGCGTGCCGGTCGCGGCCCCGATGTCCATTCCATCGTGATTTCGGCCGCCGCGCGGCCCGAATGGGGACGTCACCGGACCGCTTACGGGCCGGATGATCGTGGACGACCCGCACCCGCTCACGGTCGTCGTCCCGGGAGCCGGATTCGAGACGGGGGTCGTGCCGCCGGGAGCGGTGCCGGTCCCGGACGTCCCGGTGGTGCCCGTGGTGTCCACGCCCGTCGTTCCGGTCGTGCCGCCCACCGTGCCCGCAAGCCCGGCGTCGCCCTGGGCGGCGAGCTGGGTGCCCGCCTGCTGGACCGTCTGCTCCACCGTCGTCTGAGCGGCGGCCGGGATGTTCGATCCGCCGATCGCCGCGCCGGTGGCCGCGCCATGCGTCTGGCCCGGGAACAGCGAGCCCCAGGTGGCGAGCCCGACGATCCCGTCCACGTCGAGCCCCTTCGCCTGCTGGTAGCTGCGCACGGCGGCATCGGTCTGGACGCCGAAGATGCCGTCCGCATCCACATGCAGCTCGCGCTGCACCTCGGCCACGAGATCGCCCTGGCTGCCCACCTGGAGCGGGAGGCCGCCCTCGCGGATCTCGATCGCGCGGTTGGCCGGCGACTCTGCGGCCACGGCCGCGCTCAGATCCCCGGACGTCACCTGCGCCGCGGCCAGCGGAGCACCCGGGCCCGCCACCACGGCGGTCGCGAGCGCCGCCGATATGTGCTTCCTCCGCCTGTTCTCTCGCCGTGCCTTGGGTAGCAGCGCCCGCCGGCGGCGTGAGCGCTCGAGCGAGCGGGCCCATGGCTCAGGCGTGGCCAGATCCCGGTGGGCGTTCGTCATCCATGTCCCCTTCCGTTCGGGCCTACGGGGTTAGCTGACGGGCTCGCGCTGGAAGATGCGCTACGCGGCTCCAAGGCCGGCGATTCGCCCCCGGGCGGCACGGCTGCCACCCAATTGGTTCCCCCGTTCCGGTCGCCTGGGAAGCGGCCGGACTCGGCGCTTGACTTGCATTACACGCAACAGCCCCCGGCAGGAGAAGTTGCGCGCCGGGCAGACTAGCGAATGGCTAGGACTCGGCTGCGCGCCAGTCGGCGCCGTGCTCGCGTGACTTGGGAAGCATGTTGGCGAGCATCCCGAGGCAGAAGCCGTAGAGCAGCAGGCCGAGCACGGCAGGGATGCCGTGGGTGACCCAGCGGCTGCCCGAGCCGTCCACGAGGTTGGCGAATGGGCCGATGAGCACGTCGTTCGCGTCCTCGACGGCCTCGCGGAACTTGCCGTTGACGCGCTCGCGCGCCGCCTCCTCATCTGGACTGGGCGCCACCGGCGCCGGGTCAGGCTCGCTCGCGAGCTCGGCGCCCAGGGCGTTCCGCTGGTTCTGCGAGCCACGGCTCATCTCGTCGGTCGCGAAGTACGCGAAACCGAGCAGGACGAGGCCGGAGCAGACGATCGCGACGAGGCGGACGAACGAGCCCATCGCGGACTACTATCGGCCGCCGCCTTCGGAACCTGACTTTTTTGAGCGCATCTGAACACATATCTGTAACCGCCCAGGGCCGCCTGATCGCCGCTCTGCGCGAGCACGCGCTCGTGATCGGAGATGTGACGCTCACCAGCGGCCAGAAGGCGAGCTATTACGTCGACGCCAAGCGGGCCATCCTGCTCCCGGACGGCTTTCGTGCTCTCGGCGAGCTGGTGGCGGCCGAGGCCGACCGCGTCGGCGCCACGGCCGTGGGCGGGATGACGATGGGTGCGGACCCCGTCGCGTGCGCGGCGCTCGCCGCCGGGGCGCCGGTAAAAGCGTTCTTCGTGCGCAAGGACAAGAAGCGGCATGGGCTTCAACGCTGGATCGAGGGCCCGGAGCTGGCGAAGGGCGAACGCTGCCTGGTGGTCGAGGACGTGGTCACCACGGGCGGTTCCACGGTGAAGGCTATTGAACGCATCCAGGAAGAGGGGCTCGAAATCGCGGGCGTGGTGAGCGTGCTCGACCGGCTCTCGGGCGGCGCGGAGGCGATCCAGACGGCCGCGAACGGAGCGCCGTACACGCCCCTCACGACCATCGACGACGTCTACCCGGATCGCCCCTAGCCGGCGGCGAGCCAGGCGTCGATCAGCCTCCGCGCGATCGAATACGACGGAGCGAGCTGGAGCTCGCCCTCGCCGCGCGCGGCCGCCTCCACCTCGGAGCGATCGAACCAGCGCACCTCGGCGAGCTCGTTGTCGCCCGGAGCCGGGTCGCCGCGCCCTGCCACCGCCTTGAAGCCGAGCATCAGCGAGCTGGGGAAGGGCCACGGCTGCGAGGCGACGTAGGTCACGGAATCGAGCGCGACGCCCGATTCCTCCAGCACCTCGCGCCGCACGGCCTCCTCCAGCGTCTCACCCGGCTCGACGTAGCCCGCGAGGAGCGAGAAACGGCCATCGGGCCAGCGCGCCTGGCGGCCGAGCAGGAGGCCGTCGCCGCCATCGGACACCAGCACGATCACAACCGGGTCGGTGCGCGGGAAGTGGTGCGCGTCGCACGACGGGCAGACGCGCTCGTGGCCCCCGTCGCGAGGCTCGGTGGCAGCGCCGCAGTTCGCGCAGAAGCGGTGGCGCCGGTGCCAGGCGAGCAGCGAGTCGGCGTACGCAGCGAGCGCGGCATCCTCCGCCGGCAGCTCGGTTGCGGCCTCGCGCAGGCCGGCTGGGCGGCCGCGTGCGGGGCCCGCTCCGTCCACGTAGTCGGCGAACACGGGCACGCCGTCCAGAAGGCCGAGGAAAACCGCCTCCGCGCTCGGGGGCTCGAGGACGAGCCGCCCAGCGTCGATCCACACGCCCTGCTCGGACATCAGGACCGCGCCTGCCCGCGAGTCGGCGCGCTGCGCCTCGAGCCAGTCCGTCCGCCGCCGTTGAAGGGGGGCGCGATCGAGCGCCGCACCCGAGAAGACGATCACGGAGCCACGGTAACGGCCCCTCCGCACACCTCGCAGTCCGGGTCGAGCGGGACGGCCTCGCCCGACACCTCGAGCGTCCGCGTGTCGAACACACGTACCCGGCCCCGGCTCGCGGGTGTGCACAGGCCGGTGAGCCGATGCGCCACATCGAGTGCCACCTGCCCGCCGACGAAGGGGCACACCGGCCCCAGCGTCGCCGCCGGTGAGGGAGCGTCGCGGCGCTGGTCGACGATGTGGTCGTACAGATCGTAGGAGCGCCGGTAGGCCCGCTCCTGGCAGTTGAAGCAGCCGGTCTCACCAGGCACGTACAGCGGGCCCACTCGCGCGTACGGCGGGAAGTGGCTCATCGTGCTGTATGGCACGCCGTGCCCGAAGCACGCGGCGTTCACCCAGCGCTCGATGTCGTCAGGTAGTTCACGGCGAGGTGCTGGTCGACGAGCCGCTCGCCGCGTCGAACTGGCGAAACCGACGAGACGAGGTGCTTGAAGCTCGCTTGCTATTCCGGGGAATCCTGGGCACGCTGTCTCCAGCAGACCGGGAACTCGCACTCCTCAGGTACTACGAGGACCTAACTTGCGCCAAACTCGCTGACCACTTCGGCCTGAGTGAGGCGACAGTTAAGGTGCGTCTACACCGCCTACGGGCGAGACTCAGGCAGAGATTGGAGGCCGAGACTTGAAAAGACAGACAGCGAGCGCTTTGGACTCACGGATGGCCAAGGCCCTGGCGCACCCGCTGCGAGTGCAGTTGCTTGCCGCCCTCAACGAGGGAGTGGCCAGCCCGAACGAGCTGGCGAAGCGACTGGATGAGCCGCTGACCAACGTGAGCTATCACGTGCGGATGCTCCACGACCTCGGCTGCATCGAGCTGGTCGATACGGAGCCCCGCCGGGGCGCGCTCGAGCACTACTACCGGGCTATCGTGCGGCCTTTCTTCGCCGACCGCGACTGGAAGAAGTTGCCGAAGAACACGCGCGGCTCGATCTCCGACATGACCCTCGGGCTGGTGTGGGACGACACCGCCGAGGCGATCAAGAGCGGCATCTTCGACGAGCGCGAGGACAGGCATCTGAGCCGCAGCGTCCTGTGCATGGACCAGCAGGGCTGGGTCGAGATGAACGACCTCCTCTCAGAGACGCTCGACCACGCCATGCAGATCCAGGCGGACAGCGCCGGTCGCGTGGTCAAGGGCGAGGGCGACACCTTCTCGGCAACGATGGTGATGATGAGCTACCCGACGCCGAAGTCCGCGAAGCAGAGCACCGCGCCGAGCTCGGGGACTAGGAAGAAGCGCAGCTCGAAGAAGAAGGCCGCCGCGAAGGCCTGATTCACACCGGGCTACTGCGTCAAGGCCTCGGACGGCGGCGGTTGCTCGAGCGCGGAGGGTGGCGCGGCCTCGAGCCGGCGGCGGAAGAAGCCGCGGTAGTGGGCCCATGCCCAGAGCATCAGCAGGCCGCCGAGCAGAATTCCGCCGATCCCCATCGCGATCGGCACCTGGACACCCAGGATCGGCTTCGAGTAGTTGAACCCCGCCTGGCTGTAGTCGTGAAAGGCCTTCACGAACACCGCGGCCAGGGACAGGAACCCGAGGAGCGGCAACAGGCCGACGAAGATGAAGTTCCTCACGCTCCGGAACAGCTCGCGCCGGTAGTAGACGACACACGCCAGGCCGGTCAGGCCGTAGTAGAAGGCGATCTGGAAGCCGAGCGCGGACACGGAGTCGCCGAGCACGTTCTGGCTGAGCTGGTTGACCAGCACGAACCAGATCAGCGATACCCCGCCCATGACGACCGTCGAGACCGTCGGGGTCTGCCAGCGTGGGCTCACGCGCCCGAACGCCGAGGGGATCGAGCGCCAGCGCGCCATCGAGAGCGTGGTGCGCGCCGTCGGCAGGATGGTGGTCTGCGTTGAAGCGGCGGCGGATGTCAGCACCGCAACGATCAGGAGCTTGTCGAGCGGCGAGCCGAGCACGCCGCCTCCGAGCGCGCTGAGCACGTCATCCGAATGGTTGACGAGGAATGTCTCCCCGCCGTGGCTCTGAGCGGCCACGCTCACGATGACGTAGATGAACAGGAGCAGGATCGTGCTGATGATCGCGGCGCGACCCGGCCCGGTGGCCCGGTCGGCCGATTCCTCGTTGACCGCGACGCCGCTGTCCCACCCCCAGTAGATGAACAGCCCGAGCAGAACGCCGTCGGCGAGCGCGCCGAACGACGAGATGTGGAACGGGTTGATCCAGTCGAGTGCGGGGGTTGCCGCGCCGCCCTTGACCAGCGCAACGACCGCGAACAGGCCAAGGATCGAGATCTCGGCGCCCAGCAGCCACTTCTGCGTCGTGGCGTTCAGCTCGATGCCGATGAGGCAGATCCAGGTCATCACCACGATCCACGCGCAGCCCACCAGAGTCACTGCCCACGCCGTGTCGGCCGCCGACTGCCAGCCGAACAG
>JBEVKE010000024.1:0-7950 GCA_040509835.1 Thermoleophilaceae bacterium
CAGGCGCTTCGGGAGGAGATGCAGGAGGACGAGAAGGTCTTCCTGATGGGCGAGGACATCGGCGTCTTCCAGGGCGCCTTCAAGGTGACCTCCGGCCTGCTCGAGGAGTTCGGCGAGAAGCGCGTGCGCGACACGCCGATCTCGGAGAACACGATCGTCGGGATGGGCGTGGGCGCGGCGATGATCGGCCTGCGCCCCGTCGTCGAGCTGATGACGATCAACTTCTCGCTGCTGGCGATGGACCAGATCGTCAACCACGCCGCCGCGATCCACTACATGTTCGGCGGCCAGGTGAAGGTGCCGATGGTGATCCGCATGCCGCAGGGCGCGGGGCACCAGCTCGGGCCGACGCACTCGCACTCCTGGGAGGCCTACTACCTGCACGTGCCGGGCCTGCTGGTGGCGGTGCCGAGCACGCCCGAGGACGCCAAGGGCCTGCTGAAGGCGGCGATCAAGGACGACAACCCCGTGGTCTTCATCGAGCACGAGACCCTCTACGGCCAGCGCGGTGAGGTGCCCGAGAACGGCGGGCCGATGCGCTTCGGCGAGGCCGCCATCCGACGCGAGGGCGACGATGTGACGATCATCGGGATCTCGCGCATGGCAATCACCGCGGCCAAGGCAGCCGAGGTACTTGACGACGAGCACGACGTCGACGCCGAGGTGATCGATCCGCGCACGCTGCGGCCGCTCGACCTCGACACGATTCTGGAGTCGGTCAAGAAGACCAACCGGGCTGTGATCGTCGAGGAGGGCTGGCCGCACGGTGGGGTGGGCGCCAACCTCGCGGCGCTGATCCAGGAGCAGGCCTTCGACTGGCTAGACGCGCCCGTCCAGCGCGTGACCGGCGCGGATGTCCCGATGCCTTACTCGAAGCCACTCGAGCAGGCGGCGTTCCCGCACGAAGAGCACGTGGTGCACGCCGCACTCGCCACCTTCCGGGACCTCTAAGGAGGAGCATGGCCAGCGACGTCACGATGCCCCGCCTCTCGGACTCGATGGAGGAGGGCACCGTGCTCAAGTGGCTCGTCGACGAGGGCGGTGAGGTCACGCGCGGCGAACCGCTCGTCGAGATCGAGACGGACAAGGCCAACATGACCTACGACGCCGACACCGACGGCGTCCTCGTCGAGATCGTCGCCCAGGAGGGCGACACCCTCGAGATCGGCGAGGTGATCGCTCGAATCGGCGACGCCGGCGAGGCGAAGGGCGGCGGGGAAGCAGAGGAAGGCGGCGAGGAAGAGGCGCAGGCCGGCGATGAGGGCGGCGCCGAGGACCAGGCCGACGAAGGCAAGGGTGCCCAGGACGAGGACGGGGAGGGCGAGGGCGACGCCGGCGACGAGGAAGAGGCCGGCGATGCTGAGGAGGAGCGCGAGGCCGCTGTCGCCGAGGGCGCGGGAGACGACGCCGAGGCCGGCAGCGACGATGACGGTGCGGGCGCGGAGGAGGCCGAAGACGAGGCGGCTGCTGTCGAGGGTGAGGAGGCCGCTGTCGCGGGTGCCGAGGGTGGCGGCGGTGAGACTCAGTCGGGTGCCGGGACGGCGACGCGTGAGAAGACTTCGACGGGTAACGGTGACGGGCGTGTGAAGGCTTCGCCGGTCGCGCGACGGATGGCGCGCGACCTCGGCGTCGAGCTGGCCGAGCTCGAGGGAACCGGTCCCGGCGGGCGGATCGTGAAGGCGGACGTGCAGGCCGCGGCGGAGAACGGCGGGGCGAAGGCGGGCGTCGCCGAGAAGGGCGAGGCCGACACCGCCGATGGCGATGGCGATGGCGCGGCGGCCGTCGCGACGGACGACGCGGACGCCGCCTCGAAGAGCGACACCGCGGCTGCCAAGAAGGACAAGAAGGGGAAGAAGAAGGACAAGAAGGCCGACGACAAGGGCGAGAAGAAGGCCGACGCGAAGGCCGAGAAGGAGCCCGACAAGGGCGACAGGGCCGAGGCCGGCGTCAAGGGGCACGTCAAGGTCGAGGAGCTCACCCGGCTCCAGCAGACGGTCTCGCGGCGCATGGCCGAGTCCAAGGCCACCGCGCCGGACTTCTCGATCGCCCTCACCGTTGACATGACCGCCGCAGTCGCTCTCCGCGAGCGGCTCAAGGAGATCTCCGATCCGGCTCCGTCGTTCAACGACATGGTCGTCAAGGCTTGCGCCGGCGCCCTGCGCGAGCACCCGCGCGTCAACGGCTCCTACCGCGACGGCAAGTTCGAGCTCTATGACCGCGTGAACATCGGCATCGCGGTCGCCGCGATGGACGCGCTGGTGGTGCCCACCGTCTTCGACGCCGACCAGAAGTCACTCGGCCAGATCACCCGCGACGCCCGCGCGGTGATCGGCAAGGTCAAGGACAAGACGGTCACCCCGCCCGAGCTCTCGGGCGGCACGTTCACCGTGTCGAACCTCGGCATGTTCGGCATCGAGCAGTTCACGGCGATCATCAACCCGCCGCAGGCCGCGATCCTCACCGTCGGAAAGCTCGAGAAGAGGCCGGCCGTGGACGACAAGGGCAAGCTGATCGCCCGCGACCAGATGGTGCTGACGCTCGTCTGCGACCACCGCATCCTCTACGGCGCCGACGGCGCCGAGTTCCTCGCACGGGTGAAGGACCTGCTCGAGCAGCCGCTGTCGCTGGCGCTGTAGGACAAATCGTCCAAAGCGCAGCTACAGGTTGTGACATTGCGTCTGGATTAATTCCATTCCCCTGGGGTAGGCCAATTTGTACTTTCCTTCTGGGGGGAAGGGGGAACCTGGGTGGCCGGCCTCGCGGGAGTGCCGGCCATCTAGTCTCGGGGCCCGTATGCCGCGCGAGCCCCGCACGCTGGACGAGGAGATCATCGCCGCTCAGGAGGTGGCGGTCCGCTCCACGCTCTCCGACGAGGACCGGATCGAGCGAATCGGCGAGGAGCTTCGGATGGGCTTCGACGCTCTCGCCGGCGTCGGTGCCGCGGCGAGCTTCTTCGGGTCCGCCCGCACCCAGCCGGACGCCCCCGACTACGCGCTTGCGCGCGAGACCGCGAGAGTCGTCGGCGAGAGCGGTATGGCGATCATCACCGGCGGTGGCCCCGGGCTGATGGAGGCCGCGAACCGCGGAGCGAAGGACGCCGGTGCGCTGTCCGTGGGCCTCAACATCGAGCTGCCGTTCGAGCAGGGCGGCAACACCTACTGCGACATCTCCCTGGAGTTCCACTACTTCTTCGTGCGCAAGATCATGTTCGTCCGCTACGCGAGCGGCTTCGTGGTCTTCCCCGGCGGATTCGGGACGATGGACGAGCTGTGGGAGGCGCTCACGCTGATCCAGACCGACAAGATCCGTCAGTTCCCGGTGGCCCTCGTCGGGGGCGACTACTGGCGCGGGATGGTCGACTGGGTGAGCGACCGGATGCTGACCGAGGGGAACATCTCGCCGGAGGACCTCGAGCTGTGGACGCTCACCGACGATCCGGCCGAGGTGCGTGACGTGCTCCAGTCGGCGGTCCACCGTCAGGCACGGGCATAGGCCCGTAGCGCTCCCGGATCTCGTCCACGAACACGGCCAGCCGGTCCGCAAGGGCGGAGTCGTGCAGCTCCACGACGTTCTCCGCATTCATCTCCCCTGAGCGCGACAGGTTGAACGAGCCGGTGAACACCGTGTCGTCGGCGACCGTGAGCTTCGCGTGCATGAAGTCGTGGGGCGTGTCGGGGCCGTACTTGGTGGACTGCTTGCCCTTGAAGTCCGCGTTCGCGAGCACGGCCGCGAGGATCGGGATCTTCCATGCCGAGTGGCCGTTCGTCCGCCACTGGTAGACGACGTTCTCCATCTGCGTGCGGTCCACCACCCCGAGCAGGTCGACCCTCCGCTCCGCCGCCGCCTCGGCAAGCGTGGCGAGGATCGGCCCCGCGGTGATCACCGGCGAGGCGATCCGAACCCGCTCTTGCGCTCGTCCGATCGCCTTCGCGATCCGGTGCGACAGCTCCTCGCCGTGCCCCGGCGTGAACCACGCGCGCACCTGGTGGCCGTCGAGCTCGAGCGGGCGCGGGTTCTCGTGTCCGCTCGCGTCCACGTTCCGCTTCGTCCATAGCTCCTCGAAGTTCTGGGCGAACTCGGCGGCGAGCGCGGGAGCGCCGGTCGCGGTGAGCACCACGTTCTCCTGAAGCGTCCACGAATCGGTCGTCCAGTTCATCGAGCCGGTCCACACCGAGCTGCCGTCGCGCACCACGTACTTGTGGTGCATCAGGTCGGGGATGCCGGGAATCCCGCAGGTGGGGAACGGCATCGCCTCGAGCAGCTCCGGCTGGGTGCTCGGCGGAGGCGGGAAGAAGATCCGCTCGGGGTGGTCGGTGTTGTAGGCCACCCGCACCCGGACGCCGCGCTCGTGGGCATCGCAGAGAGCCTTCGCGACGATGTCGCCCGGCTCGTCCGGCAGCCGGATGTCGTACAGCGCCAGGTCGAGCGACTCGCGCGCCTCGCCCAGGAAGGCCGCTATCCGCCGCGCCATCTCGAGCGGATCCCCGCCGGGATGACGCGGGAAGGCCTCGATCACTCCTGCCAGCGGAAGCCCGCCGGCGCTATGCGCGGCTCGAGCGGGCTCGTGAGGAGCCCCTCCGGGAGCTGGGGGTTGTTGTAGCCCGATGGAGCTGTGTCGTTCGGGGTGTCGGGATGGAAGAGCGACGCCAGGTACTGGATGTGCCCGCGCCCTGGACCGAGCTCGGTCTGGCCGCCGCCATATGCCCCTACCCCCTCGCTCTCGCACCAGTCATACATCTCGAACAGATTGCTGAGCGGGCCGAAGCGGGACGGCTTGATGTTCACCATCCGGGCCTGCCACGGCATCGCCAGCACGTCGGCCACCGAGTGGATCGGCGCGTCCCAGGTCACGCGGTCGCTGACCGGGTCGAGCAGCGGCTTGGTCTCTTCGTTCACGTCCGGGTCCTCGAGCCATGCGTTCGGGAACGCCTCGATCACCATGCGGTACAGCTCCGGATCGGTCTCCACGTCCACCGGCGTGCCCTTGTACTGGCCCTTGAGGTCGAGCGAATCCACGGCGCCCGTCTCGACGAGCGCGTCCACGAGCTCCTGCGTCCACTGGTTGGTGGGGTCGAGCTTCAGGTTGGTGCCGGGGTAGCGCTCCAGCAGGGCGAGCACGCGGTCCGGCTTCTCCGGCTCGTCCTCGGGCGGCCAGCTCCCCAGCCGCATCGACACGACGAAGTTGACCGGCCGCGGCTCGCGGTCGAGCACGTCGGCGAGCGAGCGGCCGGCCTGGACGAGCGCCAGGTCGAGCGCCGCCGACTCGAACGCCCAGCGCCGGTACAGCTCGGACACCTCGCCGCGCACCGGCGGGGTCGGGAACAGCTGCGTCCCCTCGAGCGTCTTCGAAAACGAGTCGATCGTGTAGGAGCCGGCGAGCTGGATCGTCTTCGGCCCGTCGGCCTGCAGGTTCACGTGGTCGAGCCCGTCGTAGACAACGTCCTCGCCCACGCCCGTCTCGCCGCCCGGGCCATGCAGCTGGATCAGCGTCGTGGCACGGACGAATTCCTCCGTAAAGGCGAGCTCGCGGCCCTCGAAGGTGAGGGACTCGATCTCGAGCGGCAGCTCCGCGATGCGCTCGTACGAGCTCACGCGGCCAGTTCCGCCAGGGCCGCGGTGAAGACCTCCGTGTGGAGGTCCACCTGGTCCTCGGTCGTAGCCGGGCACATCAGCGCCATGTTGTGGAAGGGGGTGATCAGCACGCCGCGGTTCATCAGATACAGATGAAGATATTCATCGAGCGCCGAATCGCCCGCGGCGGCGGACTCCGCGCCCGTGTGCGGCGGCTCGGGCGAGTAGCGGAACTCGCAGCGCGCGCCGAGCGAGACGATCGACCACGGCATCCCGTTCTCGGCGATCGCCGCGTCGGCCGCGCCGGCGAAGCGCTCGCGCAGCGCGATCATTTGCCGGAAGGCCTCGTCCGTCAGCACCTCGCCGAGCGTAGCCCGCGCCGCCGCGAGCGAGAGCCCGTTGCCGGCGAGCGTGCCGCCCACGCCGCCCGTGTCCTCGTAGTCGGCGTCCTCCTGCGCGGCGATTCGCCGGGCCAGCTCCGCGGTCACGCCGTACGCGCCGATCGGCACGCCACCGCCGATCGACTTGCCGAGCGTGACCGCGTCCGGCCTCAGGCCCCATGCCGCGGTGCAGCCGCCAGGTCCGTCGCTGAGCGTGTGGGTCTCGTCGATGATCAGGAGCGTCCCGTGCTCGTCGCACAGGTTGCGGACCTCGGCGAGGAAGCCGGGCTCGGGCAGCACGATCCCGATGTTGGTGAGCGCGGGCTCCATCAGGAGGCATGCCACGTCGCCGTACTCCAGGATCGAGCGCACGGAGTCGATCTCGTTGAACTCGGCCACGCGCGTGGTCTCGGTCGGGTCCACGGCCGGGCCCACCAGGCCCTCGCGTGCGCGCGGCAGCCCCTGTTCGTCGAGCCGGACAAACGACTCGTCAACCGAGCCGTGGTAGCACCACGAGAACACGCCGATGCGGTCACGGCCGGTCACCTGCCGGCACATCCGGATCATCCAGCGGTTCGCGTCCGTGGCGGTGAGCGAGAACTGCCAGTACGGCACCCCGAAGCGGCGAGCGAGCTCGGACCCGACCCACGAGGCGTCCTCGGTCGGCAGCATGGTCGTGATTCCCTCGATGCCGCTGATCGCGCGCATCGCCGGCTCGGGCGAGTGGCCCGCCATCGCCCCCGTGTCACCAAGGCAGAAGTCCGCGTACTCGTGTCCGTCGACGTCCACGATCGTCGCGCCAGACGCTCGCTCGAGGTAGAGCGGGAAGCCGCCCGGCCACATCGTCATCCAGGCCATGGGCACGCCGGCGAGCAGGCTTGCGCGCGCCTCTTCGTGCAGCCCGCGCGACCGCGGGTTCCGGCCCGCGAACAGCTCTCGCTCGCGGGCGATCAGCTCTTCCAGCGTCAAGCGGGCGCCGGCTCCAGCGCCATGTCCGGCTCGTCAGGCCGCACCGCCGCCAGCTTCTCCGCGCGGCGCTGCTGCCACACGGTGAGGAGCATCATCGCCACCGTGAACAGGAAGATCATCGTCGCGATCACGTAGATCTGCGGCGGGACCGCCACCCGCGCCGCGCCCCAGATGAACAGCGGGAACGTGATCGTCGAGCCGTTGTTGAAGTAGGTGATCACGAAGTCGTCGATCGACAGGGCGAACGCCAGCAGGCCGGCGGACACGACCCCGGGCATGATCAGGGGCAGTGTCACGAGCCGGAACGTCTCCCAGGGCGTGGCGCCGAGGTCTTGCGCCGCCTCCTCGAGCGACCTGTCAAACCCGATCAACCTCGATCTGACCGTGATCACCACAAACGACAGGTTGAACATCACGTGCGCGATCAGGATGGTCGCGAAGCCGAGCTGCGGCGCACCCCAGTTGAGGAACTGCGAGAGGAGCGCCGCGCCGAGCACGACCTCGGGCGTGGCCAGTGGGATGAAGATGAAGAAGTTCACCGGCCCGCGGAACCTGAACTCGTAGCGCACCAGGGCCAGCGCGGTGAGCGTGCCGAGTGCGGTCGCGATGAGGGTCGAGAACGCGGCGATCTCGAGCGAGTTCTTCAGCGCGTCCCCGACGCCGGGCACGGCGAAGGGGTGCTTCCAGGCGTCGAAGCTGAACTCCTGCCAGATGAAGTTGAAGCGGCCAACCGGGTTGTTGAAGGAGAAGACGATGATGACCGCGATGGGGAGCAGCAGGTAGATCAGCGCCAGGCCCGCGTACGTGTTCAGGAGCCAGTCGGGACCTCGCTTGCGAAGCGCCGCCGTCATGCCCGCTCCTCCTCGCTCCCAAGCAGCGCCTCGGTTCCGGCGATGCGCGCCCAGACGATCACGATGATCAGCGAGAACGCCATCAACAGGAACGAGAGGGCCGCGGCGGTCGGGTAGTCCGCCAGCACCAGGTAGCGCGACTGGATGACGTTCCCGATCATGAACTGCTTCGGGGTGCC
>JBEVKE010000025.1:0-10535 GCA_040509835.1 Thermoleophilaceae bacterium
GCCGCCATCAGGCGGTCCGCGGAGATTCCCTTCTCGCGCTCGAGGACTCCAACGGCCTCGACGATCTCCTTGGTCATCGCTCCCCCTCGAGCAGATTGCTGCGATTGATCTCCGAGTAGGGGATCGTCACGACCCCCGTGTCGGCCGCCACCGTGACCTCGTCGTCACTGGCGCCGACGAGCTCCCCCGTGAAGCTCCTGTGGCCGTCCCGCGGCTCGCGCAGGCGCACGCGCGCCCGCTTGCCGAGGAAGCGGCGGAAGTGATCCGGCTTGGACAGCGGACGCTCCGGCCCGGGCGATGACACCTCGAGCGCGTAGTCCGCCAGCAGGTCGCGCAGGTGAGCGGTAACCCGCTCGCAGAGCGCGAGATCGACCCCGTTCGGATGATCGATGAACAGGCGCAGGCGCTCACGACCCGCGTCCTCGCACGCGAGAACCTCCACGTCCGGCTCGGCCGTGGCGAGGCGCTGCTCGATGTCTGTCTTGAGAGAGTCGATCTGCATCTGGTCATAAAAAAGGTGGACCTCGCGGCCCACCTTCAGGCGCCGCCCCGAGGGCGGCGTACGACTGAAGTTGTGAAATCGAGTGTAGCGCTCAGCAGGCGGATGGGCGCGTCGCGCCGGGCGGGGGTACCTCAGGTCTCTACGAGCAGCGTGACCGGACCGTCGTTGGTCAGCGACACGGCCATCCGCGCGCCGAAGACGCCGCCCTGCGCGCCCAGCGCTGCGCGGACGCGCTCGTAGAGCGGCTCCGCCTCCTCGGGCGGGGCGGCGTCCACGAAGCTCGGGCGGTTGCCCTTCCGGGTGTCCCCGTAGAGCGTGAACTGGCTGACGCAGAGGACCTCACCGCCGGCGTCCGCGGCGTTCAGGTTCATCCTGGCTTCGTCATCCTCGAAGACGCGGAGCGCGAGCACCTTCGCCGCGACGCGGTCGGCCTCCGCCTCGGTGTCGCCGCGGCGCACGCCCAGCAGCACGAGCAGGCCCGGGCCGATGCGCGAGATCTCCTCGCCGTCGACGGTAACGGAGGCTTCGCTCACCCGTTGCACCAGCGCGCGCACGCGTGCGTACTCTGCCGGAATGGCTGCCGTTGACGAGGTGGACGCCTACCTGGAGTCGGTCGACGGGCTGAGCGCGCGGCGGCTCGCGCATGTCGAGTGGGGCCTCACGGTGCCGGGCGACCGGGTGGGCGGCGACCCCATCGAGGCGAGCCTCCGGATCGCCGACGGCCTGCTGCGCGCGCAGGCGATCGCGGTCCATGCGGCGGGCGACCTCGACCCGTGGATGCTGCTCTGGTGGAACCGCCAGACGCGCCTCGTCAGGTTCGGCTGCACGCGCTCCCAGGACATCTGGGTGCACGCGGACATCCCGGTCTCGGACGCCGACGAGCGCGGCGTGGACCGCCTCCTCGGACTGGTCACCGAAGCGGTGGTGGCCGTCCGGGCGCACGCAGCCGCTTCGCGAACCAGCGGTCCGCGAACGGCTCGTCGTTGAACGGCGCCACCTCGGCGTAGCCGGCCGAGCGGTAGAGGGCGATCGCCTCCCCCAGCACCTCCCCGGTCTCGAGGCGGACCTCGCGGGAGCCGTGGGCGCGCGCGAGGCCCTCCAGGTGCTCGAGCAGCCGGCGGCCGAGCCCGAGGCCGCGTGCCGACTCCGCGATCCACATCCGCTTGATGTCGCTGACCTCGCCCG
This sequence comes from Thermoleophilaceae bacterium, assembly GCA_040509835.1. Lineage (GTDB taxonomy): Bacteria > Actinomycetota > Thermoleophilia > Solirubrobacterales > Thermoleophilaceae > JACVRW01. The sequence goes on from JBEVKE010000025.1 coordinate 1,688, forward strand.
GGTGATGCTTCACGGCGCCGCAGCCGACCGGCTCGCCGCGCAGGTACACGACCACGAAGGCCCCGTTCGGCCACAGCACCTCGTGCCGGTTTGCGGTGGAGCCCTTGCTCGGATCGAACCCGCGCTCGGGCGCGCGCCGGTTGAGCTCCGCGACGTACGCGCGCAGGCAGCGCTGCGCGTCCGGCTCGTCCGGATCCACCACCCGCAGCTGGACCAGCGACGTCGCGATGAGCCGCTCGACGGTGCGCATTGCACCCACGAGCTCCGCTCGCTGCTCGTCGTCGAGCGGGTCGAGGATCGAGGCGGCCAGCTCGTCACTGCGGTCGTCGAGAATCGCGCGCTCGGCGAGCCCCTTCTCGGTGAGGCGCGCGATCCGCACGCGACCGTCGGCCTCGCTCGGCCTGACGGTCACGAGTCCCTCCGACTCGAGCGAGCGCAGCATCCGGCTCAGCTGCCCCGAGTCCACGCCGAGCCGGGCGCGGAGCATCACCACCTCGCCGCCCTCGGTGCCGATCTCCCACAGGAGCCGCGACGCGGCGAGCGGCCGGGAGCGCGAGAGGAAGCGGTCGCTCAGCGCCCCGACGCGCTGCGTCACCGTGCGGTTGAAGCGGCGCACCTGCGCAAGCTGCGAGCTCATTCTCTGATCTTAGTCAGAGAAAAGGGGTCTGACCCTTAACGGGGCGCTATGCCGTCTGGAGACGGTCCCGGAAGGCCTGGTAGTCCTTGCGGTCCGGGCGCATGTTCGCCGCGAGGGCGGCGTGGCGGCGGGCCTCGGCCTTGCGGCCGGTCTTCTCGAGCGAGCGGCCGAGGCAGAAGTGCGCGTAGTCGTTCACCGGGTAGCGCTCGACGAGCGCGGCGAACTCCTCGGCGGCCTTGTCGAAGCGCGCCGAGCGGAAGTAGGCGCGGCCGAGCGCCTCTCGGATCGAGCCCTTGTCGGGCTCGAGCGAGCGCGCGCGCTCGAGCGGCACAGAGGCGGCCATGAAGTCGCCCTGCTCGAGCAGCTCGCTGCCCTTCTTGAACAGTTCGTAAGCGTTCTCGTCGCTCATGACTCCGGTTCTACGGTAGTCGGCTCCTCGAGCCCGGATCTCAAGCGTTCCACCTCGTCCAGGATGGCCGCGGCCACCTCCCCCTTTGGCCGTCTTCCGACCTCCCGCTCGCCCTCCCCGAGCACGATCGTGACCTCGTTCTCGTCGCTGTCGAAGCCGATGTCCGCGCGCGAGATGTCGTTCACGACGACCGCGTCGAGCCCCTTCCGGGCAAGCTTCGCGCGGCCGCGCTCGACCGCGCCGTCACCGTGCTCCGCGGCGAACCCGATCACGGTCTGATCCGCGCGCCTGCCGGCCGCCACGCCCGCCACGATGTCCTCGGTGGGCTCCAGATCGAGCGCGAAGCCCTCTCCCTCCCTGCTCAGCTTTCCCTCGGCGGCGGCGGAGGGCCGGAAGTCCGCGGGCGCCGCGGCCATGACGAGGACGTCCGCCGACGCGAACCGCTCGCGCACCGCCGCCCCGAGCTCCTCGGTCGTCTCCACCGTCACGGTCTCCACACCGGCAGGTGGCGGGATCGTCACGTTGGCAGCCACGAGCGTCACATCCGCACCGCGTCGGGCGGCCTCCTCGACGAGCGCCAGCCCCATCCGGCCGGAGGAGCGGTTGCCGATGAAGCGGACGGAATCGATCGGCTCCCGCGTACCGCCCGCCGTGACCAGCACCCGCAGGCCGTCCAGCGAGCGGGGCGCGTAGCCCCCGTCAGGCGCGGCCTGCTCGCCGATGGCCGCCTCCGCGGCCGCCAGGATCTCCGCCGGATCGGCCAGCCGGCCCACTCCCCACTCGCCCTTCGACGCCAGCCGTCCGGTCCCCGGATCCACCACCCGCGCGCCGCGCGAGCGCAGCAGATCCAGGTTCGCCTGCACGGCCGGGTGCTCGTACATGCGGTTGTTCATCGCGGGCGCCAGCACCAGCGGCGCCGTGTTCGCCAGGGCGGCGCTCGTCATCAGGTTGTCCGCGTGGCCGCCGGCCAGCTTCGCCAGGGTGTTCGCGGACGCCGGCGCGATCACGAACACGTCCGCCCGCCCCACCAGCTCGAGGTGAGAGATCGGGCTGTGGTCGGAGGCCGGGTCGCCTGGGAACGCGCCTCGCGCCGGGTCCGGCTCGAACTCGTCCACCAGCACGGGCGCGCCGGTCACGCCCTCGAAGGTCGCCCGGCCCACGAAGTTGAGGCTCGCGGGCGTCTGTATGACCCGCACCGAATGGCCCGCGGCAGTGGCGAGCCGAATCAGCTCAACTGCCTTGTACGCGGCGATCCCGCCGCTTACGCCGACGAGGATCCGGGCCAAGTACGCCTCCTAGCGGTAGCGGTACTTGATCTTCCCGGCGGCGATCTCCTCTAGGGAGATCTTCAGGTAGTTCTTCGAACCGGTCTCCACCATCGGAGGCGGGTACTCGTCGAACGTCCCCTCGCCGAGGTTGTGGTAGTACGAGTTGATCTGCCGGGCGCGCTTGGCGGCTACCAGCACTACGGCATAGTGAGAGTCAACGCGCTCGAGCAGCTTGTCCAGACGGGGCTTGATCACGGGGGACACATGGTAGCGGCGAGATTCGCAAGCTCGTCGACCGCACGGTCGAGATCGTCATTGACGAGGTGGTGATCGAACTCGTCGCGCGCCGCCAGCTCCTCCCGCGCGGCGGCCAAGCGACGCTCGATCTGCTCGGGCGAATCGGACCCGCGCTGCATCAGGCGCTCGGCCAGAGCGTCGTACGACGGCGGCTCGATGAAGATCCGCTTCGCGTTGGGAAGCCGGTCGTGGACCTGGCGGGCGCCCTGCACGTCGATCTCGAGGACGATCCCGCGCGCCGGCCGCTCGAGCTCGCTCCACACGGTGCCGTAGCTGTTGCCCGCGTACACGGCGTGCTCCAGGAACTCGCCGCCCTCGACGCGCCGGTCGAAGTCCGCCTGGCTGAGGAAGTGGTAGTCCACCCCGTTGACCTCGCCCGGGCGGGGCTCGCGAGTGGTCGCGGAAACCGCCAGCTCGAGGCCGGGAACCCGCTCCAGGAGCCGCTTTATCAGCGTTCCCTTGCCGACGCCCGAGGGCCCCGTGATGACGAGGATCGGGGCTATCGGCGCAGGTACGAGACGAGCTCGTTGCGCTGCCGCTCGGACAGCCCGCCGATGGTCTTGCTCGGCGAGATGCGACAGTGAGTGAGGATCCGATTCACCTTCACGCGGCCGTACTTCGGGACTGCGAGAAGGAGGTCGAAGACCTTGGCCGTGAGCACGTATTCGGGCGGATTGAGCAGCAGCCCGTGGATCTGCTGGCGGCCGGCCTTGAGGTCCCTTTTCAGCTTTGCTCTGCGGGTTCTGATCTCATTTGCGCGCTGGAGGGCGTCCATGCGCTGGGTGAGCGAGCGCTCGGGAGCGAGGCCCGCCGGATGAGATTTGGCGGGCGACTGGGGGGCGGCCGGCATGGGCGGCGATAGTACACGCTGTTCCGCTGGCGTCGAGGGGCAAATCGCAAAAAATCCGCGAATTTAGCTGGACCTCGACCTGAGCTTCAGGGCAGTTCGGGTTCCTTGAGCGTTTTTCCGGTTGTTTGCAGGGGTTTTGATTGCGCAAATTGGCCCGACCGGCGCGATAGACGCGAAAGTTCCCGCATTCTGCGAAGAAACCGGGGCTCGCTGTCCCCCAAACGGGCTCATACGACCGTCGAGGCTGGGGCGGGGTCGGTGCCGGTGAGGGACAGGTCGGCCAGCTCGGCGGCGACTCGACGCCCCGCGGCCGGGTCGCGGAAGCTTTCGGTGCCAACCGCGACCGCCGACGCCCCCGCCGCGATGAAATCGGCCGCGTGTCGCCCCGTCGAGATGCCGCCCATGCCGATCACGGGGATTTCGACCCTCGCCGCGACGCTCGCGACCTGCTCGAGGGCGATCGCGCGGATCGCGGGGCCGGAGACGCCGCCGGTGCGGCCGCCGAGCCACGGCTCGCGGGTCTGCGGGTGGAGCGCCATCCCCTTGAGGGTGTTCACGAGCGAGACCGCGTCGGCGCCGGCGGTCTCGGCGGCCTCCGCAACGGCCGCGGGCTCGGTCGCGTTGGGCGTGAGCTTCACGATCAGGGGCCTGTCCGTCTCCGAGCGGACCCGCTCGACGGCCGCGGCCGTCTCGGCCGGATCGGCCCCCATGACGAGACCGGTCTCGACGTTCGGGCACGAGACGTTCAGCTCGATCATCGCCACCTCGTCGCGCGCTCCGACGGCGGCGACGAGCGATGCGAGCTCGTCGCGGCTGAAGCCCATGACCGAGACGATCACCGGCACGGGCAGCTCCGCCAGCAGCGGCAGATCGGACTCGAGGAAGCCGTCGAGCCCCTTGTTGGGGAGCCCGATCGAGTTGATCAGCCCGGCCGGCGTCTCCCACAGCCGCGGCGGCGGGTTGCCCTGGCGCGGCTCGGCCGTGATCGTCTTCGACACGAAGGCGTCGAACGGGAATCGCTCGACGAGCGCGTCGCCGAAGGCGCGGCGAGCAGCGATCGCGTCGAAGGTGCCCGACCCGTTCAGCACGGGGCCGCGCAGGCGGATGCCACAGAGCTCGATCGACGGGTCGCCGGTCAATGCCCCGCTCCCTCCACCAGCGCGGTCTCCAGCTCCGCCGCGTCCATCACCGGCCCGTCCACGCACAGGCGCACGTAGCCGTGACGGGTCGGGACGACGCAGCCAAAGCAGGCACCGAATCCGCACGCCATGCCGGACTCCATCGCGAGCTGTGCCGGAACGTCCCGGTCGGCGCACAGCGCCCTGACGGCCTCGAGCATCGGCGGCGGTCCGCATGCGTACACCGTCGCCTCGGCGTCGCTGTCCAGTTCCGCGACGAGCAATTCCGTCACGAGGGCTTGCCCGCCGACCGAGCCGTCGTCGGTGACCACCTGCGGCTCGCCGGCAAACAGAGCGGCCGCCTGGGCGTGGGCCGCGCTGCGGAAGCCGAGCAGGACGACGGGGGACTGGGCCGCCTGACCGCCGCGCTCGAGCTCCTCCTGCCAGCACAGGAGCGGGGCCGCTCCGATGCCGCCGCCCACGAGCAGCGGCCGCGTGCCGTCCGCCGGGGGGCGAAAGCCGATGCCGAGCGGGCCCACCAGGGCGAGTCCCTCGTCGGGTGCCAGCTCCGCGAGCCGCTCGGTGCCCGGGCCGACCGCCTCGAGCAGGAAGTCGAGCGCGACCCCGTCGGCCTCCGTAGAGGCGCGCGCGTACGAGAAGGCGCGGGGAAGGTAGGGGCGCTCGTCGCCGCCCCCTCCCCACCCGGCGGCTGTGGAGAGCATGTAGAACTGGCCGGGCCGCGGATCGCTCGGCCCGTAGCGGTCGACGGCGGTGATCAGGTCGTACGCGCCGAGCCGCTCCACCCCCGAGACGGACGCCGCGCGCCGCTCCGGCGGTGCCAGCGTGCGCGGCTCGCTCAAGCGCTCCGCTCCGCCTCCGCTGAGGCGGCGTCCTCGACGCGGGGCGGCTCCGCCAGCCTGCCGTGCAGCTCCTGGAGCGAGACCACCGAGGTCTCCCCCGCCCTGCCGGCGCGGATCGCGCGCTGCGCGGCACTCGCTCCGGACATCGTGGTGATGCAGGGAATGCCGCGCCCGATGGCGGAGCGGCGAATCTCATAGCCGTCCGCTCGGGCGCCGGAGCCGGTCGGCGTGTTAATGACGAGGTCGACCGCGCCGTCGTCGATCAGCTCCACCACGTTCGGCGAGCCCTCCGACAGCTTCAGGATCCGCTCGACCGGTACGCCCATGCGCCGGATCGCGGTCGCGGTCCCGCCCGTGGCCACCACGCGGAAGCCCATGTCGTGGAAGCCGGCGGCGATCTGGGTGGCGGCGGACTTGTCTCCGTCCGTGACCGAGACGAACACGGTCCCGGACGCCGGCAGCCCCGCCCCCGCCGCCGCCTGCGCCTTGCCGAACGCCGTCGGATAGTCGGAGGCCACGCCCATCACCTCGCCGGTGGACTTCATCTCCGGGCCGAGCAGCGCATCCGCGCGCGGGAAGCGCCCGAATGGCAGCACCGCCTCCTTCACCGACACGTGCCGCGGCTGGCGCGGGATGTCGAGCCGCATGTCCGCCAGCCGCTCGCCCAGCATCAGCCGGCATGCCACCTTGGCCAGCGACACGCCGATCGCCTTAGACACGAACGGCACCGTCCGCGACGCCCGCGGGTTCGCCTCGATCACGTACAGCTCCTCGCTGTCGCCGTGAACCGCGAACTGGATGTTGATCAGCCCCACGACCCCGAGCGCCAGCGCGACCGAGCGCGCCGCCTCCTCGACCTGCCGGAGCATGTCGTCGCCGAGCGACATCGCCGGGATCACGCAGGCGCTGTCGCCCGAGTGCACGCCCGCCTCCTCGACGTGCTGCATGATCGCGCCGATCTCGACGTCGGTGCCGTCGCACAGCGCGTCCACGTCGATCTCGATCGCGTTCTCGAGGAACCTGTCCAGGAAGATCGTTCGGCCGGCCCCGCCGTTCGTCCGCTTCAGGTAGCTCTGGAGCTGCTCGGGCGAGTAACAGATCTCCATCGCGCGGCCGCCGAGCACGTAGGAGGGCCGGACCAGCAGCGGGTAGCCCACGGTGGTCGCGCCCTCGAGCGCCTCGGCGTGCGACTCGGCCGTGGCGTACGGCGGCGACTTGAGGCCGAGCTCGTCCAGCAGCGCGCCGAAGCTGGGCCTGTCCTCGGCGCGGTGGATCGAGTCGACCGGCGTGCCGAGCAGCGGCACGCCCGCCTCTGCCAGTCCGGCCGCCAGCTTCAGCGGCGTCTGGCCGCCGAACTGGACGATCACGCCCTCCGGCCGCTCGATCTCGATGACCCCGAGCACGTCGTTCATCGTGAGCGGCTCGAAGTAGAGGCGGTCCGAGGTGTCGTAGTCGGTCGAGACCGTCTCCGGGTTGCAGTTGATCATCACGGCGTCGCGACCGGACTCGCGCACCGTCATCGCCGCGTGCACACAGCAGTAGTCGAACTCGATGCCCTGTCCGATCCGGTTCGGGCCGCTCCCCAGGATCACCACGCTCGGGCGGTCGCCGCGGCGGACCTCGTGAGCGACGCGGCGCTCCCAGCCCGAGTAGTAGTAGGGCGTTTCGGCCTCGAACTCGGCGGCGCAGGTGTCCACCGCCTTGAAGCTCCGCTCGAGCCCCTCCTCCGGGTCCTCGCCGCGGGCGAGCGCGGCCATCTCGGCCATGAACCAGGGGTCGATGCCCGTGCGGCTGCAGAGCTCCTCCTCGGAGTGGCCGCGCCGGATCGCCTCGAACAGGATCTCGTAGCGGTCGTCGGAGGGCGATTCGAGCCGCTCGAGCAGGTCGTCGCTCGCCTGGAAGGAGGGCAGCACGTCGAGCTCGCGCGAGCGCATCGCCTTGACGAACGCCTGCTTGAAGGTCCGCCCGATCGCCATCGCCTCGCCCACCGACTGCATCGAGGTGTGGAGCCGGCCGGTGGCGCCCGGGAACTTCTCGAACGCGAACCGCGGCCACTTGACGACCACGTAGTCGATCGTGGGCTCGAAGCTCGCCGGCGTCTTCCGCGTGATGTCGTTGTCGATCTCCTCGAGCGCGTAGCCCACCGCCAACCGCGCCGCGATCTTGGCGATCGGGAACCCGGTGGCCTTGGAGGCGAGCGCCGACGAGCGCGACACCCGCGGGTTCATCTCGATGACGACGATCTCCTCGGTCTCCGGGTTGACCGCGAACTGGATGTTCGAGCCGCCGGTCTCGACGCCCACCGCCCGGATCACCGTCAGCGCCTGGTCGCGGAGCTGCTGGTAGAGCGTGTCGGAGAGGGTCTGCTGCGGCGCGACGGTGACGCTGTCGCCGGTGTGCACTCCCATCGGGTCGATGTTCTCGATGGAGCAGACGATCACGACGTTGTCGTTCCGGTCGCGCATCACCTCGAGCTCGAACTCGCCCCAGCCGATCACCGACTCCTCGACGAGCACTTGCCCGATCGGGCTCGCCGCGAGGCCCTCGGCCACCACCTGGCGGTACTCCGGCTCGGTCCAGGCGATGCCGCCGCCGTGGCCGCCCATGGTGAAGCCGGGCCGCACGATCGCCGGGAGCCCAACCTGGGGCAGCGCCCGCTCGGCCTCGCGCATGGACTTGACCGCTGCGCTGCGGGGCACGCGCAGCCCAGCCCGCTCCATGGTCGCCCGGAACAGCTCGCGGTCCTCGGCGCGGCGGATGGCGTCGTAGTCGGCCCCGATCAGCTCCACCCGGTGCCGGCCGAGCGTGCCGTTCTCGGACAGCTCGCGCGCGAGGTCGAGCGCCGTGCCGCCGCCGAGCGTGGGGAGCAGCGCGTCCGGCTGCTCGCGCTCGATTACCTTCGTGACCGAGTCGGGCGTGAGCGGCTCGATGTACGTGCGCGTGGCGAACTCCGGGTCGGTCATGATCGTCGCCGGGTTCGAGTTGACGAGGATGACCTCGTAGCCCTCCTCGAGCAGCACCTTGCACGCCTGCGCGCCGGAGTAGTCGAACTCGGCCGCCTGCCCGATGACGATCGGGCCGGAGCCGATGACGAGGATGCGATGGATGTCGTCCCTACGCGGCACTAGCCCGGCACCCGCAGGGTGTCGAGGAAGCGGTCGAACAGATGGAGGGCGTCGTGTGGCCCCGGACCGGCCTCGGGGTGGTACTGGACCGTTGACGCCGGGACATCGCGGAGCACGAGTCCCTCGACGGTTCTGTCGTAGAGATTCAGCTGCTGCAGCTCGGCCGCGCCGAAGTCCGTCTCCCAGCGGACCGGCTCGTCCGTGTCGATGGTCTTTCGCCCGCCCGGCCCGAGCACCGCGAAGCCGTGGTTCTGGGAGGTGATCTCGATCTTGCCGGTCTCGAG
>JBEVKE010000026.1:0-13192 GCA_040509835.1 Thermoleophilaceae bacterium
TACTCGCACTGCCAGGACACCTGCCCCATCACCGCGCAGACGATCCGGGGCGCGCTCGACGACCTCGGCCACGACGTGCCCGCCATCGCCATCTCCGTCGACCCGCCGAACGACACGCCGGCCAGCGCGCGCAAGTTCCTCGCCGAGCAGCGCGCCTCGGGGCGCATCCGGTTCGTGCTCGGCTCGCGCGCCCGGCTGCGGCCGATCTGGAAGGGCTTCTTCATCACCCCGCAGCGGATCACGCAGGAGCACATGGCGCGCATCACGCTCGTGGACGAGCGCGGCTTCCAGCGCGTGGGCTACCCCGTCGCGCAGGCTACGCCCGAGCGGCTCGCCCACGACCTGAGGCTGCTGGAGCAGGAGCCCGGCTGATTTTCCTACCACGTGGGTAGGATTTGACGGGTGATGTTCTCGACCAAGGCCGAGTACGGCGTGCGCGTGATGGCACATCTGGCGCGGAACGACGGCGACGAACCGATCTCACTCGGGACGATCGCCGACGCGGAGGGGCTTCCCCTTGCCTATCTCGAGCACCTCGTGCAGAGGCTGCGGAAGGCAGGGCTGGTCGAGTCGAGGCGCGGCGCGCACGGGGGCTACACGCTCGCGCGCGAGCCCGACGAGATCACCATGGCCGAGGTCGTGCGCGCGCTCGAGGGCGAGATCGCGCCGATCGAGTGCATCACCGCGGACGCGGACGGCGTTCTCATGTGCTCGCGCGAGCACCACGAGAACCACGAGCCCTGTCCCACCAAGCTTCTGTGGACCCGGGTACAGGGGTCCATCGTGAGAACCCTCAATGACATGACGCTGGCCGACATTGCAAGGCCGGCCGCCACCCGACCCGAGAAGGCAGCCACCACCGCATGACTTTGGAAGTACAGAACCTGCACGTTCGCACCGAGGAGCGGGAGATCCTCCACGGCGTGGACCTCGTCGTGAAGAAGGGCGAGACGCATGCGCTCATGGGCCCGAACGGCTCGGGCAAGTCCACCCTGGCGAACACGCTGATGGGCAACCCGAACTACGAGGTCACCGAGGGCCGCATCCTCCTGAACGGCGAGGACCTCACCGAGGCCGATCCGGACGAGCGCGCCCGCGCCGGCCTGTTCATGGCGTTCCAGTACCCCGCCACGATCCCGGGCGTCTCGGTGGCCAACTTCCTCCGCATGGCGGTCAACGCGGGACGCGACGAGCCGATCAAGGTCAAGGAGTTCGGGGCCATGCTCAAGGGGCACATGGACCTGCTCAAGATCGACCGCAACTTCACGAGCCGGTACCTGAACGAGGGCTTCTCGGGCGGCGAGAAGAAGCGCGCCGAGATCCTTCAGCTCGCGATGCTCCAGCCGGAGTTCGCGGTGCTCGACGAGACCGACTCGGGCCTCGACATCGACGCGCTCAGGATCGTCTCCGAGGGCGTGAACGCGATGCGCGGCGACGAGCGCGGCTTCCTCATCATCACCCACTACACGCGGATCCTGAACTACGTCAAGCCGGACTTCGTGCACATCCTGATCAACGGCAAGATCGTCCGCGAGGGCGGCTCCGAACTCGCCGACGAGCTCGAGGACAGGGGCTACGAGTTCGTGCGCGAGGAGGTCGGCACGAGTGGCGCCTAGCTTCGTGGAGGACCGCCGTCGCGCGGCGCTGGAGGTCTACGAGTCGCAGGAGGTGCCCACCTGGCGCCGCTCCGGCTTCTGGACCACGACGCTGCGCGGGCTCGACATCGACTCGCTCGAGCCGAAGCGCTACGAGGCCGGGCTTCCGCACCTCGAGCTCGGCGACGACAGCCATTCCGCCCTGATCGTCCAGCGGGGGGCGAACGTCGTGCACACCGACGTCGACGACGACCAGATCGTCGTCATGCCACTCGAGCAGGCGATGGAGGACCACAGGGAGCTCGTCGAGGAGCACTTCGGCAAGCGCCTGCCGATCGACGAGGGCAAGTTCGCCGCAGGTACCGCCGCCTTCTGGACCGGCGGCGTGTTCGTACACGTGCCGGACAACGTCGTCGTCGAGAAGCCGATCCAGATCGTTTGGGTGATCGATGAGCCCGGAACCGCCCAGTGGGCGCACACGCTCGTGGTGGTGGGCGAGCACGCCGAGGTCCGCATCCGCGAGTTCGTCCTCGGCGGGGACTTCGAGGGCCAGGCGCTCCACGCGGGAGCCTTCGAGCTGTACGCGCACCCCGGTGCGCAGGTCGACCTCGCGCACTACCAGGACTGGGGCCGCGGCGATGTCTATGACCTCTCGACGCGTCGGGTGGAGATCCGGCGCGACGCCCGCGTCAAGTGGGTGCCGATCCATCTCGGCGGGCGGCTCACCAAGCAGACGCTCGACATCATCACGGCCGAGCCTGGCTCGGACATGCGCCACACGGGGATGTACTTCACCGAGCGCGACGAGCACCTCGACCTGTTCACGACGGACAAACACGAGGCCGGCCACACCACCGGGGACACGGTCTGGAAGGGCGCCCTCACCGGAGAGTCGCGCGCGTCCTACGAGGGCCTGATCCACATCGTGCCGAAGGCGCCCGAGGTGGACACCTACCTCCAGACGCACCAGATGCTCCTGTCGCCGAAGGCGAAGGGCGACGCGATTCCGTCGCTGATCGTCGAGGTGGACAACGTGAAGGCCTCGCACGGCGGCACCGTCGGCGAGCTCGACCCCGAGCAGATCTTCTACATGATGACTCGCGGCATCTCGCGCGCCGAGGCGGTGCGCGTGCTCGTCGAGGGCTACTTCGAGGAGGTCGTGCAGCGGCTCGACGACCCCGGGCTCGAGGAGCTCGTGCGGCGCCGCATCTCGGAGAAGCTCGCGGGCGCGGAGGACCAGGTGCGCGAGTTCATCGGTGAGCGGGCGGAGGCCACCTAGCCCGTATGGCAGCGATCGCTGACAAGCCGCTCGTCGACGTTCGCGCCGACTTCCCCGTGCTCGGTCGCGAGTTCCACGGAAAGCGCGTGGCGTACCTCGACTCCGCGGCCACGTCGCAGCGGCCGCAGCAGGTGATCGAGGCGATGGACCGCTACCAGCGCGAGTCGTACGCGCCGATCCACCGCGGGGTGTACGAGCTGGCGCGCGAGTCGACCGACGCGTTCGAGGCCGCCCGCACGCGGATCGCCTCGTTCGTGAACTGGGACCCCGCCACCTCGATCTTCACGCGCAACGCCACCGAGGCGATCAACCTCGTGGCCTACGCGTGGGGCCGCGAGCACATCGGCGAGGGCGACGAGGTGCTCATCTCGGAGATGGAGCACCACTCGAACATCGTCCCCTGGCAGATCCTCTGCGAGGAGACCGGCGCGAAGCTGCGCTACCTCACGCTCACCGACTCGCACGAGCTCTCGCTCGACGAGCTCGACTCGGTGCTCGCCGAGGGGCGCGTGAATCTCGTGGCGGTGGCGCACGTCTCGAACGTGCTCGGCACGATCAACCCGGTGGCGGAGATCGTCCGCCGCTCGCGGGCGGCCGGCGCCGTGACGCTGATCGACGGCTCCCAGGCCGTGCCGCAGATGCCGGTGGACCTGGCTGAGATCGACGCCGACTTCTACGCCTGGACCGGCCACAAGGCGCTCGGCCCGACGATCGGCCTGCTGCACGGGCGACGCGAGCTCCTGACCGCAATGCGCCCGTTCCTCGGCGGCGGCCACATGATCTCGCGCGTCGAGCGCGAGCACTCCACTTGGAACGAGCTGCCCTACAAGTTCGAGGCGGGCACCTCGGCGGCCACGGAGGCGGTCGGCCTCGGCGCCGCGATCGACTACCTCGCCGCGCTCGGCATGGACCGCGTGCGTGCGCACGAGCGCGACCTGACCGCGTACGCGCTGGAGCGCCTGCCCGAGGTGGACGGCATCACGCTGTTCGGGCCGGCCGACCTCGACCGCCGCGGCGGCGTGGTCGCGTTCGCCATCGACGGCATGCACCCGCACGACATCGCGGAGCTGTGCGACCGGGAGGCGGTCTGCGTTCGCGCCGGCCACCACTGCGCCCAGCCGCTGATGCGCTGCCTGGGCGTGGGCGCGACCGCCCGCGCCTCATTCCACGTCTACAACTCGCGGGACGAGGTTGACCGTCTGGTGGACGCGCTCGGCAAGGCCCGCGAGGTGTTCGAGCTGTAGCGATGGACGCGCTGTACAGGGACTTCATCCTCGACCACTACAAGAACCCGCGGAACTTCGGCGAGCTCGATCCGCACGACCTCGACTTCCACGACCACAACCCGCTGTGCGGCGACGAGCTGGGCGTGCACATCGTGGTGGAGGACGGGAAGGTCAAGGACCTGCGCTTCCACGGGCAGGGCTGCGCGATCTCGCAGGCCGCGGCGTCGATCACGTCCGATGAGCTGATCGGGATGCCGGTCGAGGAGATCGGGGAGCTCGGCGCCGACTGGGTGATCGAGCAGCTCGGGATCGACATCTCCCCCACGCGCCGCAAGTGCGCGCTGCTGTCACTGAAGGTCATGCGCGGCGCCACGACCGGCGACGCGAGCTGGCCCGAGTAGCCGGTTCGCCGCCACGAATTTGGCGGCAACCCGAACGGTCACGGGCCCGTTCGGTGGCCACCCTTGGCACTCCCAGATCAAGGAGCGCCATGTACCCCGCAAACGCATATGTCATCCGCCAGGCCACCGACGCCGATGCCCGCGCCCTGCGCCGGCTCGCCGAGCTCGACGGTCAGAGGCCGTTCGCGGGTCCGGCCCTGATCGCCGAGAGCGACGGCGCCCCGATCGCGGCGATCTCGCTGTTCGACGAGCGCGTCGTGGCCGACCCCTTCCAGCACACCGCCGTGGTCACGCAGCTGCTGCGGATGCGGCTCGGAGCGCTGCGCGCCTACTCGAGCACGCCGTCGCTCGCCGAGCGGCTGCGCACGGCCTTCCGGCCGTTCGTCGCGGCGCACGCGGAAGGATGACCGGCTAGGCGCTCCAGCCGGCGACTCGGGTGCACCCGAGCCGAAACTATGCAAAGGTTTCTTTGCATGCCCCGGCTGCGCCACATCGAGGACGCCCACGTCCTCCGCGCGATGGCGCATCCGCTCCGGCTCCGCCTGATCGGGGCGCTGCGGAAGGACGGCCCGGCGACCGCCTCGGAGCTGGCACGGCGCTTGGGGGAGTCGAGCGGTGCCACCAGCTACCACCTGCGGCAGCTGGCCCGATTCGGGTTCGTCGAGGAGGCGGCCGAGCGGAACCGGGGCCGCACCAAGCACTGGCGGGCGGTGGACGAGGGCACGGAGTGGTCGATCGACACCGACGATGCCGGCCTCGTCGAGGCGAGCAGCGTCCTGGGCCGCGAGCTGGTGGCTGAGTACTCGCGGTGGCTGCTGCGCTGGTTCGAGGACACGCCCGAGTGGGACCGGCGCTGGCGGGCGGCCGCCGAGGGCCTCGACCAGTGGTTCGAGCTGACCCCCGACGAGCTGCGCACCCTCTCTGACGAGGTGAACGCCGTGCTCGAACGCTACTCCGACCGCCGGACGCGCCGAGATGACACGGAGCGCGCGATCGTGCTCTTCCACGCCTTCCCCGAGCGACGCGAGGCGGCGTGACCACCAGAGGGCTCACACGCCGCTTCGTCGTGCTGCGCGCGCTCCGCTGGCTGCCGCTCGGGCTCGTCCTGCCGTTCCTCGTGATCACGCCGCAGGCGCGCGGGCTCTCGCTCGGGGCGATCGGCGCCGTCTTCGCCGTGCACAGCGCCGTTGCGATCGCGCTCGAGGTGCCAAGCGGCGCGCTCGCCGACCTCGCCGGCCGCCGGCGCGTCCTTCTCGGCGGCGCGGCCCTGATGGCGGTCAGCCTGCTGGTCTTCGCCGCCGCCCAGGGCGTGCCGGCCTTCATGGCATCGGCCGCGCTGCTCGCCGCCGGGCGCGCGCTGATCTCGGGGTCGCTCGAAGCGTGGTACGTGGACTCGCTCCGCCTGCTCGACCCCGCCGCGCCGCTCAGCCACGGGCTGTCGCGTGGAGCGGCCGCCGAGGGCGTGGCGATGGCGGTGGGCAGCCTGATCGGCGGCGCCCTGGTCACGATCGCCGGGCCGGCGCACGGCGGCGGCGGCGCCTTCTCGGGCTACGGGATCGCCGCGCTCGCCGGGGCGCTGGCCGCGGTCGTCTACCTGGTCGCCGTGGCGCTGCTCGTGGACGAGGGCGACCGGCGCGCCCGCGCGCCGGGCCGTGCGCCGCCGGTGAGACAGCGCCTGGCGGACATCTTCGCCACCGCACGAGATGAGTTCACCGGTTCCGTGACCGTGCGAGTCGTCGTCGTCACCGGCGTGGCGATCGGCATGTCGTTCACCGCCGTGGAGCTGCTCTGGCAGCCGCGCCTTGCGGACCTCTTGAGCGACCCGGACACCCACGGGGTGGCATTCGGCGTGCTCGCCGCAGGCTCGATGTTCGCCGCCGCCGCGGGAGCCGGGCTGAGCCCGCGGTTGAAGAGGCGCGCGGGGCTCCGCTCCGGCTACCTGCTCGCGCTTGGGCTGGGCGCGGTGTGCGTGGCGTTCCTGGGCGCGCCCGCGACCGTGGCGATGTTCGTGCCGCTGTACCTGGTCGCCTATCTCAGCGTGGGCCTCATGGACCCGATGCACTTCGAGCTCCTGAACGACGCCGTCGGGCCGACAGCGCGTGCCACGCTGATCTCGGCGGAGGCGCTCGCCACGCAGGGCGGCGCGCTCGTGGCGAACCTGGCCGTCGGGGCGCTCGCGTCGAAGCATGGATCCGCGCTCGTCTGGGCGCTCGCCGGATCGCTCCTCGCCATCACGACGCTCGCGGTCGCGGCGCCGCTCTACCGGACGGCGCGAACGGCCGCGGCCTGATCGCCGTCCATCCACATCTCCCAGCGCCCCGAGTCCGACTCGCGCGCGCCGTAGAAGCGGTAGGGCCGGCGTCCGCCGAATTCGGTGTGGCGCAGGTGGGATACGCCGCCGAGCACCGACGCGATCCTCCGCCGCGGCCATCCCATCGAGTCCTCGACCGCGGCAAAGGGGCGCGGCGTGTCCGGCGCGACCGCCAGCGCGTCGAGCAGCTCGCGCATGAGGTCGCTGCAGCGATCGTGGAAGCGGGCGATTTCGCCCGGATCGGTCATGGCGTTCCCCGGCGCGTGCTGCGCGGCGCCCAGACCGGCGTCTACGCGGCCCTGTCGGCGCCGCTCGCGGGGTTGTCGCGCGCCCATCGGATGATGCTGTCGGTGCCCGAGACCACCTCGCCGTCGTCGGTCTCGAGCACGGGCACCCAGTTCTTTCCGGTGAGATTGCGGATCTTCGCCCGGGTCGGGTTGAGCGAGTCGCCAAGGAGCCCCCAGCCGTACACCTTCTCGACGTCCGGATTCCAGCCCGCCTCCTTCAGCGCCTCGTGGGCGTTCCGGCATGGATGCCCGCCCGGCCTCGGCGAGCGGAAGAGACCCCAGCACACGTAGAGCTTCATGGCGGGCACCCTAACTCGCTCTTGACAAATACCGTTGGTATTTGGATACTCTCAGTATGCGAATGGCCCTGACGCGCGCCGACCGCCAGGCCCGGACCCGCGAGGAGCTCGTCGAAGCCGCCGACCGGCTGTTCACGACGAACGGATTCCACGCCACGTCGATCGACGCCGTGGCGGACGCCGCGGGCTACACCAAGGGAGCGGTCTACTCCAACTTCGCGTCGAAGGAGGACCTCTTCTTCGCCGTGTACGAGCGCCGAGTCGACCGGCGCGTCGAGGAGATGGAGGCGACGCTCGCCGACGGCGACACGGCCTACGAGGGGATGGAGGTGCTCATCATGGGCCTAGAGCACCGCAGAGACGACGGGTGGCTGGCCGTCTTCTTCGAGTTCTGGGCGCACGTCCTGAGGCACCCCGAGCTGAGAGACCGCTTCGCCGAGGAGCACCGTCGCGGCGTTCAGCCCCTAGCCGCCGCGATGCAGCGCATGGCCGACGAGCGCGGTGAGGACGTGCCCGAGGACCCGGCGAAGCTCGCCACCGCCCGGCTCGCGATGCTGACCGGCCTTCAGCTCGAGCGCATGACGCAGCCGGACCTCGTGGACGAGGGCCTCGGCGTGCGGATGTTGCGACTCGCAATGAACGAAGGAGGACTCGATGGGCTACCGGATCACGCGCCTTCAGGACTTCGCTCGCGGCGTACGCCAAAGCAGGGCGCTCGGCGAGCGTGAGCGCTGGCCGCGCGAGCGCCTCGAGCGCTTCCAGCACGAGCGACTCGCGGAGCTCGCCAGGTACGCGGCCGGACACTCACCGTTCTGGCGAGAGCGGCTTCCGAGTGGCCGGGTGGAGCTGAGCGCGCTCCCCGTCCTCACCAAGGTCGAGCTGATGGAGCGCTTTGACGACCTGGTGACCGACCGCCGCCTGCGCCGGGACGAGCTGCTCGAGCACCTCGGTCGAATCCGCGAGGACACGCTGTACCTCGGTGAATACCGGGTGATGACATCGAGTGGATCGTCCGGCCGCAAGGCCGTCTTCGTCTATGACCGTGCCGGATGGCGCGGCGTTCTCACGATGTTCCTGCGCCGCAGCGACTGGGTGGGGATCAGGCCGGCACTCCCTCGGACGCGGCTGGCGATGCTCGGTGGCGGCGCCCCCACGCACATGAGCAGGCGCGGCGCCCGGAGCCTCGGGGTCGGAGTGCACAGGCTGCTGTCGCTCGCCGTGACCCAGCCGCTCGACGAGCTTGTCACCGCGCTCAACTCGTTCCAGCCCGACTTCATGAACGTGTACCCCTCCACCGCGGGCCTGCTTGCCGAAGAGCAGCTCGCCGGGCACCTTCGCCTGCGGCTGAAGGGGATGACGACGAACAGCGAGCCGCTCACCCCCGCGCTTCGGGAGCGGGTCGAGCGCGGCTTCGGCGTGCGGCCGACGGACTTCTACGCGACCACCGAGGGCGTCTGGGGCCACGAGTGCCGCGAGGGCTCGATGCACCTCTTCGACGACATGTGCATCGTGGAGAACGTGGACGACGACTGCCGGCCGGTCCCACCCGGTGAGATGGGGTCGCGCCTGCTCGTCACCAACCTCTTCAACTACGCCCAGCCGCTGATCCGCTTCGAGGTCACCGATCTAGTGGCGACCGAGCCCGAGCCGTGTCCGTGCGGTCGGACGCTCATGCGCCTGCGCTCGCTGCGGGGCCGGGCGGAGGACGTGCTGCGCCTGGACGGGGTTGCGGTGCATCCGCTCCAGTTCGGAGTGGTCACGGCCGACCCGGACGTACGCGAGTTCCAGGTGGTGCAGGAGGGCGCGGCGCTCCGGCTGCGAGTCGCACTCCGTGACGGCTCCGAGGGTGCCGAGGAGCGGCTCGGCCGGCGCGTGCGCGAGCAGCTGTTGGACCTCGGGGTCCGACGGCCCGTGGTCAGCGTGGAGCGCGTCGACGCGCTCGAGCGCTCGTCCGCTGGCAAGGTGCAGATCGTCGTCGGCGAGCGTTAGTCGACCAGCGCCGTCACGGCCGCCGGGGCGGGCCGCACGAACACCATGTCGCCCACGTCGTGCAGCTCCAGGGAGGGCAGCTGCACGAGCAGCGTCTTCCCGCCCTCGTGGCGCAGGCGGTAGAGCACGTCGTGACCGCGGAACTCGCGCGAGACCACCTCGGCGTTCCCGCCACCGTCTCGGGTGCTCAGCTCGAGCTGCTCGGGCCTCACGGCCACCTGCACCGCGCCAGTGGCCGGGCGGCGCAGGTCGAACGTGCCGAGCTCCGTCTCGACGCCCTGGCCGCGCGCGATCCCGGACAGCACGTTCACCTCGCCCACGAACTGGGCGGCCCAGCGGGTGGCCGGTGAGCCGTACACCTCGACGGGCGGCCCCACCTGGACGATGTGCCCGTCGCGCATAACCGCGAGGCGGTCTGCGAGCGACAGCGCCTCCTCCTGGTCGTGAGTCACGAGCAGCGCCGTGGCCTCGGCGTCGCGCAGGATGAGCTCCACCTCGCGCCGGAGGCCGGCGCGGAGCGTGGCGTCCAGGTTCGAGAACGGCTCGTCGAGCAGCACCAGCTCCGGCTCGGGCGCGAGCGCGCGCGCCAGCGCCACCCGCTGGCGCTCGCCGCCGGACAGCTCGTATACGGGGCAGCTCGCGTTGTGCTGCAGACCGACGAGCTCGAGCGTCCGGCGCGTGATCCCCTCACGCTCCTCGCGCGAACGCGTGGACAGCCCGAAGCCCACGTTCCCCTCCACGGTCAGATGCGGGAACAACGCATAGTCCTGGAAGACCATCCCGACCTTCCGCCTCTCCGGCGGCACCATCCGGCCCGGCCCGGCAACCACCTCGTCCGATACCACGACGCAGCCCGCGTCGGGCTGCTCGAACCCGGCGATCATCCGCAGGAGCGTCGTCTTGCCGCAGCCCGACGGACCGAGCACGGCGAGCAGCTCGCCGCGCTCGATGTCGAGATTCAGCTCGCGCACGGCGTGAACCGAGCCGAAGGACTTCGCCAGTCCACGCATCCGCACGTGGCTCATGCGGGCACCGCCTCCGGCTCCTCGACGTCGACCCAGCCGGCGCCGGCCGGCGTGGCCTCGACGTCGCTGACCCCTATGCGGCCGGACAGCCGGATCATCAGCGCCACCGGCAGCAGCCCGACGAGGACGATCATGAGGGCCGGGAGCGCGGCCGTCTTGTAGAGCGACTCCGTCGTGGCCTGCCAGACGGCGATCGCCATCGTGTCGCCGCCGAGCGGGCGCAGGAGCAGCGTGGCGGGCAGCTCCTTCATCACCTCGACGAAGACGAGCAGGGCCGCCGTCGCGAGCCCGGCGCGAAGCAGCGGCACGTGCACGCGCGCGAGCACGTCGAGCCGGTCGGCGCCCAGGCCGCGGGCGGCCTCGTCCAGCTGCCGCGGCACGCGCAAGAGGCTCGACTCGATTGCGCCCCACGCGAGGGCGAGGAAGCGAACGAGATACGCGTAGAAGAGTCCGATCACCGTGCCCGTGAGTAGCAGTCCCGTGCCGAAGGCTCCGTCGAGGCGTCGGTCGATCCAGCCGAGCGGCACGATCACTGCCACGGCTACGACGGAGCCCGGCAATCCGTAGCCGATCGTAGCCGTGCGAGCCGCCGTGGCGGCGGTGCGGGAGTTGCTTTCCCGAGCGCCGTACGCGAGCAGGAGGGCCACCACCGGTACGAGCACGGCGCTCATGCCCGCCAGCAGCAGGCTGTTGCGCACCGAGGCGCCGAACTCGACCGGGAGGAGGCTCTCGCGGATCGATTGGACGGACCAGACGCCGAGCTGGACGAGCGGCACGCCCACCACCAGTACCACGAGCGCGACCGGCACGAGCACCGCGGCGACCGCCGGGAGGCCGCGCAGCCGCAGCGGCGGCACGAGGTCGCCGCGGGCCGCCATCTGCGCGTGCCGGGCGCGACCGCGCACCAGCCGCTCGAGCACCAGGAGCGTGAGCGTCACGGACACGAGCAGGGTGGCCAGCTGCATGGCCGCGTCACGGTCGAACGCCTCGAACCAGACGCGGTAGATCGCGTCGGTGAACGTGCGGACGCCTAGCAGGTTGACGGTGCCGAAGTCGGCGAGCGCCTCCATCAGCGCGAGCGCCACGCCGCCGAGGATCGCCGGCCGCGCCAGCGGGATCCCGACCCGCAGGATCGCCCGCGCGCGCGACGTGCCGAGCCCGCGCGCCGCCTCGATCAGCGCACGCGACTGGCTCAGGAACGCGGAGCGCGCCAGCAGGTAGACGTACGGGTAGAGCACGAGCGTGAACACCACGACGGCGCCGCCCGTCGAGCGAATGCCCGGAACCCGAAGGCCGAGCGCGAACAGCGTGAACACGTAGCTCGGCATGGCGAGCGGCAGCACGAGCGCCCACTCGATCCAGCGCCGCCCCGGGAACTCGAAGAACGAGACGAGCGCGGCCAGGGCGGTGCCGAGCACTAGCGTGCCGCCGCCCACTCCGATCAGGATCCAGAAGGTGGCGGCCACCGCCTCCGGCAGGAACCCGGAGAACTGGTCGATCGCGCCCGGCGAGGTGATGAAGGAGAGCGGCAGCCCCACCAGGGGCCCCGCCACCAGAAGGGCGACGAGGACGGTCGTCCTCAGTCCCACCCCACCTCATCCATCAGCTGGAGCGCCTCCGCCAGGCGCGGCCCGGCACCGGCCACGTCGATCATGTCGCGCTTGAAGGTGCCGAAGCGGGCCATCACCGGGTCCGGCTTCACGCCGTCGACCGCCGGATACTCGTGGTTGTTGCTGGCGAACAGCTCCTGCTGGCTCGGCTCGCGCAGGAAGTCGATCAGCTCGCGCGCCTTCGCCTTCTTGTCCGACCAGTGCACCACGCCCAGCCCCGACAGGTTCACCTGCGTGCCGCGGCCGTTCTGGTCCGCCCACACCGGCGCCACCGGGAACTTCGGGTCGTCCGCGAGCTCGCGGCCAAGGTAGTACGAGTTCGTGAGGCCAACGTCGCAGTCGCCGTGCTTGATCGCCTCGAGCACGTCGGTGTCGGAGCCGAAGATCTTGGGGTCGTTCGCCATCCAGCGCCGCAGCATCGCCTCGGTGGCGGCGCGACCGTCCTTCGCGAGGTGGTCGGCGACGAAGGAGACGTTGTACTCGCTGGTCCCGGAGCGCAGGCACAGCTTGCCCTTCCAGCGTGGGTCACCGAGGCCCGCGTAGGTGGTCACCTCGGTGGGCCCGACGCGCTCGGTGGAGCGCATGATCGTCCGCGCCCGCAGCGTGAGCGGCTTCCAGGAGTCGATGATCCCGGCGTGCTGGGCGCGCCACAGGTTGGCCGCGTCGACCGTGATCAGCACGTCGGCCGGCGTGTTCTTGCCCTCCGACTCGAGCCGCTCGTACAGCTCGGAGGCGTCGCCGCCCCGAATCGTCAGGTCCGTGCCGGTCTTCTTTGCGAAGTCCTCGAACGGCTTCTCCTCGCCGTAGTGGGAGCGGGCCGAGTAGAGAACGAGGGAGTCGGAGGACGACCCGGAGGTGGCCAGGACGACTCCCACGAAAGCGGCCACCAGCAGCACCGTGCCGCCCACGACCGTCCAGATCAGCCTGCGTCGCGACATCAGGGAGTGGTTGTGGTCTCGGTCGTCTCGGAGGTCGCCGTGCCGGTGGTCTCGGTGCCGGTAGAGCCCCCGGTGCTGGTGGTGGAGGAGGTCCCCGTGTCACCCTCGAATTTGACGTCACCGGACCGATCCTCACCGCACGCCGCGGCACCGATGGCGAAGGCCGCCGCGGCCAGGACCGGGACCGTCTTCCTCAACATGCTCATTAGGGTAGCCTAACTCCTACCTGGTG
>JBEVKE010000027.1:0-7708 GCA_040509835.1 Thermoleophilaceae bacterium
CACGGTGGAGGAGCGCACGACCGCTTGATTCTGGCCCTCGAGACGAGCTGCGACGACACCTGCGCCGCCGTCGTCAGCGAGGACGGCCGAATCCAGTCGAACGTGATCGCCTCGCAGGGACTCCTGCACGCCCTTTACGGCGGGGTCGTGCCTGAGATCGCCTCGCGGCACCACCTCGAGCTCGTCGACGCCGTCACCGCCGACGCGCTCGAGCGGGCGGCCGCGCGGCTCGGCGACGTGGACACGGTCGCGGTCACCCGCGGGCCGGGGCTGATCGGCGCGCTGCTCGTGGGCGTGTCGTCGGCAAAGGCGATCGCGGCCACGCGGCGGCTGCCGCTCGTGCCGGTGGACCATCTGCACGGCCACGTGGTGGCGAGCACGCTCGGCGGCGACCCGGTCGAGGCGCCCTACCTGTGCCTCGTCGCGAGCGGAGGCCACACGTTTCTCGCGCGCGTGGACGACCCGTCGGGCTACGAGGTGCTCGGCCAGACGCTCGACGACGCCGCCGGCGAGGCGTTCGACAAGGGCGCCCGCCTGCTCGGCCTCGGCTATCCCGGCGGCCCGGCCATCGACCGGCTGGCGCGAGAGGGCGACCCCGAGGCGTTCGACTTCCCGCGCAGCGCCCCCGGCGAGCTCGACTTCAGCTTCAGCGGCCTGAAGACGTCCCTGCTGTACGCGATCAGGGATTTGGGCGACGGGGCGGCCGGCGAGCGGGGCGCGGACCTCGCCGCCTCCTACCAGCGCGCGATCGTGGACGCGCTGACCGCACGGACGCGGACGGCCCTGGAGCGCACCGGCATCGAGCGGCTCGCCATCGGCGGCGGCGTGGCCGCCAACTCGGAGCTCCGCGCGGCTGTGACGGGGCTGGGCGTGCCAGTCTGGGTTCCGCCGGTCGAGCTCTGCACCGACAACGCCGCGATGATCGCCGGCGCCGCTCGCTTTCTGGAGCCGGTGGAGTACCCGGACTACCTGAGCCTCGACGCCGCGGCGCGGCTGTAGGCCCGCTAGTTCTCGAGCCGAGACTCCTCCAGGTCGAGGTCGCGCTCGATCTTGCGGCGCACCTCGTCGCTGATCTCGCCGCGGTTGCGCAGGTCCACGAGCTGCGTGCGCTGCGCGTCGTATACGTCGTACATGAGCCGCCGCCAGGCGTCCGCGCGCGCCTCGTAGCCATCGCCGTCGCCGTCGACCAGCGCGCCGAACCGGCGGCGCCGGTAGTCGAGCAGGTTCCGGGCGCGCTCGATGCTGTCCGTCCCGATCCAGTCCGGCTCGCCCAGCTCGTCGATCCGGTCGAGCCCGGCCTCGGCCACCCGCTGCCTCGCGATCTGCTCCTCGTACTGCTCGACCCCGTCGTCGTGGAGGCGGAGGAAGGTGATCAGCGGACCGAGCGTCAGCCCCTGCCCGACGAGCGTCACGAGGATCACGGCGAAGGTCAGGAACACGATCAGCCCACGGTCGGGGAAGGGCCCGCCGGCGTCGATGCTGAGCGGGATCGCGAGCGCGGCGGCGAGCGACACCGATCCGCGCATCCCAGCCCAGCCGACGGCCAGCCGCTCCGCGGGCGGGGCGCGCCGCGGCACGTCGTCCCGAGCCTCGCGGTCCGCCATGGCCACCGCGTACGGGATCAGGAACATCCACAGGAGCCGCACGCCGATCACCACCGCGCTGATCAAGAGCGCCCAGCCCACCAGCTCGGCGCCGGTGTGTCCCGACAGGCGGTCGAGCACGCCCGGGAGCTGCAGGCCGACGAGCAGGAACAGCACCGCGTTCAGGAGGAAGGTCAGGATCTCCCAGACCGCGATGCCCTGTAGGCGCATCACCGGCGTCGTGAGCTCGGGGGTGTGCCAGCCCATGTAGAGGCCGATGGTCACCGCGGCGATCACGCCGGAGAGCCCGAGCTGCTCCGCCGGCAGGTAGGCGGCGTAGCCCGACAGGATCGAGATGGTGATCTCGGTGGGCGGGTCGTCGAGCCGGGAGCGGACCTCGCGGATGATGCGCCCCGCGACGAGGCCGATCGCCACGCCGCCCACGCCGGTGAGGAGGAACTTCGGGACCGCCTCCACCAGGGAGAACGACCCGGTGACCACCGCAGCGACCGCGAACCGGTACAGCACCAGCGCGGTCCAGTCGTTGGTGAGGTTCTCGCCCTCGACGATCGTGATCAGCCGCCGCGGCGCGCCGATGCGGCGCATGATCTCCGCGGGCGCCACGGCGTCTGTGGGCGACACGATCGCGCCGAGCACGAAGGCCGGGCCCCAGGCGAGGCCAACCGCCTCGTGGGCGGCCAGGGCAACGGCCCCCATGGTTACCAGGACAAGCGGAATCGAGAGCATCGCGATCGGCTTCGCGTTGCGCCGCAGGTCGCGAACGGAGGTGAAGAACGCGGCCCCGTAGAGGAGCGGCGGCAGGAAGATCAGGAGCACGATGTCCGGGTCGAGCGTCACGTCCGGCACGCCCGGGAGGAAGCCGATCACCGCGCCGCCCGCCACGAGCGTCACGGGGTACGGCACGCGCAGGAATCCGGCGAGGACCGCGAGGCCTGCGATCGCCAGGAGCAGCCCGAAGACGATCAGCTCGATGTTGTCCACGACAGAAGGGTGGCAGCATCCCCGGGGTGCCTCAGGTCACGCTTTACGGCAAGCCCGGCTGCCACCTGTGCGACGAAGCTCGCGCGGTTGTGGAGCGGGTGCGCACTGACCATCCGTTCGAGCTCACGGAGGTGGATGTGACGCTCGACCCGGAGCTCCACCGCGCATATGGAGAGCGCATTCCCGTGCTCGAGCTGGACGGCGAGCAGCTGTTCGAGTTCTTCGTCGATGAGGCTGACCTGAGGCAACGGGTAGATAGAGTGGACGCCTCGTGAGATACGACGACATGGCAGCGGGCGGCGTCGGGCTACAACCGGTTCGGCCAGACGCCGAGCCGGGTGGCTCTGAGCGCCTGTCACTCGGGGTCGCGGCACGGTTGTCGCGATACCTCCAGGTCCTGACCCAGGCGAAGAAGATGGGGCGCGAGACGATCTCGTCCCAGGAGCTGGCGGACTACACGCACGTCAACTCGACCCAGATCCGGCGCGATCTGTCCGGGTTCGGGAAGTTCGGCAAGCGCGGGGTCGGATACAACGTCGATTCGCTGGTGTCGCAGATCCGCAAGATCCTGCGCAGCACGGGGAAGCACAACATCGCCCTGTTCGGCGCCGGCAACCTGGGTCAGGCGATAGCGGGGTCGGACATCTTCGCGGACCACGGCTTCAGGGTCGTGGCGCTCTTCGACAAGGACCCGGGCAAGGTCGGCGGCGAGGTCGGCGACAACCTGACCGTGCGGCCGTACGAGGAGCTCGAGCGGGTGATCCGCGAGGAGGACGTGGTCGTGGGGGTCCTCGCCGTCCCGACCGACGCGGCCCAGGAGGTGGCGGACGACCTCGTCGAGGCCGGCGTGAAGATCATCTTCAACTACTCCGAGGCGCTGCTGCAGGTACCGCCCGAGGTCACGGTCCACACGTCCAGCCCGGCCGTGGACCTGCTCTACGCGCTCTACTTCTACCTCACCTGAGGTCCCCTTCATGCTCGACATGCCGCGAGTCAGAGAGGTCTTCGACGCCTCCACGGACTTCACGGTCGGGATCGAGGAGGAGTTCGCGATCCTCGACCCGGCGACGCTCTCGCTCGACCAGCGCTTCGAGGAGCTGCGCGATGCGGCGCAGGACGACCCGGTGCTGGCCGAGTCCGTGGCCGGCGAGCTGATCAGGTCGGAGATCGAGATCCGCTCGGGGCGCGGCGAGACGTTCACCGACGCAGTGACGAAGCAGCGCGACGCGCGCTCACGGCTGTTCGCGCTCGCGGCGAGGAGCCAGGCGCTGCTCGGCGCCACCGGGACGCATCCCTGGAGCCCGTGGCAGGAGCAGCAGATCATCGACACCGACCACTACCGGCGCGTGCAGGACAGCCTTCAGTACGTCGCGTGGCGCAACAACACGTTCAGCCTGCACGTGCACATCGGAGTGCGGGGGGCGGAGCGGGCGGTGCGCGTATGCGACCGGCTCCGGGCGGTCATGCCCGAGCTGCTGGCGATCTCCGCGAACTCGCCCTTCCTCGACGGGCGCCACTCGGGGCTCCATTCCGCCCGCACGCAGATCTTCACGAAGAGCTTCCCGCGCTGCGGCATACCGGAGGCGTTCGGGGGCTGGCAGGCGTACGCGGACTACATCGACTTCCTGACCCGGACCAAGTCGATCACCGAGTTCACCCAGGTCTGGTGGCGCGTGCGGCCCCACCACTCGTACGGCACGGTGGAGATGCGGATCTGCGATGCGCAGGCGAGCGGCGACGACTCCACGACGCTGGCCGCGCTGATCGTGTCCTGCGTGGCCCAGGCCGCGCTCGACCACGACGAGGACGAGCCGTTCGAGGATCCGCCGAACCGCGTGATCGAGGAGAACTTCTGGCGCGCGATCCGGTACGGCCTGGACGGCAAGCTGATCGACCTCGCCCGGCGCGAGGAGTACCCCGCCGAAGCGGCGCGCGATCGCCTGCTGGCGTGGACCGCGCCTGCGCGGACGGCTCTCGGGATCGACATCTCGCTGCCCGAGGAGAACGGTGCCCAGCGGCAGAAGCGGATGCTCGCCGAGGGCGCGACAATCGAAGAGGTCTACGCCGCCGAGGTGGCGCTCACGCAGCGCACGTACGCGGCCGAGGAGGTCACGACGTGAGTACCGAGCCCACTGAAGAGCAGCTCCTTGACGCCCTGCGTCAGATCAAGACCGAGGACGTGGTGGTGCAGACGGTCGCAACCCTGGTGAACCTCGCCGGCCAGAAGCTGTCGGTGGAGGGGGCCAAGGATCCGGAGGAGGCACAGAGGGCAATCGATGCCGCTCGCCACATGCTCCCTCTGGTTCCCGAGGAGGCGAAGGCGCCGATTCAGAATGCCCTGGACCAGATCCAGATGCTCTACGTACGTGAGTCGTCGCCCAAGGAGGACGAGCCTCCGCCCCCCGAGTCGAAGATCTGGACGCCCGGCTCGTGATCGGGATCTTCGGCGGCTCGGGCTTCTACAGGTTCCTCGACGACGTCAGCGAAGTACCGGTCGCCACGCCCTACGGCCCTCCATCCGCCCCGGTGCGGGTGGGGACCATCGATGGGGTCGAGGTCGCCTTCATGCCGCGCCACGGGGACGAACACACGCTTCCGCCTCATCGAATCAACTACCGCGCGAACGTCTGGGCCATGAAGGAGGTGGGCGTCGACCGGATCATCGGCCCGAGCGCGTGCGGGTCTCTCAAACCGGAGCTTGAGCCAGGCACCTTCGTCCTCTGCGATCAATTCGTCGATCGGACAGCCGCCCGGGAGAGCACTTTCTACGACGGCCCTCAGACGACCCACGTGTCCGCAGCCGATCCCTACTGCGCTGATTTGAGGGGGGTGTTGGCGCAGGCGGCCCGGGAGGAGGGGATACCGGTGGTGGAGGGCGGCACCGTGGTCGTGGTCGAGGGCCCGCGCTTCTCGACGAGGGCCGAGTCGCGCTGGTTCGCCTCGGGCGGCTTCGACGTGGTCAACATGACCCAGTACCCGGAGGCGTGGCTCGCCCGCGAGCTGTCGCTCTGTTACGCGAACATCTCGCTGGTGACGGACTACGACGCCGGCCTCGAGGGCAGGGAGGACGTGGCGCCGGTGTCGGCCGACACGGCGTTCGGCGTGTTCGCCGACAACCTCGATAGACTGCGCGCCCTTCTGTTCCGGGCGGTGCCGAAGATCGGCCCACAGCCGGACGACATCTGCGCATCGGCGCTGGACAGCGCGATTGTCCATCACCACTAGCGGGCGCCCTGCGCTGGCTCTTCTGACTCAAACCGGAGGAAATACCCCTTGGAATTCCTGACTGACTGGGGCGTGCTCATCGCGCTCGTGTGTTCCGGCGCCGCTGTCGTATACGGCGTGGTCACCTCCCGCTGGCTCCTGGCGCTGTCGCCCGGCAACGCGGAGATGCAGGAGATCTCCACCGCTGTGCAGGAGGGCGCCAAGGCATACCTCCGCCGCCAGTACACGATCATCGCCGGTGTTGCCGTGGTGCTCGCGATCGTGCTTGCGGTCGCGCTCGAGGCCCAGGACGCCGAGGGCATCCTGGTCGCCATCGGCTTCCTGATCGGCGGGACCTTCTCCGGCGCGGCCGGGTTCATCGGCATGAACGTGTCCGTGCGCGCGAATGCGCGTGTGGCCGAGTCGGCACGCTCGGGCGTATCGCGCGCCCTCGAGGTGGCCTTCAAGGGCGGCGCCATCACCGGTCTGCTCGTGGCTGGGCTCGCGCTGCTCGGCGTGGCCGGCTACTACGGGATCCTGATCCTGGCCGGCACCGACGAGCGCGACGCGATCGATGCTCTGGTGGGCCTCGGCTTCGGCGGCTCGCTGATCTCCGTCTTCGCCCGTTTGGGCGGCGGCATCTTCACCAAGGCGGCCGACGTGGGCGCCGATCTCGTCGGCAAGATCGAGGCGGGCATCCCCGAGGACGACCCGCGGAACCCGGCCGTGATCGCCGACAACGTGGGCGACAACGTCGGCGACTGCGCCGGGATGGCGGCCGACCTGTTCGAGACCTACGCGGTCACTGCGGTGGCCGTGATGCTGCTCGGCGTCCTGACCTTCCGGGAGATCGGAACGGTCGCGACCTACCCGCTCGTGATCGGCGGCGTGTCGCTGCTCGCCTCGATCATCGGCACGTACGCCGTGCGGAGCCGCGCGGGCAACGTCGAGCGCGCGCTCTACCAGGGGCTGATCGTCTCCGGCGGGCTCGCCGCGCTGGCGTTCCTGCCCATCACGCTCCTGATGATGGACGACCTCCACTACAAGACCGGCGTGTCGAGCCTGCTCCGCGCCGGCGCCGAGGCGCCTACCGGAATCGACCTGTGGCTCTGCACGCTGGTGGGCGTGGCCGTGACCGCCGGCCTGTTCGTGATCACCGACTACTACACGTCGACCCGCTTCCGGCCGGTGCGCACGACAGCCCGCGCGTCGCAGACGGGTCACGCCACGAACATCATCCAGGGCCTCGCGCAGGGCCTCCAATCCACCGCGGCGCCGGCGATCCTGCTGGTCGGCGGCATCCTCGCGGCGAACGAGCTCGCGGGCATCTACGGGATCGGCGTGGCGGTGATGGCGCAGCTGTCCCTCACGGGGCTGATCGTCGCGCTCGACGCGTTCGGGCCGATCACCGACAACGCGGGCGGAATCGCCGAGATGGCGAATCTGCCTGAAGAGGTTCGGAACGTGACGGATCCTCTGGATGCGGTCGGAAATACCACCAAGGCAGTGACGAAGGGTTATGCCATCGGCTCGGCTGTTTTGGCGGCGCTCGTGTTGTTCGCGGCGTTCCACGAGGAGCTGCGCGAGGAGGCGGTCAAGTCGGGCTCGCCCGTCGTGTCCTTCGACATCTCGCAACCCGACGTGCTGATCGGCCTGATCGTGGGCGGCATGATGGTCTACCTGTTCGCAGCGCTCGCCATCGAGGCGGTAGGCCGCGCCGGCGGTGGCGTGGTCGAGGAGGTGCGCCGGCAGTTCAAGGAGAAGCCGGGCATCATGGACCGCACCGAGAAGCCGGACTACGCCCGCGCGGTCGACATCGTGACCGCGTCGGCGCAGAAAGAGATGATCGTCCCGGCGCTGATCCCGATCGTGGTGACCACGGTGGTCGGTCTCCTGTCCACCGAGGCGCTCGGCGGGCT
>JBEVKE010000028.1:0-11551 GCA_040509835.1 Thermoleophilaceae bacterium
CCCTCCATGAAGCCCTCCTCGGAGCCCGTCGAGAGGAGCAGCACGCGCACTCCCTCCGGCGGCCGCTCCGCCAGCTCGTGCGCGAGCGCCACCACCGCGCCGACCGCGCTCAGGTTGTCGTTCGCGCCCGGCACGACCCGGCTCGTGCCGATGTTCGCCATCGCCGCGGTGGCGCCACCGGCTAAGAAGAGGCCGGCCCGCCGCAGCGAGCGCCGGCCGCAGAGGCCCCACAGCGCCAGCAGCAGCGGGCCGAGGAAGACGCCGAAGATGATCGGGATGCTCTGGTTTGCTTGCTCGTGCAGTCTCGGCACCAGCCGCATCCCGATCCGCGGCAGCTCCGGGTGGAACACGAGCCCACTGTGGGCCGCGTCGTGGTGGGCGATGAACACGACGGTCCGCGGCGCGTCCGGGTCGCCCAGCTCGGCCATGACGTTCCACGTCGGGCGGTGCGGGAGCGTGCGCCGGCGAAACCAGAGCCTGCCGCCGCTGACGTCGTCGTAGACCGCCGCGGAGGCGGCTCCGCCCACGAGCGCGGCGGGAAGGCGGCCAAGCATCGCCGCGAGCGCCGAGGCCGCGTTCAGGAGCCCGAGCGGCCACCAGTAGCCGCCGTGCGCGCTCTCCTCCTCGACGCGCACGTCGCGGCAGCCGGCGGCACGGAGCTCGCCGGCGAGCCGCTCGGCGGCGCGCCGCTCGCCCGGCGACGCGGAGCCGCGCTCGTACGAGACAAGCTCCTGGATCACCGGCTCTATCAGGGCACGGCGTGTCACGAGCGGCGGCAGCCTACTTGGACTCGACCGCCACCCCGGCCCCGATCCGCTCGAGCGTCGTCGGGTGGGTGCCGAACAGGTCGTGGTACCACCGGGGCGGGTCCGGGTCGCCCACGTTCTGGATCGAGATGCGGCGCTGGAAGCCGATGAAGTCCTTCGGGTCGTGCGTGAGCCGCAGCGCGAACGTGTCGGCGCTCGCCTCGACCCGCCGCGACAGCACGTTCGAGGCGCAGCCCAGACCGAGGCTGACGAGCGCGAGCGCGAGCGCGATCGCGGGCAGCGCCGCCGGCGTGCCGAGCCACTCGCGGCCCGCGAAGCGCTGAGACAGGACCTGCACGAGGAACGTGCCGGCCGGCGCCACGATCGCGAGCCAGGCGAGCCCGCGCAGCAGGTCGTCGTGCTTCTGGTGGCCCAGCTCGTGCGCCACCACCGTCCGCACCTCGCCCGGGCTGAAGTCGTGGATCAGGTTGTCGTAGAGCACCACCCGCTTGCTGTGGCCGATCCCGATCACGTAGGCGTTCGCCGCGCTGGTGCGGCGGCTCGCGTCCACCCGGTACACCTGGCCCACGTCCACACCCGCGCGATCGGCGAGGTGCAGCACCTCGGAGCGGAGCTTGCCGGGCGGCAGGCGGTCGAACCTGTTGAAGACGGGGTCGATCAGGATCGGATACAGCCAGATGGTCACGACGCCGTACGCGACCACGATCACCGCGGCCGGCGCCCACCAGTGGCGCGGGAAGCGGCGGACCAGCGCCATCGCCACCAGACCGCCGATAGCAGCTGTGACCGCGCCGATCCCCGCGGCCTTCAGCACGTCCACAGCCCAGTTCGGCCACGACTGGGTTGCGAGTCCGACGTCGAGTGCCCGAGCCCGCATCCACGCCGCGATCGGGAGGCCCGTGACAACCAAGACAAGCGAGATGCCGGCCGCCGCCGCCGCGCCGCCGAGGAAGGGGCGCGCCTCCAACCTGGCGAGCAGCCGGCGGGGCGGGCGAAACGCGAGCAGGGCCAGGGTGCCGATTCCCACGCCCAATCCGGCGAGCCCGAGCAGCCGCTGGACGCTCTGGTAGTCGTGGGCGCGGTCCAGCTGAGATGCCGTGAAGTACTGTTGGGCCTCGACTGGGACGGGCTCGATTACGCCGCGCGGGCGAAGCAGGAAGGTCGCCGCAGCGGCGGCGGCCACCGCGACGACGAAAGCAACTGGCAGCCGCGAACGCCCCATTCCCCCGACACTGTAGGCCCCTCATGCGCATCGCCATCCTGTCCGACGTCCACGGGAACCTGCCCGCCTTCGAGGCGGTGCTTGGCGATGTCGAGGAAGAGTCGGTCGAGGAGATCTGGTGCCTCGGCGACCTGGTCGGATACGGCGCTCAGCCCGACGACTGCGTGCAGCTCGCGCGGGACCGCTGCGACATGTCCCTGGCGGGGAACCACGACCTGGTGGTCACGGGCGACATCCCGATCTCGGACTTCTCGGCGAGCGCCGCGACCGCCGCCCGCTGGACCGTGGAGACCATCACCGAGGAGACGATGGACTACCTCAAGGGCCTCAAGCCGTCGGATCCAGGCCGCGAGCCGGCGCTCTATCACGCGAGCCCGCGCGACCCGGTCTGGGAATACGTGCTTTCGACATGGCAGGCGGACGAGTGCCTCGACCTGACCGACGCGCGCGTAGTCGCGGTCGGCCATTCGCACGTCGCGCTCTGGTTCAGCCGCGACGACGAGGGCAAGATGTCGGGCGCCACGGCGGAGGGCGGCACGGTCAAGGACCTGTCCGGCGGGCGCTGGCTCGTGAACCCCGGCGGGGTCGGTCAGCCACGGGATGGTGACCCACGCGCCGCGTGGCTCCTGCTAGACACCTCTACGTGGACGGCCGAGTGGCGGCGAGTGGAATATCCGATCGAGGACGCGGCACGTGCGATCGAGGAGGCGGGCCTGCCCGTCGTACTCGCCGAGCGCCTCTTCGCCGGCCAGTGAGGGCTCCGCGGCGCATATTCGCGCTGGCGCTCGTGGTCGCCGCCGTGGCGGTCGCGGGCTGCGGGGGCACCGAAGAGGGCAAAGGGATCCCGGTCGCGACGGCCACCGGCCTGCAGACGCAGCTCGACGGCGTGCAGGCGCGGCTCGACCAGGGCAGCGCCGGCGCGTGCAAGGACATCCTCGAGGGCCCGGACTCGAAGGGCCCGAACAAGAAGCAGGTCGAGGACCTGATCGACGGAATGCCCGACGACGTGGACTCCGACGTGAAGTCGGCGCTCCAGGACAGCTTCGACCACCTGTGGGAGCTCGTTCAGCAGGAGTGCGACGACAAGGCTGCCGGCCAGCAGACCAACACCACGCCGACCGAGACCCAGACGGAGCAGACGACGCCCACCGAGACCCAGACGGAGACGACCCCGACCGAGACCCAGACCGAGACGACCCCCACCTCGCCCGACGAGGCCCCGCTGCCGAACGACGGGAACGGCAACGGAAACGGAAACGGGAACGGGAACGGCAACGGGATCGGCGGCGGCGTGAGCCCCTCGGGCGACGAGGGGGGCGGCTGATGAGCCCGCCCACGGAGGTCGCCGGCCGCTACGTGCTCGGGCCCCGCCTGGGCGCCGGCGGGATGTCCACAGTGTTCGAGGCCCGCGACACGGTGCTAGAGCGGCCCGTCGCGGTGAAGCTCCTCGCGGAGCATCTCGCCGACGACGAGGCGTTCGTATACCGCTTCCGCCGCGAGGCGCTCTCGGCGGCCCGGCTCCAGCACCCGAACATCGTGCAGGTGTTCGACTCGGGTCAGGACCCGAGCTCGCACCGCCACTACATCGTCATGGAGTACGTGGACGGGCCGTCGGCCGCGGACATGCTCCGCGAGCGCAAGCGGCTCGGCATCGACGAGACCATCCGGCTCGTGCGCGACGCCTGCCACGGCCTCGACTACGCCCACCGCGCGGGCGTGGTGCACCGGGACGTCAAGCCCGGCAACCTCCTGTTCGCGGAGGAGATGGGCGCCACCAAGCTCGCCGACTTCGGGATCGCGAAGGCGGCCGAGCAGACCCGGATCACGCAGGTCGGCTCGGTGCTCGGCACCGCGGCCTACCTCTCGCCCGAGCAGGCGCGTGGTGAGGAGGCCGGCCCGCCGTCCGACATCTACTCGCTCGGCGTCTGCGCCTACCAGTTCCTAACCGGGCGGCTGCCGCACGAGTACGCCTCGCTCACCGAGCTGGCGCTCAAGCAGCAGCAGGACCCGGTGGACCCGATCACGAACTACCGCCCCGAGGTGCCGGCCGAGCTGGACGAGGCGGTGCGGGTAGCCCTCGAGCGCGACCCGGATGCGCGCTACGCCACCGCGCTCGAGATGGCCGAGGCCATCGAGGCCGGCGTGCGCGGCGAGGCCACCGAGGCCACACTGCGGCTCGGGATGAGCGACCTCGACATGACCGAGGCGATCGACCAGACCGCCGCCACGCAGGCGCTCCAGCGCACGTCCGTGGGCGCCAGCCCCACGCGCGTGCAGCAGGCCGTCACGCCCGCGCCCGTGCAAGAGGCCCGCACGCGCCGCGACGAGCGGGATCTCGCCCGGCGCGCGGCCACGCGCCGCCGCTGGGGCACCTTCCTGGCGCTGCTGGCCGTGATCGCGGCGGTAGCGATCGTGGCCGTCGCGCTGCTGTCCTCGTCAGGCAACGGCAGCGTGGACTCGGTCCAGCGCCCCGACGTTCAGCAGCAGATCGACTCGCTGCGCGACTTCATCCAGGCGCACACCCGCTGAGCACGCGCTCGGCCTCGTCCTCGTAGACGCCCTCGCCGACCGCGTCGCGCAGGCGCCGCATCAGGCGCTCCATGAACGTGAGGTTGTGGAGCGTCAGCAGCCGCTTGCCGGTCAGCTCGCCGATCCGGATCAGGTAGTGCAGGTAGCCGCGCGTGTGCTCGCGGCAGGCCGGACACGGGCAATCCGGGTCGATCGGCTCGCCGCTCGTGCGGTGCCTCGACTTGGTCAGGTCGAGCCGCCAGCGGCCGGCCGGGTCGTTCACGAGCGCCGTGCCGTGGCGCGCCAGCCGGGTGGGCGTGGCGCAGTCGAAGGTGTCGATCCCCGCGCCCACCGCGTGGACGATGTCGTCCACGTCGCCGATCCCGAGAAGGTGCCGGGGCGGCTCCGCCGGCAGCCCGGCGAGCGCCCACCCCACCACCTCACGCATCTGCTCCTTCTCCTGCCCCAGCGAGCCGCCGATCGCGATGCCGTCCACACCCGCCCCGGCCACGTACGCCGCCGACGCCGCGCGCAGGTCCTCATACACGCCGCCCTGCACGATTCCGTAGAGGAGTTGGCCCGGCGGCGCGTGCTCGCCGCACCACGCGACGCACCGGTCGAGCCAGCGGTGCGTGCGCTCCATCGACGCCGCCGTGTAGTCGCGCTCGACGTGGAAGGGCGTGCACTCGTCGAACGCGAGCGCTATGTCCGAGCGCAGCGCGGCCTGCACCTCCATCGAGGTCTCGGGCCCCATGAAGCGCTCCCGGCCATCGGCATACGAGCGGAACCGGACGCCCTCCTCCGCGATCGAGACGACCATCGATTGCCGATGGTCGCGCCGGCGCTTGATCTCCTCCGCCACCGACCCGTGGCCCATCGAGAACACCTGGTACCCGCCCGAGTCGGTGATGATCGGCCGCTCCCAGCCCATGAAGTCGTGGAGGCCGCCCATCTCGGCGATCAGCTCGTGGCCGGGCTGGATGAACAGGTGGAACGTGTTGCCCAGCACCATGTCGTAGCCGAGCTCGGCGACCTCGCTGGCGTGGAGCGACTTGACGGTCGCGGTCGAGGCGAGCGGCACGAAGGCCGGCGTGCGCACCGGGCCATGCGCGGTCTGTATGACGCCCGCTCGCGCCGCGCCGTCGCGGGCCGTTATCTCGAACAAAGATCCGTGCCGGTCATCTGCAACGGCTGATCCTCGCCCAGCAGCGCCAGGATCGTGGGTGCCACGTCCGCGAGAGTGCCGCCCTCGCGCAGCTCCCCCACGTCCGCGGTCACGATCAGCGGCACCGGGTTCTTCGAGTGGGCGGTGTTCGGGCTGCCGTCCGGCTCCAGCATCTGGTCGGCGTTGCCGTGGTCGGCCGTGATCACGCAGACCCCGCCGCTCTCCTCCACCGCCGTCACGACCTCACCGAGGCACTCGTCCACGGTCTCGACCGCCTTCACCGCGGCCTCGATCACGCCGGTGTGCCCGACCATGTCGGGGTTCGCGAAGTTGATGATCCCGAAGGTGAAGTCGCCCTCCCGCCACCGCTCCGCGAACGCGCGCGCCGCCTCGCGGGCGCTCATCTCGGGCTTCTTGTCGTAGGTCGGCACGTCCCGCGGCGAGTCCACCAGCTCGCGCTCCTCCCGCGGGTATTCGTCCTCCTCGCCGCCGTTGAAGAAGTAGGTCACGTGCGCGTACTTCTCGGTCTCGGCGACGTGGAGCTGCGCCTGCCCGCGGTCGGCGAGCGTCGAGGCCAGCGTCACCTCCGGGCGCGCGGGCGGGAACGCGACCGGGTACTCCCAGTGCTCCTGATATTCCGTGAGCGTCGTGAGCGGCACGCCGGCCTCCCCGAGCTTCTCGGTGAGCTGACGCGCGCGGTCGGGCCGGAAGTTGAAGAAGATCGCGCGGTCGCCGTCGCGGATGCGCCCCTCATCGCCCGCCAGCGTCGGCTTGATGAACTCGTCCGTCTCGCCCCGGTCGTACGCCTGCCGAACCGCCTCCTCCCCGGACGGTGCCGAGAACTCACCCTCGCCCTTGACGATCGCGTCGAAGGCGAGGTCCGTTCGATCCCAGCGTTTGTCTCGGTCCATGGCGTAGTAGCGGCCGCTGACCGTCGCTATTCGCGCGCCTCCCCAGGACTCGACTTCGGCCAGATGCCGAACGCCGCTGTCGGGTGCGGTGTCGCGACCGTCGGTGAACGCGTGCACCACAACGTCCGGCACGCCCTCGCCCCGCGCGAGCTCCACCAGCGCCCTCAGGTGGTCCATGCTCGAATGGACGCCGCCGTCGGAGACGAGCCCGAGCAGGTGAAGGCGCTCCGTGTCGCAGGCCGCGCGCAGTGCCTCGTTGTCGTAGAACGAGCCGTCCTCGACCGCCTCGTCGATCCGGAGCAGGTCCTGCTTCACCGGCGCGCCCGCGCCGAGGTTCAGGTGCCCGACCTCGGAGTTGCCCATCTGCCCCTCGGGAAGGCCAACGGCGGGGCCGTAGGTCACGAGCGTCGTGTGCGGCCAGCGCTCCCACAGCTCGTCGAACACGGGCGTGTCGGCCAGCTCGATGGCGTTGCCCGGCCCGGGTTCCGCGAGCCCCCAGCCGTCCAGGACGACGAGGCAGGCGCGCTCGAAGGTCACGGCGCCGCGGCCGCCGCGATCTCCACGAGCCCCTTGGGGTCCAGGCTCGCACCGCCCACCAGCGCACCGTCCACATCCGGCTGGGCCAGTATCTCGGCGGCGTTGTCGGGCTTGACGCTGCCGCCGTAGAGAACGCGGATGCGCATGGCGGCTTCCTCGGAGCGGTCGCCCACGAGCGCGCGGATGAACCCGATCGCGTCCTGCGCGATCTCAGGCGTGGCCACCTTCCCGGTCCCGATCGCCCAGATCGGCTCGTAGGCGATCACCACGTCGGACAGCCGCTCGTCCGGAACCCGCTCGAGTGCCTCCTTCACCTGAGACCTGAGCTTCCGCTGGGTCTCGTCGCGCTCACGTTCGTCCTCGGATTCGCCCACGCACAGGATCGGCTGCAGGCCTGCATCGAGCGCGCGGGGGACCTTTTCCTGAAGCGCGCGGTCCGTTTCGCAGTTGTACTCACGCCGCTCGGAATGCCCGAGCACGACGCCGTCGACGCCCAGCTCGGTGAGCATGTCCGCCGATACCTCGCCGGTGAACGCGCCCGTCTCCTCCTGATGCATGGTCTGCGCGTATACCCCGACGCCAGTGCCCTCGAGCGCTCCGACACAGACCTCGAGCGCGGTGAACACCGGGCACACGCCGATCTCGGCGTGCCGCTCGCCCTCGGCGGGCAGCAGGCCCTTCAGTCGCTCGCAGTAGTCGGCGGCCTGCGCGCGCGTGCCCCACAGCTTCCAGTTGCCGGCGATCAGCGGCCGGCGGTTCACATCAGGCGTCATCGAGGATCTCCACGCCCGGCAGCGGCTTGCCCTCGAGCAGCTCCAGCGATGCGCCCCCGCCGGTCGAGAGGTGGTCCACCTGGGCGGCCAGGCCGAACTGCGCCAGCGCGGCGCCCGAGTCGCCGCCGCCGACCACGGTCGTCCCGCTCGCGCGCGCCACGGCCTCCGCGACGGCGCGGGTGCCCGCGGCGAACGGCTCAAGCTCGAATGCGCCCATCGGTCCGTTCCAGAACACGGTGCCCGCCTTCGCCACCTCGTCCACGTACGCCGCGGCCGTCCGTGGGCCGATGTCGAGCCCCATCCAGCCGTCCTCGACCTCGACGCCGTTCAACTCGCGGTGCTCGGCCTCGGCGTGGAAGCGATCGCCCGCCACGAGGTCGACCGGCAGCCGGAGCCGGCACTTCGACGAGTCCGCCTTCTCGAGCGCTCGCCTGGCGAGCTCCACGCCCTCCTCCTCGACCAGCGAGTCCCCGGTCGGGATGCCCTGTGCGCGGAAGAAGGAGAAGCACATCGCGCCGCCGATCAGGAGCGTGTCCGCCGTGTCCAGGAAGCGGTCGATCAGCGCGATCTTGTCGGTGACCTTGGCGCCGCCCAGCACCACCACGAGCGGGCGCTCCGGCGCCTCGACTATCGAGCGCAGCGTGACCACCTCGTTCTCGAGCAGGAGGCCGGCCACCGCGGGCCGCAGGTACTCGGCCACACCCACGGTGGACGCGTGCGCGCGGTGAGCCGCGCCGAAGGCGTCGTTCACGTAGGCGTCGCCCAGCGAGGCCAGCTCGCGCGAGAGCCCCGGATCGTTCTCGGTCTCCCCTCGCTCCCACCGCGTGTTCTCGAGCACCAGCACCGCGCCCGGCAGGAGCCGGTCGACGCCGCGCCGCACCTCCGGGCCCACCACCTCGGGCGCCTGGTGAACCTGGGCGTCGATCAGCTCGGCGAGCCGCGCCGAGACGGGCGCGAGCGACGTCTCCGGATCGCGCCCCTTCGGGCGGCCGAGGTGCGAGCAGAGCACCAGCCGCACTCCCCTGTCGAGCAGCAGCTCGATCGTCGGCAGGGCGGCGCGAATGCGCGCGTCGTCGGTCACACGCCCGCCGTCGAGCGGCACGTTGAAGTCCACGCGCGCGAGCACGCTCTGCCCGGCCGTCACGTCGAGGTCGCGAACCGTCCGCTTGCCGAGAGTCGAGCTCGTGGCGCCTCGCTCCGCCACCTCAGGCGACGGGCGATCCCGCCAGGACGCGCTGGGCCAGGTCGACCACCCGGTTCGAGTAGCCCCACTCGTTGTCGTACCAGGACACGACCTTCACGAGCTGCTCGTCGATGACCATCGTGAGCGGCGCGTCGAAGATCGACGAGTACGGCGACGAGACGATGTCGGAGGAGACGATCGGCTCGTCGCTGTAGCGAAGGATGCCCTCCATGGCGCCCGAGTCGGCCTTGTCGGCGAACGCGGAGTTGATCTCGTCCACGGTCGTAGGGCGCGACACCTCGCAGACGAGGTCCACCATCGAGCCCGTGATGACCGGGGCGCGCACGGCGATGCCGTTCAGCTTCCCGTCGAGCTCCGGCATGACCAGGCCGATCGCCTTCGCGGCTCCGGTCGAGGTGGGCACCAGGTTCGCCGCGGCGGCGCGCGCGCGGCGGAGGTCCTTGTGCGGCCCGTCCTGGAGGTTCTGGTCCGACGTGTAGGCGTGGATCGTGGTCATGACCCCGCGCTCGATCCCGACGGCGTCGTGCAGCACGCGCGCCACCGGGCCGAGGCAGTTGGTGGTGCAGGACGCGTTCGAGATGACGTGGTGGTTCTCGGGGTCGTACGCGTCGTCGTTCACGCCGAGCACCAGCGTCACGTCCGGCTCGGTGGCCGGGGCACTTATGATCACCTTCTTCGCGCCCGCCTCGAGGTGCTTGGCGGCGTCGTCGCGCTTCGTGAAGAAGCCGGTCGACTCGATCACGACCTCGGCGCCCACGTCAGCCCACGGCAGCGCGCCGGGGTCGCGCTCCGCGAACACCTTCAGCTCGTCTCCGTCGACGACGATGCTGTCGTCGGTGTAGTCGATCTCGCCCTGGAACGGGCCGAGAATCGAGTCGTACTTCAGGAGGTGGGCGAGCGTCCTGGGGTCGGTGAGGTCGTTCACACCCACCCAGTCGATGTCGGCGCCACGGGCGTGCGCCGCGCGGAACACATTGCGTCCGATGCGGCCGAAGCCGTTGATCCCGGCCTTCAAGGCCATGTCGTGTCGTCCTTCCTTCGCGTGCTGTGCGTGGGTCTGAATCTAACGGCCCGCTAGGGGCGGTGTGGAGGCTTGTCCACGTCGCGGTGGACGACCTCCACCATGTAGCCGCCCCCCGCTTGGTATTCCCGCGCGAGGTGCTCCGCTATCACGACGGACCTGTGGCGGCCGCCCGTGCAGCCGATCGCCACCGTCAGATGGGCCTTGCCCTCCTGCTCGTAGTTCGGCAGCAGGTAGTCGAGCAGCGGCGAAAGGCGCGCGTAGAACTCGCCGATCCCGTCCGAGTTCTCGACGTACCGGATCACCTCGGGGTCGAGGCCGGTCTGGTCGCGCAGTTCGGCCTCGTAGTGGGGGTTCGGGAGGAAGCGGACGTCGAAGGTGAGGTCGGCGTCGCGCGGCGTGCCGTGCTTGAAGCCGAACGTCAGGAACGTCACGGCGAGCCTGCCGGGCCGGCCGTGCGGCAGCATCTTGTCCGCCACGACCTTGCGCAGCCGGGCCGCCGAAAGGTCGCTCGTGTCGATGGAGACGTCGGCACGCTCCTTCAGCGGGGCGAGCATGGCCCGCTCCCGGGCGAGTGCCGCCCCCACGGAGCCGCCGTTGGCGAGCGGGTGGCGCCGGCGGGTCTCCTTGAAGCGGTTGATCAGGATCGGGTCGTCGGCCTCGAGAAAGAGGATCCGGTAGGGCAGGCCGGCGGCGTCGAGGTCGTCGAGCACCTGGACGAGCGTGTCGAAGTAGTCGCCTCCGCGGACGTCCGACGCAACGGCGGCGCGCGCCACCTTGCTTCCCTCGTGGCCGAACAGCTCGGCCAGCGAGCGGATCATCTCGGGCGGCAGGTTGTCCACGCAGAAGTACCCGGCATCCTCGAAGGTGGCCATCGCCTGTGACTTGCCGGCGCCCGAGATGCCGGAGATCACGACGAAGTCCTCGACGTCGTGCGGAGTCATCGCACCCTGTTCACCTGCGCGTAGATGTCGCGAGCGACCTTGCCCGGCAGCCCCGGGACCGCCTCGAGCTCCTCGCGGCTCGCCCGCAGGAACCTCTCCGGCGAGCCGAAGTGCTGAAGGATGCTGCGCTTGCGCGCCGGGCCCACGCCCGGCAGCTCGTCGAGCACCGAGTGCGTCATCGCCCTGTCGCGCTTGCCGCGGTGGAACTCGACGGCGAACCGGTGCGCCTCGTCCCGCACGCGCTGGAGCAGTTGGAGCTCGACCGTGTCGTGCGGCAGCCGCAGCGGGTCGCGCCGGCCCGGGATGAAGACCTCCTCGATCCGCTTGGCGAGGCTCACGACCGTCACGCCCAGCGCCCGGAACTCTTCCAGCACCGACAGGCCGGCCGACAGCTGCCCCCTGCCGCCGTCGATCACGATCAGCGCCGGGAGCGAGGCGAAGCTTTCGTCGTACTCCTTGTCGTGCGGGCTGCGCTCGCGCTGCTTCACGTACTGGGCCA
>JBEVKE010000029.1:0-4944 GCA_040509835.1 Thermoleophilaceae bacterium
ATCCGCCGTAGCGAGCTGGGGGACACCTTCAGCAGCATCCGCCCGGGGGCCGTGGTGCCGCCGGTGCGGCCGACCCGCCGGCTGGCGTCCCGGGCCAGGCGGGCGAGGGTGCGGGCGAGGCGGAACATCAGGACGGCGCGATGACCCTCAGGCAGCGCCGCTCCACCCGGATGATCGCGGGCGTGGCGCCGATCGGGTCACCGTCGGCGTAGATGGCGAAGGGGCGGTCGGAGCTCACCTCGATCTCCTCGCCGCGGAGGAACTCGACGAGCTCCGAGTCGCCGTGTGTCCCCTTGAAGACCCGGGGGAGAAGCCTCAGCAGGCGCAGCTTGGAGGCATGCTTCACGACCATCACATCGAGCCGGCCGTCGTCGATCTCGGCGTGGGGGAGGACGTACATGCCACCCCCGTAGACCTTGGAGTTGCCCACGGCGACGGTGCTTCCCGTGAACTCGTGGCGCACCCCGTCCACGATGACGCTGACGTGGGCCGGCTTCCAGGTCGCGAGCGTCCTGAGCGCCGCGTACACGTACACGCCGTCGCCCTTGACGAGCTTGGCCTCGTTAGCGATCCGGTTGGCATCCGAGTCGAAGCCGAAGCTCGCGACGCCCATGTAGGGGACGCCCTCGACGTTCGCGACGTCGACGAGGCGCTCCTCGCCCCGTACAGCGAGCCGCGCCGCCTCGCCGGGATCGGTCGGCACGCCGAGCATGCGGGCGAGGTCGTTGCCGCGGCCGCAGGGCACGATTGCCAGGGCGCTGCCGGTGCCCTTGAGCGCGCCGGCAAGGGGGCGCAGGAGCCCGTCGCCGCCGAGCGCGACGACCGTCTCTCCCGCGGCCGCCGCCCCGACCGCCTCCTCGTAGGCATGGTCGATGCTGCGGGTGGTGACCGTGCGGTGGCCCGCGCCGAGCTGGTCGAGCACCTGATGGACCTGGGGCAGCGCTCGCAGCGCCCGGCCGCCGGCCGAAGCGGGGTTCACGAGCAGCGCAAAGCGGCGCGTGGGGGGCGTGGCCCCCGGCTCCGCGCCCGCGGCCGGCGCGCGGGACTCCTCTGCGCTCACCCGGCGGCCGCCGCGGCCTTCGCGCGTTCCGCGGCCGCCAGGCCGCGTTCCTCTCCCCGCAGGTGCGGAGTGAGGTCCACCTTCTGGATCTCGGCCTTCTGGACGAGCTCGTCGCCGAGCAGGCGCTCCGCATGCGGCTCCTCCAGGTTCTTGGGGTCGAGCGTG
This sequence comes from Thermoleophilaceae bacterium, assembly GCA_040509835.1. Lineage (GTDB taxonomy): Bacteria > Actinomycetota > Thermoleophilia > Solirubrobacterales > Thermoleophilaceae > JACVRW01. The sequence goes on from JBEVKE010000029.1 coordinate 1,226, forward strand.
AGGAGGACGTCCTGCTGCACGCTGTGCCAGCCGGGCTCGTCCGTGACCCGCTCCGACGCCACGAGGAGCTGGCCGGGCCGCGCCAGCCAGTGCAGCTCGAACAGGCCGAGCCGGTAGGCGAAGAGCTTCTCCCCATCGCTGAAGAGGATGTTCAGCCCGCTGAACGGCGAGCACTCCACCACCCGCTGCATGGCCGCGCGTATGCTCGCGACCGCGTCGCCGTCGTCGAAGTCGTGCATGAGCAGGTTGAAGAGGTGCTCGGAGTCGGTGTCACCCTCGGCCGGCTGCATGCCGGGCTGGAGCAGGCGCGGGTAGCGCAGGATCGTCCCGTTGTGGCCGAGCGTGTAGCCGCCGAGGGCGAACGGGTGCGTGTTCTCCAGCGCGAGGTGGCCCATCGTCGCGCGCCGGACGTGCACGTTGAAGATGCGGCCGCGCAGCTCGCTCGCCTCACGGAACTCGTCGTCCCCGTAGGCGGCCTCGGGGAAGCGCACCAGCCTCGGCTCGGCTCCCTCCGACCGCTCGTACACGGCCATGCCCCACCCGGAATCGTGCTCCTCCGACTGACGGATCAGCGGGTTCGCGGCGTCCAGCAGCTCGTGCCGGATCGAAACCGGCTCGGAGGCGACGCACCCGAAAACGCGGCACATGGCGAAAGCATGCTATCGAGGCGAAGGGGGCGAATTCGGCACCGCGCCCGCTTCGCTCTCCATGGCTACAAAGGAGCGGGGACCGAGCAGGATCTGGTGGGCGCGGCCGGGCAAGCTGTGTGGGATGGAGCGCCCGGGTGGGGGAGGGAGGAGCCACCGTCCGGAGCGGCGCGCGGCCGAGATCGCCTATCTGCAGGGGAAGGGCGTGCGGCTGGTGGTCTCGACCATGAGCTCGCGCCACAACCTGGGCGCCTACGAGGCCGCCGGCCTGTTGTGGCATCACGTTCCCGTCGAGTCTGCGCAGTGCGGGGCGGAGGCGCTCGAGGAGGTGCTTCCGCTCCTGCGGCGCGAGCTGCGCAGGAAAGGGGCGGTGGCGGTCCACGGCGACCGCCACACGGACTTCGTGGCGGCCGTGTGCGCCGCGCACCTCCACGAGGCGCGTGAGGTGGAGCCCGCGGAGGCGCTGGCACGGGCGGCCGCCGCCGGGCTGATGGTGAACGGCTACACCTGCGCGCTCCTGGGCGTGGAGCGGGCGGACGTGGAGGCCTTGATGCGGAGCGCCGATTCCGGCGAACGGCGGCATTGAGGAGACAGGTCCGGGGTGTGCGCTGAATATCGCGCACCCCCTGCCTGATTTCTCCTCCACACCCCCGTTCCGGGGCTAGCCGAGAATCAGGTCCGCGAGGGTTTCCTTGACCGCCACGGGCTGGGGCTCGAACCCGTTCAGTGCCTCTCGCGCGGTCCCGCCGCTCAGCACCAGGGCCGCGTCCAGCTCGGCCGCCGCCGCGGCCGCGAGGTCGGTGTCCACCCGGTCGCCCACGACGAGCGTCCGGCCCTCTTCGCCGAACCGGTCCAGGGCGGTGAGCATCAGCTGCGGCTCGGGCTTTCCCACGATCTCCGCCTGGCGGCCGCTGGCCACCTCGATCGCGGCGAGGATGGCGCCGGTTCCGGGCCACAGGCCGTCGGGCTGCGGGTAGGTCGGGTCGCGTGCCGTGGCGAGGAAGTCGGCGCCGCGGCGGACGGCGAGCGCGGCGTAGCGGAGGTCGTCGTAGACGAGGTCCTCCGTGCCGCCGACCACCACTACCTCGGCACGCGAGGCCAGGTCGGTCCCGTTGAGGATGCGCAGCCCGGCTTCCGTGACGTGCCGGAAGAGCGCCTCCGTGCCGACCACGAATGCCGTGCTGCCGGATCGCGTCTCGGCCAGCAGGTGCTGCATCGCGCCGCCGACGGTGACGACATCGCCGACCGAGGCGCGGACCCCGATCTTCCAGAGCCGCGCGACGTAGTCCTCGGTGGGGCTGCGCGGGTCGTTGGTGGCATAGACGACTCCCTTGCCCGCTTCGCGCAGCGAGGCGATCGCCTCCACGGCCCGCGGCGTGGGCTCGTCGCCGATCCACACGCAGCCGTCGAGATCGAGGATGAAACGGTCGTAGCGCTGCGCGATTCGGGTGAGCGGCACGTCGCTAGCCTACGCCGCCGTGCTGAGGCCTCTCGCTGTACTGCTGTGCTCGCTCGCGCTCCCTCTCGCCGCCTGCGGCGGTGACGACGACTCGGGCGGCGGCTCGGCCGCCAAGACCGAGACGAGCACCGCGGCCGCTCAGACCGAGAAGGCGCAGGGCGTCTGCCGGGACGTCGAACAGCCCACGCCGCGTGACGGCGGAGGGCAGAAGAAGCCGCAGAAGCCGCTCTCAAACTCGAAGACCTACGAGGTAACGCTGCAGACCACCTGCGGGTCGTTCACGATCCGGCTGGACCAGAAGACCTCACCGAACGCCGCGGCGTCGTTCGTCGCCCTCGCCCGCAACGGCTTCTTCGACGACACGATCTTCCACCGCATCGTGCAGGGCTTCGTGATCCAGGGTGGCGACCCGACCGTGACCGGCAGCGGCGGGCCCGGTTACTCCACGCGCGACAAGGTGCCGGCGAACTCGTCCTACGACCCCGGCGTGGTGGCGATGGCGAAGGCCGGCAACGAACCCCCGGGCACGGCGGGCAGCCAGTTCTTCGTGGTGACGGGCACGGGTTCCGGCCTAACTCCCGACTATGCGCTGCTCGGGAAGGTCACGAAGGGGATGGACGCCGTCCAGGCGATCGGGAAGCTCGGCGACCCGGCCAGTGGCGGCACGGGCACCCCTCTACAGTCGGTGGTGATCGAGAAGGTCACCATCCGTGAGCACTGAGACTCAGCACACCACCATCTACGACGTCGGTGAGGCGGACTTCGAGCAGCGGGTGCTGGAGCGCTCGCGCGATCTGCCGGTGGTGGTGGACTTCTGGGCCGACTGGTGCGGCCCGTGCAAGCAGCTGACCCCGGCGCTGGAGCGCGCCGCCACGGCGCGCGCCGGGAAGGTCGAGCTGGCGAAGGTGGACGTGGACCAGAACCGCACCCTCCAGGCGGCGTTCCGCATCCAGAGCATCCCGGCAGTCAAGGCGTTCAGGGACGGCCGGGTGGCCGCCGAGTTCACCGGCGCGCTGCCGCCCGCCCAGGTCGAGACCTTCTTCGACTCGCTGGTGCCGTCTGAGGCGGACGAGCTGGCGCGGAGCGGGGAGGAGGCTGACCTCCGGCGTGCGCTGGAGCTGGAGCCGACCCATCCGGACGCGCGCCGCGCTCTCGCCCGGCTGCTGTTGGCGCGCGGCGAGACGGACGACGCCGTGCGCCTGCTGGAGGGCGCCGCGGCCGACTTCGTGGCGGACGGCCTGATTTCGCGCGTGGAGCTCGCCCGCAGCGGGGATCTGCCGGGTTCGCTTGCCCAGGCGTTCGAGGCCTGGGACCGCGGCGACCACGCCGCTGCGCTCGAGGCGCTTCAGGGCGCCTTCGCGGGCGAGACCGACCCCGACCGCCGCGACCTGATCCGGCGCGTGATGGTCGCGATCTTCACGGAGCTGGGGCCGGACGACCCGCTCGCGCGCGAGCATCGGCGGCGCCTGTCGTCGGCCCTGAACTGAGCTAGCGCTGTAGCTGGGCCGAGCGCGCGGCCTGAGCTTTCGCCTGTCTGCGCCGCCCGACCATGACGAGGACGCCGATGGCGATCACGACCAGCAGGAAGCCGAAGAACACCGAGCTGCCGACGC
>JBEVKE010000030.1:0-7118 GCA_040509835.1 Thermoleophilaceae bacterium
CGGATCGTGTTCGACATGATGAACGTGACGCGTCAGCTCGGCCTGATGCCGAAGCCCGGCTCACCGGTCGAGAAGGCCGGCGCCGCCGCGCAGCGGCTCGGGGTGAAGGTGCAGGAGCGGATAAGCCGCTGAGCCACATGACGTCGGCCCACTGCCGGCGAGCGCTGCGCTCAGGGGTCGGGGATGATGTCGGCGATCTGCTCTGCGGCCTCGGTGGACGTGATGACCGGGACGATCTCGAATTCGACCAAGTCTTCCCACCGCTTGGTCCATTCGTCCAGCAGCTTCGAATCGTGGGTCTGCATGAGCTGAAAGCAGCGGTCAAGCCGCTCACCCACCCAGCTGTCGACGTAGTCGAGCCCAGGTGGCAGGAGTCGACCCCTCTCAGCGGCGCGTTGATAGACCGGGGCAGGTCCGTGCGTGAAGCGCTCGACGACCATGTACAGCATCGGACATCCTCCCCGGTCGGTCATCGGTTTACCGGCTTCACCAGCGCCACGAAGCCGGGCAGCCCGCGCGACGGCGCGCGGTAGGCCACCTCGTCGAAGCCGGCGCCGGCGTACAAAGCGCGGGCGGCCTCGTTCGTCAGCGTGGTGTCCAGCGAGACCGCCGGCAGTCCGTGCTCGCGGGCCTGGCGCTCGGCCTCCTCGAGGAGCGCTCGGGCGGCGCCCTGGCGCCTGAACGCGGGGTCGGTGGCGAGCGCGTCGATGTACAGGGAGTGCTCGCGCGGCCTTGGGCTGGCGCGGCCGCCCAGCCAGTAGAGCCGCAGCACTCCAGGCCAGCGCCAGAACGGCGTGCCGCGCAGGGTGAGGTCCATGTAGGCGCGTGAACGCTCGGCCGCCTGCGCCACCGGGAAGGCGGCCATCGCGGCCGCGGGCCGCCCGTTGGCCTCGGCGACCCAGGCGATCTCCTCGCTGGCGAGGTTGCCCGGCGTGTCGAAGGCGCGCTCGAGCGTGGCGAGCGCGCGCTCGCGGCCGCCTGAGAAGCGCATGTACATGTCGGGCGCGCTCTCGAACAAGAGTCGCGCGACCGCCGCTCGGTCCTCCTGACCCGCCTTGCGAACCCGCACCGGCGAAAGCCTAAACTCACCAGCGCCATGGGCCGCTTCACCGACCCGCAGGACCCGCTCTTCCAGGCGCTCAACTCGTCGATCCGGTTCGACTACAGGCTCGCCCCCTACGACCTGGAGCAGTCGCGTGCGCATGCTCGGATGCTGGCGCGCAGCGGGATCATCAGCGACGAGGACCTGACCGGGCTCGAGAACGGCCTCGACGCCGTGCGCGAGGAGATCGACGCGGACACGTTCCTGGTCGCCGAGGGCGACGAGGACATCCACATGGCGATCGAGCGGCGGCTGACCGAGATCGCCGGCCCGGTGGGGGGGAAGCTGCACACCGCGCGGTCGCGGAACGACCAGGTGGCCACCGACGTGGCCATGCTGGTGCGCGCGCACAGCCTCGAGGCGAAAGAGCTGCTGCAGAAGCTGATGGCGACGCTCGTCTCGCTCGCCGAGGGCCACATGGACTGGCGGCTCCCCGGCTACACGCACATGCAGCGCGCGCAGCCCGTCTACCTCTCTCACCACCTGCTCGCCTACTTCTGGAAGTTCAGGCGCGACCTCCAGCGCTTCAACTTCTGCATGACCACCACGGACGACCTGCCGCTCGGCGCCGGCGCCCTGGCCGGGGTCAACTTCGACACGAGCCGGATGTTCGTCGCGCAGGAACTCGGCTTCGGCGGCATTGCGGAGAACTCGCTGGACGCGGTCTCGAACCGGGACTTCGTGCTCGACTACCTCTCCGCGGCCGCAACCTGCTCCACGCACCTGTCGCAGCTCGGGGCCGAGATCGTGCTCTGGTCGACCCAGGAGTTCGGCTTCTGCGAGGTATCGGACTCGTTCGCCTCGGGCTCGAGCCTGATGCCGCAGAAGAAGAACCCGGACGCGGCGGAGCTCCTGCGCGCGAAGGCGCCCCGCGTGGCCTCGCACCTGGTGGCGCTCCACGGCGTGCTGCACGGCCTGCCGCTCACCTACAACAAGGACCTCCAGGAGGACAAGGAGCCGCTGTTCGACACGGTCGACACGCTCGAGCTCTGCCTCCGCGTCGCGGCCGAGATGCTCGAGGGGATCACGTTCAACCGCGAGGCGATGGAGGCCGCCGCGTCCGACGAGTTCATCGCGGCCACGGACGTGGCCGACCTCCTGGTCCGGCGCGGGGTGCCCTTCCGCGAAGCGCACGGCATCGTCGGCGGGGTGGTGCGCGCGGCGGTCGATCGCGGCAAGCAGCTCTCGGAGCTGACCGAGGACGAGCTGCGCGAGCTGGCTCCCCAGCTCGACTGGCAGTTCTACGAGCTGCTCGACGAGCACTCGATCCTCGAGTCGAAGGTGTCGGACGGCGGCACGGCCATGGTGCGCGTGCGCGACCAGCTCGCCCAGGCGCGGCAGGTGCTGCGCGAGGCCGGGGCGTGAGGCTCGGCCGGGACTTCTACGCCCGCTCGGTGCACGACGTGGCCCGCGACCTGATCGGCTGCGTCGTCCGACACGGCGAAACGGCGGGCCGGATCGTGGAGACCGAGAGCTACCACATGGACGAGCCGGCCTGCCACGCCCACGCGGGCGTCACGGAGCGGACCAGCACGCTTTTCGGGCCGCCCGGCCACGCGTACGTGTACTTCTCCTACGGGGTCCACTCGCTGCTGAATGCCGTGGCCGAGGAGGAGGGCGTGGGGGCGGCTGTCCTGATCCGGGCGCTCGAACCGGTGGACGGGATCGAGGTGATGCGCGAGCGCCGCCGCGTGGCTCGGGACGAGGAGCTCTGCTCCGGGCCCGGGAAGCTGACCCAGGCGCTCGGGATCGGCCTGTCCCTGAACGGCAGCTCGCTCACCGACGGCCCGATCGAGGTGCTCACCCGCGAGCCGGGGTCGCTCGAGCCGCGCGTCGTGATCGGCGAGCGCATCGGCATCACCAAGGCAGCCGAGCTGCCCTGGCGCTTCTGCGACGCGGACTCGCGCCACGTGTCGCGCCCGTGGCCGGCGCCCATGCGGCGCGGCGCGCGGGAAGCGGCCTAGCTAGGGGGTTCCGCCCGGGCTCACGCCGCCTCCCCCACCGCCGGTCGGCGGTGGACTCTCGGGCTGAGCGGGCGTTGATGGCGGCTCCGCCGGCTGCTGGTTCTGCGGCGGCGCCTGGTTCGGCGTCTGCTGGCCGCCGCCACCGCCGGTCGCGCCGTTGTCCGTGCCGCCCGTGGTGGGCGCGGCGGGAGTGCTCGTCGCCGGCGGCACCACGGTGGGCGACACCGGCACGGCGGGCGCGACCTCGGTGCTCGTGGGGTCGTCCGGCCTGTTCGCCGCGCGCTCGAGCCGGCGGGCCTGCCGGAGCGAGACCCAGGACGTCATGAAGTCGTGGAAGATCTCGGCCGGGAACGTTCCGCCCGCCACCGGGCTGCCGCCGTGCTCGTACTCCATGGGCTGGGTCTTGTCCGCGTAGCCCACCCAGATCGCGACGGTCAGGTCGTCGTTGCCGCCCACGAACCAGGCGTCCCCGTAGTTCTCCGTGGTGCCGGTCTTGCCCCAGATGTCCTCGGTGCCCACCTGCGCGGCCTTTCCGGTGCCGGCGCTGACGACGAGGCGCAGCATGTCCTTCTCGACCTGCGCGACCTTCGCCGGGAGGACCTGCTTCTCCGTCGGCTGGTTCTCGGTCACGTTCCCGTCGCCGTCCTCGACGCTCTGGATCGCCACCGGCCCGCGCTCCTCCGGCGCCATGCTTCCGGAGATCCGCTTCCCGTCGTTCGCGATCGTCGAGTACGCGTACGCCATCTCGAGCGGCGTGACGCCCTCCTTCAGACCGCCGAGCAGCATGGCGGGGTTCGTGGAGAGCTTCGTGCGGATGCCCATGCGCTGAGCGAGGTGGGCGACCCGCTTCCTGCCGACCTTCATGCCCACCTGTGCGAAGACGGAGTTGTCCGAGTGCGTGGTGGCGGACCAGAGCGACGACGACCCGTAGTAGGCGTCGTCGTAGTTGGACACGTCGAACGTGCCCTTCTGGCCGTGTCCGTTGACGAAGGGCAACGAGACGGGCTGCGAGGCCCAGACGCTGTTCGGGTCCACGCCGTCGTCGAGCGCGCGCGCGAGGATGAACGGCTTGATGGCCGAGCCCGGCTGGCGGTGCCCGTTCGTCGCGAGGTTGAAGGGCCGGGAGTTGAAGTCGGAGCCGCCGACCATGGCGCGCACCTCGCCGGTGCCGTTCTGGATCGCCACGAGCGCGGCGTCCGGGCCGACGCCGGCGAGCCGGCCGACGATCGCGCGCTCGGCCGCGTCCTGGAGCTCGGGATCGAGCGTGGTGCGCACCCTCAGGCCGCCGGCGAACACCTTGCCGGCCCGGTACCGCTCGAGCAGATGCTCGGTCATCCAGCTCGTGAAGTACGGCTGCTGCGACTCGATCTTGGGAGGGTTGATGTCGTCCTCCGAGGGGAGGCTCTGCCGGATGGCCGTGTCGTACTGCGCCTGGCTGATGGTGTGCATCTCGAGCATGCGCTGGAGCACCTGGTTGCGGCGCGCCATCGCCGCCTGCGGGTGCTGGACCGGGTCGTACATGCTCGGCGAAGAGATCATGCCCGCGAGCAGCGCGGCCTCGTGCGGCGCGACGTTCATGGCCTCGCGCGCGTCCGGGTCGGGCTGCTGGTCCGGCGCGACCGGCGGGGTGTAGCTCACGCCGGTGTCCGCGGCGCCCTCGCGCTCGCTCGGCGGGTCGCCGGTGCCGAAGTAGGTGCGCACCGCCGACTCGATTCCGTAGGCGCCGTTCCCGAAGTACACCGTGTTGAGGTACTGGGTGAGGATCTTCTCCTTCGACCACTTGCGCTCCAGGTGGTAGGCGAGCGCCGCCTCGCGCAGCTTCTGGAACACCGACCGGTCGCCCTGCGCCGCCAGAGCGTTCTTCACGAACTGCTGAGTGATCGTGGATCCGCCCTGGGCCGCGCGCCGCTTCAGCACGTCCTGACCGAACGCGCGCGCGATGCCGGTGTAGTCCACGCCCGTGTGGCTGTAGAAGCGGCGGTCCTCGATGGCGATGACCGCGTTCTTCACGTTCGGCGATACCTCGCCCTCGCCGACCAGGATGCGGTTCTGGTTGCCCGTGAGCTTGGCGATCTCCACGCACTTCGGGTCGTCGTGACCGGGCTTCTTACAGCCCCAGTTGTCCGCGTAGAGCACCGAGTTCTTCGCGCTCTTGTACTGCGCGCGGTTCTCGAGGCTGGGAAGGTCGCTCGCGACCGCCATCAGCATCCCGAAGATGGTCGAGATGAGCGCCAGCACCGACAGGCCGCCGAACACGAGCCCGACGCGGAGCTTCTTCAGCTTCGGTTTCGGCGGCGGGGGGCCGGACCCGTTCGGCTGCGCGGGCACGCCGTTCGTGCGCTGGAAGCGCTCGGCCTGCGAGGCAGTCGGATGAATGATGGGCGTCGGCGTTTCGGGCATGAGAACGGCGCCCGGCCGCACGGCGACAGGGGCGCAGGGCGGGACCAAACCCTAGCATTGGGTCCATGACGGACTCCCCGGGCGAGGCAGCCCGATTCCTCACCCGAAACGCCGTCGACGCGCTGCCGGAAGGGGAACTCGAGCGGCAGCTCGGCAAGGGGCGACCGCTCCGCGTGAAGCTGGGCGTGGACCCGACGACCCCCGACATCCACCTCGGCCACACGGTCGTCCTCCGGAAATTGCGTGAATTCCAGGACCTGGGCCACCAGGTGGTGCTGATCATCGGCGACTACACGGGGCGGGTGGGGGACCCGAGCGGCCGCTCGGCGACGCGTCCGTTCGTGGAGGGCGAGGAGATCGACCGGAACGCCGAGACCTACCAGGAGCAGGCGTTCAGGGTGCTCGATCGCGAGCGCACCGAGGTGCGCCGGAACGGCGAGTGGCTCGACATGCCGGTCGAGGACCTGTTCCGGCTGGCGCGCACCTCCACCGTGGCGCAGGTCCTCGAGCGGGACGACTTCTCGAAGCGCTACGCCGGCGGCGAGCCCATCTCGATCCTCGAGCTCCTCTACCCGCTGCTCCAGGGCTACGACTCGGTGGCGATCGAGTCGGACGTGGAGCTCGGCGGCACCGACCAGAAATTCAACGTCCTCCTCGCGCGCGAGATCCAGAAGGCGTACGGCGTGGAGCCCCAGTCCGTCCTCACGATGCCGATCCTCCCGGGGATCGACGGCGTGCAGAAGATGTCGAAGTCGCTCGGCAACTACGTGGGTGTCGAGGACCCGCCTGAGGAGATGTTCGGCAAGCTCATGCGGGTCCCGGACGACGCCATGCCGGTCTACTACGCCCTGCTGCTGGACGAGCAGCCGGGGGCCGATCCGCGCGACGCCAAGCGCCACATGGCCTACGAGCTGACCGCCCGCTACCACGGCGAGGACGCCGCTGCCGCCGCCCGGGAGCGCTTCGACACCCTCCACGTGAGGCGCGAGCTGCCCGATGAGATCGAGGAGTTCGCGTTCAGCCCCGACGACGGCCAGGTGCACCTCCCGGCGCTGATGGCGGAGGCGTTCGGGCTGTCCCGCTCCGAGGCGCGGCGCCTCTTGACGCAGGGCGGTGTGCGGCTCGACGGGGACGAGCTCGACGGCTCCGCCCTGGACGTGCCGGCCGACACGCTCGACGGCGCGGTCATCCAGGTGGGCCGCCGGCGCTTCAAGAAACTTCGCCGCGCTTGAGGCGGGGCGGCTCTGCAGTGCTATATTCCTCGGTCGCGCTTCACGCGTGGTGGATGACCCACCCCTGAGGGTGCACGGTCTTTGAAAACTCAGCAGTACGTGCGACCGACTATGTCGGTCGCGTCCAGGTTTGACCCCGTCGGGACGCTTCGGCGTGCCGCGGGGCCTGAGAAACAGTACCCGTCAAGTTGAGCAGGCCCGCAGGTGTACGCGGGAAGCTCACAAGGCTTGACAGCTTTCCATGATCTGACAGTGGAACCGCCGGCTTTCTTGGCGGCGGGTTGAAACCACGCCAGACTTTCACGGAGAGTTTGATCCTGGCTCAGGACGAACGCTGGCGGCGTGCTTAACACATGCAAGTGGAGCGACGAACCAGGGCTTGCCCTGGGGCAGAGCCGCGAACGGGTGAGTAACACGTGG
>JBEVKE010000031.1:0-12614 GCA_040509835.1 Thermoleophilaceae bacterium
CGCAGGAACTCCTCGATGGCCGAGTACGGCGGGAAGCCGTACGCGTCCTCGCAGTTGGTGAGCAGGGTCGAGAGCGCCTCCCGCTCGTCCAGCCGGACCTCGCCCGCGCCGCCGCGCTCGATCACAATCATCCCCGCGAGCCGAGCCTCGACCGCCACGTCCACGTCCGGCACCAGCCGCTCCACATGGAACTTCGGCGGCGGCACGAGCAGCTGGACGATCGCGTTGATCGTCGCCGCCGGGAGGTGGGTCTTGGCCAGCACGAAGGCGAACCGCCTACCGGAGCGGGAGTGCAGCCGGCTCTGGAAGATGAGCCCCAGGCGCTCGCGGCGCGACAGGAGCGGCGTCTTCACCGCGTGCAGCGTGTGCCTGCTGATCGTGAGCGGCTTGGGGTAGGTCAGCACCCGTCCCCCCGGTGTGAGGAGGGTCAGGTCGTCGGACAGGAACGAGTACGGCGCGCTGTCCAGGATCTTCAGGCTCGTCGTGGTCTTGCCGGTGTCCGTGCGCGCCGTGAGCAGGAACGCTCGCCCGCGGTCGGCGAGACATGCGGCGTGGACGAGCGCGTACCCACGCTCCGCGAACGTCCAGCGCAGGATCGGCTCGACGACGTTCGTATAGAGGACGTGCGGCGAGCGCCCCACGAGTGGCGACGCCGTGGCCTCGATCGGATCGCCCGCATGGATCACCACCCCAAATCCGAGGCCGCCCGGGCCCTCGCTGTAGCGAATGGCGGATCCCACCCGGCCGTTGCCATTCGCGGAGACACGACCCAGGCGGACTCGGATGTCCGGAGCGCCGATCAGGCCGCCGACCCGGAAGCGCTCGAGCTCCGGGAGGCGAACCTGTGAGGAGACGGAGACGATGCCGTGGATGTCGTAGGCGTACGGCCCCGACGTCCGTACGTCCTGCGGGCCCGCCTTCGCCCAGATCCAACTGTCCGCGAGCCCGTATCGGATCACCGTCAGGAACAGCAGGGAGATCACGTTCGAGACCGCGTAGTGGATCCCGAGCCCCGACGTGAGGAGGATGAGCAGCGGACCGCGCAGGGCGAGCGCGATGTTGTTCATCAGGAAGAACATCCCCAGCCGGGTCCCGCGACTGCGGCGGTGGTCCCTCCCTGAGAACACCCACAGCTCGGTAAAGCAGAAGTTCCAGAGCGTGGACCCCTGCGTGGCGATCACCGCCGAGACGACGTAGAAGAGCCCCACCACGTCGGTGAAGAACCCGAGCAGCAGTGTGTTCACGACGAGGCCGGAGAGGCCCACGATCCCGAAGCGCGCGAACCGGAGCCGCGCGAGCAGCGACAGGTAGCGCATGCCCTCGCGGATCGACGCCTTGCTGCGGCCGGCCTGCCGCTCGCCGAAAGTGAACGAAACCTCGGCCGCGCGCAGGCGCGGGTGGCGGACGAGGATCTCGAGCAGGATCTTGAAGCCGCGCGGCCGCAGCGCGTCGAGGTCGAGCGCCTCGCGGCGGACCAGGAAGAAACCGCTCATCGGGTCGCTCACGCCCCGGAGGCGGCGCGGGAACATCATGTGGGCGGCGGTCGTGGTCGACCGCGACGCCATCGCGCGCATCCACCCGAAGCCGCCGGCGTCGCCATCGTCGCAGTAGCGGCTCGCCACGACGATGTCCAGCTCGCGCGACTCGCCCTGCTCGAGCAGCGCGGCGATCAGCTCGGGCGGGTGCTGGAGGTCCGCGTCCATGACGCAGACCCACGGAGCGCGCGCCTCACGCATGCCCTGGACCACAGCGGCCCCCAGCCCACAGATTCGCCGCTGGGGCGCCTGAGGCACCAGCACGAGCTCGTGGTGGCCGTCCTCCGCGAGCGCCGCGACAAGCTCGCGCGTGCCGTCGTCGCTGTCGTCGACGAAGATGATCTCCATCGCGACCGTGGGCAGCGCGGCCTCGAGGCGCTCGACGAGCGCGGCTACGTTGTCGCGTTCGTTCTTGGTCGGTACGACGATGGACAGGAGCGGGACCGTTGGCCTGTCGACGGCCTCTGCCGGAGGATCCGGCTCGATGAGCGGGAGGGCAGCTTCCACCTCACCAGACTCATTCGCTAGCTCCCGCGCCGCATCGAGCCAAGGGGTGATTTCGGTGACTCGAAGGGGTCATCTTTCGCCAGGAAGTAGCGGGACACCGCTTGGGCACGGTTGTGCACTCCAAGCTTCCGCAGAATGTGCTTGACGTGCGTCTTGACCGTGTCCTCCGACACGACCAGCCGCCGCGCGATACGCGCGTTCGTCTCCCCCTCCGCGAGCATGGAGATGACCTCCAGCTCGCGGCGGGTGAGGTCGTCCTCGAGCGCGTTCGCGGCGCGCGCGATCCGCTGCGGGGCCATCTGCCGGACGGCCGGAGCGTCGAGCTCGATCTCCGACCGGCTCAGCTCGACAACGCTCGCCTCGGTTGACCGGACCAGCGCGACGACCTGCGCGGACTGCTGGCGCAGACGGTCGGCCAGCACACAGCGCTCGAGCGCGTACCCGAACCCTTCGGCGAAGGCCCAGACCGTCTCGCGGTCGTACTCGGTCAGAACATGGTCGGTCGTGCCCAGATCCGCGTGGATCAGCCCGACCGGGCGCTCGTGGCACACCACCGGTGCGGCGACGAACGCGGCCGCGCCGGGAAGGAGGCCGAGCGCGCGAGGGTCGCTGGCGTCGGTGACCAGGACCGCTCGCTGGCGCCGCAGCACCTCGGACTCGTGCAGTCCCGGACCGAGCGGCGGCGGATCCGCCGCGACCTCCGCGAGCGCCTCCAGCTCCTTCGGCTCGGCGTCGCGCGCAAACGTGCTCTCGAGGGTGAGCTCGCGGCCGCGGACGCTGAACACCGCGGCGCGGTCGAAGCCGAGGTTCTCGCACAGCGCCTGCGCGGCCTCGCGGAAGAGCGCGTCCAGCGAGCCGAGCGTCCGCAGGCGCCGCAGCGCGCTGCCCACTCCGGAATCGGGGAGCGCGTTCACGGGAGCCTCAGCTCCTCGCCGGTCTCGAGCACATCCGGGTCGCCCGACCGGATCCGGCCGTCGAGGTTCAGCTGGGCGAGCCTCTGGACCTCGGCAACCACACGCGCGTCCGAGCCGGCGGACAGCCTGGTCCGGGCGATGTCCGACAGCGAGTCGCCAAGCTTCACCACGTAGGTCGGCGGCTTGGCCCGGCTCACCGGGGCCCGAGCGGACACCGGCGGAGCGGAGCGTGCGAGCGGGGCGGGTGGAGCGACCGGCGAGATGGCCGGCGCGAGCGCGAGCGCGATCGGCGGCGCCGGCCGTGTGGAGGTGCGGGCCGGACGCGCGGGCGCCGCGGCGAGCTCGGTCGGCACCTTGACCCGGTCCGGGTGAGCCCAGCGGGAGGCAGAGGCCGCGTGCCGCGCCGAGCCACGAGTCGCGGAGTCCGCGAGGAGCCCCGACTGTGCGGTCGCGCGGTCGGTCCCATGGGGGGCGGCCCGGGTGGCAAAGATCGCGCCCGCCACCGCACCGATCCCGAACACGCCGAGCAGCGCGGCACAGGTCACTCCAAGGTTCAGCCGGACCTCACCCTGTCTGCGCAGGGTCAGGACCAGCACGATTCCGGCAAGGGCAGCGAGCGCCGCGATCGCCTCCGGTGGCACGCCGCTCGTCCCGGATGCCGGCCCGGCGCGGCTCGCCGCCTCTGCGGGCACGGGCCGGGCATGTGGCTGCTCGATCGCGCTCTCGGACCCGATGCTCGGGGCCGGCGACTTGCGCGTGAGCGTGCCTGGCTGCGTGCCGCGCTGGGCGGGCGACGCGGTGGGCTGGCTGCTCCCGGAGAACAGCGACCGCCTTGTCTGGCGGCCGACAACCCCGTCGGCCGCCAGGCCATGCCGCTGCTGGAAGCGTTCGACCGCTCCCTGGGTCAGCGGGCCGTAGAAGCCGTCGATCGGGCCGGGCTCGTTGCCCAGCCGCCGAAGGCGGCGCTGGAGGATGCGAACGGCGTCCGAGCCGCCGGCGCTCTGATAGCCGGAGCCCCGCTCCAACACCCCGGCGGACGCGAGCCTGTCGCGTGCCGCGGCGTGGCCGGTTGCGGGGATCCAGAGCGCGGCCAGGACCGCCACGAGAGCGGCGATCAGGAGATGCGTCCTGCGGGTCGGTTCACACGCCATTCACAGGACCACGTACCCCCCGAGCCGCGCCGAGGCCTGATACCGGCCGCCTCACGGGTGGTATCAGGGCGGTACCAGGCCCTCAGAGGAGGGATTTCAAGCGCGGCGGGCCCTCGGATGGCACGAATACGCAGGTTCCGGGGGAAACCGAGGTCGGATCCTCCACCCAGCTCCCGGTGTTGACGAGCTCCGCTCCTCCGGCGGTCTCCCAGCGCCCGGGGGCGTGCAGGTGCCCGAACAGGACGTGACGCGCGTCGATTCCGAGATTGTGGACCACCTGTTCCATGGCGGGCCGGCCCAGACGAGCGCGGGCGCCCCGGTCGGCGCGCGGACGCTCCCACCTCCGGATGAGCCTTCGGGCTGCGTGTGCCGCGGCGCGGACGCCGGCCGGCTGAACGGCCCAGTGGATCATCCGGTACACCGGGACGAGCGCCGCCTCGTAATCGCCGGGCGACCGGTAGGCGCCGGGGTCGAGCCTGCGGATGCGCTCCACGACGGCCGTAGCCCTGCATTCGAACGTCGGCACCTCCGAATGGCAGTCCAGGTAGTGGCCGTGGGTCGCGTAGACGTCTTCCCTCAGCCACACGCCCGGGTAGGCGAGCTGCGCGGGGGTGCGGCCAAGACTGCGCATCACGGGCTCCAGCGCGTCGCCGGGCCGGACCTCGAAGCGCTGCTCGAGTTCGAGCCGCGGGACGCGTCTCAGCGCGTCCTCCGCAAGCCGGTGGTCGTGGTTCCCCGGCACGATCGTCAGCCTGCGTCCGCCGAGGGCGGCGCCCAGGGTCTCGAAGAAAGGAAGCGCGCGCTCGAGCGAATCCGCGAGCGATCCATCACGCAACTCGATCGAGTCACCGAGCAGCACGACCTCGTCCACGCCGGCGAGCGCATTGACAAGCTTCGCCTGCATCTCTGGGCGCCGCAGCAGATCGGCGCCGGTGTGGATGCCGAGGTGGAGGTCGGATACCACCGCCGCGAGCACGCGACCAAGTCTCGCTCACTCACAGATTCGCGGTTAAGGTTGACTCAGCACGCCGGTGCATGTCCGCCCCCCAGAAGGACGTCATGGCTCGACGTTTTCGCACGGCTCGAGATACGGCCACCGGCCGACTGATGTCCTCATACCGCGAAGGTGGGGACGAGCGCGCGCGCACGCGTCTGGTCGAGCTCTACATGCCGCTGGTGGAGGCGCTCGCCCACAGGCACGATCGCCACGGCTCGGAGCACGACGACCTGGTGCAGGCCGGCTCCATCGGGCTGCTCAACGCCATCGAGCGCTTCGACCCCAAGCGCGGCGAGGAGTTCGTGGCATTCGCGGTGCCCACCGTCGCCGGCGAGATGAAGCGGCACCTGCGCGATCGCACCTCGACCGTCCGGCTGCCGCGCTCGCTGCACGAGGCCAGCATGCGCATGCCCGCGGTTCGCGAGGAGCTCACGACCCGGCTCGGCCGGCCGCCGACCTCGGACGAGCTGGCCAAGCAGCTCGGTGTCGAGCACCAGGACTTAGCGCGCATGCAGACGGCGCTCGCGAAGCCGGTGGAGGCGGCCGACCAGGCCGACCCGAACGACCTCGACGCGAGCGACGCCCGGCTGGCATTGTCGGGCGCGTTCCGCACGCTGGATGACGTCGACCGCCGCATCCTCTACCTGCGCTTCGTCGAGGAGCGGAGCCGGCGGGAGGTGGCCAGCCAGCTCGGCATGTCCCAGAGCGCGCTCGCCCGCCGCGCCGACGCGGCGCTCGCGAAGCTGCGCGCCGAGCTCGAGGGACGCGCGTTCGCGGAGGCTCCGGCCGCGGCGGCCGCGGCGCCCGGAGCGGCCGGGCAGGTGGTGAGCATCGAGCCGAGTCCCGCACAGCCCGAGGAGGCCGGTGGCGCGCCGGTCAGATCGCGCGGCGGTCACAGCGGTCGGCTGATGCTGCGGATGCCGCAATCCCTCCACGCCGAGCTGGCCGAGGCCGCCGAGCGCGAGGAGGTGAGCCTGAACCAGTTCATCACCAACACGCTTGCCGCGTCCGTGGGCTGGCACGTCGAGGGCGGTGAGCTGAAGGGCGGCCGCGAGGAGCCGGCTCCCCCCTCATGGCTGCCGGCGGCGCTCGTGACGAACCTGGTGGTCGTGATCATCGCGGGACTGGTTGCGCTCGCGCTTCTGGTCGTCGCCCTGACGCAAGCCCTGTGACGAGGCCGCAGCCGGCGAGGATCACCGCGAGCGTGACGAGCGGCAGCTCGTAACCGCCCGTCTGGTCCTTCGCGATTCCTGTGAAGGCCGGCCCGACGAAGCCGCCGAGGTTGCCGAGGACGGCGATCAGCGCGATCCCCGCGGCCGCGGCGGTGCCGTTCAGGATCGTCGTGGGACCGATCCAGAACCGCGGCAGCGCCGCGAGCAGGCCGACCGCCGCGAGCGTGATGCCGACCGTGAGCAGCAACGGCGACTGCGCGTAGGCCGTGATGACCGTCCCGACCGCGCCGGTGATCATCAGGGGCGCGAGCCCGCCCGGGCGCCGCGCCGCCACCATCATCGCCGCGGTGGCGAACCCGAACGGGATCGCCGCGAGCACGCCCACCTCGAAATCCGAGTAGCCGGTCCGGTCCTGGACGAGGTCGGGCACGAAGAAGGTGAGCCCGAAGCCGGCGGCGAGCAGCACGAAGTTGACGAGCCCGTACCCCCACACGCTGCGGCTGCGGAGCGCGTCGCGCACGCGCTCGGTGCCGAGCCGTTCGCGCAGCTCGTGCTCGCGACGCACCTCGGCCTCGAGGAACTCGCGCTCGTCGGGGTCGAGCCAGGCCGCGTCCTCCGGGCGCTCGTCGAGATAGCGGAGCGTCACGAACCCGAGCGCGATCGCCGGGAGGCCCTCGATCAGGAACAGCCACTGCCAGCCGTCGAGACCGGCGAAGCTGTCCAGCTCGAGCAGGCCCCCTGAGATGGGGCCGCCGAACACGTAGGCCACGGACACCGCGGTGAAGAACAGCGCCAGCGCGGGGGTGCGCTGGCGCTCGGGGAACCACCACGTAAGGAACAGGATGATCCCCGGGAAGAAGCCGGCCTCGGCGGCGCCGAGCATGAAGCGGAGCAGGTAGAAGCCGGCGGGGCCGCCGATGAACATCATCGACGCCGAGATCAGTCCCCAAGCGACCATGATCGCCGCGAGCCACCGGCGCGCGCCGAAGCGCGCCAGCGCGAGGTTGCTCGGCACGCCGAATATCACGTACCCGAGCGAGAAGATGCCGGCGCCGATGCCGAAGATCGTGTCGCTGAAGTCGAGGTCGTCCTCCAGCTGGAGCTGCGCGAAGCTCACGTTCACGCGGTCGAGGTAGGCGACCACGTAGATGAGGAAGAGGAACGGGATTAGCCGGCGCGTGGCCTTTCGGAACGCGCGCTCCTCGAGCGTCACGCGCCGACTCTAACCCGGGCTACTTCACGACCAGCTTGAAGGCGGACTTAACGTCGTCGCCGCTGCCGGAGGTGCCGGCCACCAGCGCGTTCAGCGGCTCGAGGTACGGCTTGGCCTTCTGCCAGTTGGCGTCGCTGCCAGCCGAGGTGGACTCGACCAGGTCGAGGATCGGCTTGACGAGCACGTACATCGATACGTCGTAGTCGCCGAGGGAGTCCTTCACGGAGTTGAAGTCCGGCGAGTCGCCCAGCTTGTGCGCCGGGTTCACCGCGTCCTTCGCCGCGGCGTCGCCGTAGGCGAACACCAGCTTCCCGTCCTGTACGAAGGAGTGGATCGGCTTGGGGATGTCGGGGCTCACGAGCGTGAAGCCCTTGCCGCCACCGGGCGCAGTGAGCGGCACGACCCGGTCGCCCGGATTGTCGGCCTGCGTCTTCGCGATCCGCGCGAGCGCCGCGAGGAAGCGCACGGACGCGGCCTCGTCGGAGGTCTGCACCACGAGCGCGCCGTCGAGGCTCGCTGGACTGGTGCCACTCACGAAGATGCCGAAGTCGCCCATCCACGACAGGACGTCCTGCTGGAGGTCGAGCCCGGTGGCCGCCCTGAACTGCCCCTCGATCGCGTCGCGGCCGCCGGCCACGCCGGCGTAGGCGTCGACGTAGAACTCGATCAGCTTCCCGAGGTCCTTCTGGCCCAGGGCGACCCACGAGTCGGCCGGCAGGTCGACGAGCAGGTCGCTGCCCTCGCCGAAGAACGCGAAGGACCGTGCGAGCTCGGGCGGCACGTTCGCCTCGACCAGGACGCCGTCGTCGTCCGCGTCGACGGTCGCCACGACCGGCTGCTGGAAGAACTTCTTGAAGGAATCCGGCAGCGGGGCGCCGCTCTGCCGCGCGGCCGTGAGGAACTCCGGCGAGTTCACATAGAAGAGGGCGAGCCGGTCGCTCGCGGCGTTCTCGGTGGCCTTGTTGTAAGCGTCGTCGTCGGACAGGGTCGGCCCGTCCTTGCTCGCGTCGATCGCGGCCTTGACGCCGGCCTCGGTGCCGAGCACGAGGAAGCCGTCGAACACCGCGCCCGCCTGGCCGGAGTCGTCGGTCAGGTAGTCGACGTCGTTGTAGCTGTGCTTCTGGGTCTTGCCCTCCGCCGACTTCTCGAGAGCGTCCCGGGCCTTGCCCTCGTCGGTCGTCGCGATCAGTCCCGCCGAGCCCTCGAGCTGGCCGTTCGGGCCGAGGCCGGTCGCGAAGAGGGCGGCCTCGTCGCCGAGCCAGGGCTCGATGTCCTCCTTGAAGGAGATGGGAGCGTCCGACTCGCGGAGGCCCTTCTCGATCAGGTCCTTCAGCTTGTCGCCGGCCTGACCGCCGCCGGGGAACTTGGACAGGATCGAGTCGATCGCCTGCTTCTGGTCGCCCTCGGGCCTGAGGTTGGCCTCGCCGTAGATCACAGCCCCGGCGGGCACGAGCTCGGATGGGCCGGAGGCGGCCTTGTCGATGTTCCCGCACCCGGCGGCGAGGCTGACCGGCATGACCAGGACGGCGATCGTGAGAAGAAGTGTGCGCATGTAGCCTCGTATTCGGGGGGAGGGCAGCAGAGCTTTAGAGCCGGACCGAGTCGGCGCGCACGCGCCCCGCCCGATGCGCCTCGATCAGCGCCAGGCAGAGGGCGAGGTCCTGGATCGCGAGCCCCGTGGAGTCGAACAGCGTAACCCCGTCTGGAGCTGAACGCCCCGGATGGGAGCCCGTCAGGACGTCGCCGATCTCGACCACGTCCTCCCGGCTCACGAGGCCGGCCTCCACCGCGGCGGTCAGCTCACCGCCGTGGCTCGCCTGAGTCCACTCGTCGCAGAAGAGCTGGCACGCGGCCACGGCCTCCGGCTCCGCCTCCGCCTTCCCGGGGCCGTCCGCACCCAGCATGTTGAGATGCATGCCCGGGCGGAGGTCCTCCCTCCGGACCACGGGCTCGTTGCCCGGGGTGACGCAGGTCAGGACGTCGCAGCCGAGCGCGTCCTCGCGCGTGCCGGCCTGCCAGCCCAGCTCTCCCGCGAGCTGACCGGCGGCCTCGGGATCGGGGTCGAAGCAGATCCCGGGGCCGTACTCCGCAGCCGCGAGACAGCGCGCGGCCCAGGTGCCGTGAAGCCCACAGCCGATGATGCCGACCGTGCGGGCGTCCTCCCGCGCCAGCTCCTGCGCCGCCACGGCCGCCACGGCGCCCGTACGGAGCGCGGTCACCGCACGCACGTCCACGAGCGCGAGCGGCTCGCCGTCAGCCGCCGACGAGACACAGATCACGCCCATCACGACGGGCAGCCCCGCCTGGGGATTGCGAGGGAACGACGTGACCCACTTCAGGATCGCGAGCCCCGCCCCCTTGGCCGGCATCGCGCGAAAGTCCCCGTTCGGCGAGGCGTCGAGGTACACCTTCGGCGGCATCTGCCACTCGTTGCCTGCGTACTCCACGAACCCGTGCCTGACCCGGTCGATCGCATCGGCGGGCTCGATCGCGGTGAGCACCAGATCCTGCGGGAACACGAGCAGCTCGGGCATGGAGGGCTACGCTATCCCGCCCGTGGGGCGCAATGGCAAGCAGAGCCCGGCCAGGCCGCGTATCGAGGTGCGCCAGCCGGCCTCGCCCGAGGAGGCGGCGGCGATCGCCGCCGCCATCGAGCAGTTCATGCGCGACACGGCGCCGCCGCCGGCGACCGAGGGGGCGGCCATGAGTCCATGGCTCCGCGCGGGTCTCCTCGAGGGAACGAAGCGGACCCCGGGCGAGTCGCCCTGGCGCTACGGCTTCTCGCCGCGGTAGTAGTCCACGTTCGACGATCGCTGCACGATCAGGTCCTCGGGCTTCACGCCGGTCCAGACGCCCACCTTGTCGCTGTCCGGATACGACGTCGCGCTCGGATAGGTCACCTCGGACCACATCAGGACGCGCGCCGGCTCGTCCGAGCGGTTGCCGACCTGGTGGGCGCCCTCCGGGCCGCGCGGGAAGAACGCGACGTCCATCGGCTTCAGCTCGACGGTGCCGTCGGGCGTACGCAGGAACGGCCGGCCGGTCAGCACGAGCAGCCATTCCTCCTCCCCGTACTCGTAGTGGTACGGGCACAGGAGCTCGCCGGGCGGAAGGTGGTACAGCGTCGCACCGGTCCGCTCGGCGCCGACCAGAGGGCCCAGTCGGTACATGCCCGCGCGGAAGCCCTCAGGGTCCTCTGGGTCGTATTGGAAATCGTTATCGGAGATGTTGAGAGGCGGCATCGCCTCATTTTCGATCATCCGTAAAGTGCTCTGATGGCCGAATGCGCGATCGAGGTGGAGGGGCTCCGCAAGCGCTTCAAGGACGTCACGGCGCTTGACGGCATCGACCTGAGGGCGCCCACCGGCACCATTCTCGGCCTGCTCGGCCCGAACGGTGCGGGCAAGACGACCGCGGTGCGCATCCTCACCACGCTGCTGCCGCCCGATGACGGGACGGCCCGCGTGGCTGGGCTCGACGTGGTGAGGGACGCGGCCGCGGTGCGCGCTCGGATCGGCCTCTCCGGCCAGTACGCCGCCGTCGACGAGAACCTCACCGGCTTCGAGAACCTCGAGATGGTCGGGCGGCTCTACCACCTCGGGAGGGGCCCGTCGCGCGAGCGCGCGCGCGAGCTGCTCGAGCGCTTCTCGCTCACGGACGCCGCGGACCGGCAGACAAAGACCTACTCCGGCGGCATGCGGCGCCGTCTGGACCTCGCGGCCGCGCTCGTCGCGCGCCCACCCGTCCTCTTCCTGGACGAGCCCACCACCGGCCTCGACCCGGTGAGCCGGCTCCTGCTGTGGGAGACGATCGAGGCGCGAGTGGCGGCCGGCACCACGGTGTTGCTCACGACGCAATACCTGGACGAGGCCGACAGGCTGGCCGACCGGATCGCCGTGATCGACCACGGCCAGGTGATCGCCGAGGGCACCTCGGACGAGCTGAAGGACCGCGTGGGCGGGGAGCGGCTCGAGCTCACGCTTACGAACTACGACCAGGAGACTGCGGCGATCGAGGCGCTCGTCCCGCTCGCCGACGAGCGGCCGAAGTGCGAACACGGAATCCTCGTGATGCCCTTGGACAAGGCCCGTGGTGACATCGCGGAGGCGGTGCGGCGACTCGACGACGCGCACGTCGGAATCGCGGACATCGCCGTCCGGAGACCCACGCTGGACGACGTGTTCTTCTCGTTGACCGGACACGCGGCCGAGCCCGTGGACGAGGAGAACGCCGATGAGCGCGAGAAGGAGGCGGCGTGAGCTCGCTCGGGTACGCGATCGCCGACACGGCGGTGATCGCCAAGCGCAACCTGCTCCGGATCCCGCGCCAGCCCGACCTGTGGGTCTCCTTCACGCTCCAGCCGCTCATGTTCGTGCTGCTGTTCGTGTACGTGTTCGGGGGCGCGATCCAGACGCCGGGCTACAGCGACTACGTCGATTTTCTGATGCCGGGGATCATCGTCCAGACAATGGCCTTCGGCGGGTTCGTCACCACGATCGGCCTGTCGGATGACCTGCGCAAGGGGCTGATCGACCGCTTCCGCTCGCTGCCGATGGCGCGCTCCGCCGTGCTGGCCGGCCGGACGCTCGCGGACGTGGCGACGAACCTCGTGTCGCTGACGGTGATGGTGGTCGTGGGCCTGCTCGTGGGCTTCAACTTCACGACGAGCCCGCTCGAGGTGGTGGGCGGCATCGTGCTCCTGCTGGCGTTCGGCTACGCGTTCTCGTGGATCTTCGCCTTCATCGCCCTGGTCTCGAGCTCCGCCGAGGGAGCGCAGGCGCTCGGCTTCCTGCTGATATTCCCGCTCACGTTCGCCTCGTCCGCGTTCGTGCCGACTGAGTCGATGCCCGCGGCGATCCAGGCGTTCGCGGAGGCCAACCCGATCAGCACGATCGTCGACGCCACGCGGGCTCTGTTCGTGGGCGGCCCGGCGGGCAACGACGTGTGGGCCGCGGCGCTCTGGATCGCGGGCCTGATCGTGGTGTTCGCGGCGCTGTCCGTCCACCGTTACAGGCGCGCGGTCAGCTCCTAGCCGGGTCCTGCCGACAAAAGGCAGGAAACCCGACAGGAATTTGGTACTTTCCGACAATGGAACCGGTTTCCGCGCCGCCGGCAGGGGGCGCCA
>JBEVKE010000032.1:0-11679 GCA_040509835.1 Thermoleophilaceae bacterium
TCCGCCAGCGCGCCGAACCGCGAGGACAGCAGGAACATCATCGCGGTCACCGGGAGCGTCGTCGTGCCGGCCTCGATCGCGCTGTAGCCCGCCACCTGCTGGAGGTACAGGATCAGGAAGAAGAACAGCAGCCCTAGCCCGGCGTACATGGAGAAGGTCTCGACGTTCCCGATCGTGAAGTTGCGCCGCCGGAACAGCGACAGCGGAAGCATCGGGTGCGGGCTCCGCCACTCCCAGACGATGAATCCCGCGAACAGGAGCGCGCCGCCGGCCAGCGGCAGCCACACGCCCGGACTCCCCCATCCGCTCCGCGGCTGCTCGATCAGCCCGTAGGTGATACCCGCGAGCCCGAACGCGCACAGGAACGCCCCCACGAAATCGACCTGAGCGTCCGCCGGGCGCGGTCGGCCGGCCACCATGACGCGCGTGACGAGCACGAGCGTGACCAGCACCACCGGGATGTTGAGCGCGAAGATCCAGCGCCACGACGCGGTGTCCACGAGCTGGCCGCCGATCAGCGGGCCGAGCACGGTGCCGATCCCTCCCCACGCCGTCCACGTCCCGATCGCCCTGCCGCGCTCCTCGGGCGGGAACGTGGCGATGATGACGGCGAGCGCCGCGGGCGTCAGCAGCGCGCCGAACACGCCCTGGAGCGCGCGGGCCAGCACGAGCAGCTCGATGGTCGGAGCGAGCGCGCAGAACAGCGACGTGACCCCGAATCCGGCAACGCCGAGCATGAACATGCGGCGCTCGCCGAAGATGTCGCCGAGCGATCCGCCGATCAGGATCAGCGAGCTGAGCGTGACCAGGTAGGCGTTGGAGGTCCACTGCTGTCCGGCCAGCCCGCCGCCGAGGTCGTCGGCGATGGCGGGAAGCGCGACGTTGACGACGGTCGAGTCGACCGTCACCACGGTGGTCCCGAGGATCGCGGCTACAAGTGTTAGTTGCTTGGTCCTCGAAGAAGGCGCGGCCATCAGGCCGCGGGGCCTGCGCCGTTCACCGACTCCGCCGCGCGCGGCCCGGGGCCGACGTACCGGGCGGTCGGGCGAATCAGGCGCCCCTCGCGCTTCTGCTCCATGATGTGCGCCGCCCAGCCGCCGACGCGCGCGCTCGCGAACATCGGCGTGAACAGCTCAGGCGGCACGTCCGCGAAGTCCAGAACCACGGCTGACCAGAACTCGACGTTCGTGGCGAGCACGCGGTCCGGCTTGCGCGCCCTCAGCTCGGCCAGCGCGGCCTCCTCGAGCTTCTCGGCGACCTCGAGCCTGGGCGCGCCGATCTCGCGAGCCGTGCGGCGCAGAACGCGAGCGCGCGGGTCCTCCGCGCGGTAGACGCGGTGGCCGAAGCCCATCAGGCGGTCGCCACGGTCGAGCGCGTCCTTCACCCACCTCTCGGCGTCACCCGTCTCCTCGACCTCGTCGAGCATCTGGAGCACTCGCGACGGCGCTCCGCCGTGCAGCGGCCCGGATAGCGCGCCGACCGCGCCGGACAGCGCGGCCGCCACGTCGGCGCCCGTCGAGGCGATCACGCGGGCGGTGAACGTTGACGCGTTCATGCCGTGCTCGGCGGCGCTGATCCAGTAGGCGTCGATCGCCTTGACGTGCCTCGGGTCCGCCTCGCCGCGCCAGCGGATCAGGAAGCGCTCGGGAATCGAGGTGGCCCTGTCCACCTCCGCCTGCGGAATCGGCGGGCGGCCCACGCCGCGCGCCGACTGTGCCACGAACGAGAGCGCCATCACGGACACGCGTGCGAGGTCCTCGCGCGCCTGCTCGTCGGTGATGTCGATCAGCTGGCGGAGCCCCCACTCGGGCGCGAGCATCGCGAGCGCGGACTGGAGGTCAACGCGCGGGTCGCCGGTGCGGACGGCGAGCGGATGCGGCTGGGCCGGCGGGAGGCCTGGCTCATACCGGCCGTCCACGAGCAGCCCCCACACCTTTTCGTACGGCACGTGGCCGACCAGCTCCTCGATGTCCACCCCGCGGTAGCGGAGCGCGCCGCCCTCCTTGTCGGGCTCGGCGATGGAGGTGTCGAAGGCGATCACGCCCTCGAGGCCCGACGGAACCTCAATCAACGCCATGGGCGGGAGGATACTTTCCGTCCGTGGTCCGCCTGGCGACACCGGAGGACGCCGCCGAGGTCGCGCGGCTCATGATCGGCTTTCGCGACTGGTGGAGCCGCACCGAGCCGCCGGACGCCGCGTTCGAGGCCGGCGTGCGGCGCGTGCTGGCCGACCCGAACAGCGACTTCCTGATCGCGGGCGAGCCGCCGGCCGGCGTCTGCCAGCTGCGCTACCGGTACTCGATATGGACGGAGAGCGACGACTGCTGGCTGGAGGACATCTTCGTGGAGGAGCAGGCCCGCGGTTCGGGGATGGGCCATGCGCTCATGGATGCGGCCTTCGCGCGAGCCCGCGAGCGCGGCTGCCGGCGCATGGAGCTCGACGTGAACGAGGCCAACGCGGCCGCGCTGGCTCTCTACGACTCGCTCGGCTTCTCCGCATGGTCAGACCCGCCCGGAGGGCGGAACCTGCTCATGCGGCGGCGTCTGTGACCTCGTCCACCTCGTCGCCCACCGAGATGGTGCCCGGCTGGACGATCTCCGCGCGCAGGCCCGCGCGATGGACCATGCCCCTCAGCACGCCCGGGCGCGTGATGCTCTGGATGTGGTTGCACGGCTCGCACCACTCGACGCCCACGGCCTCGACCCCGCCGACCCTGAAGCGCTTGTTCAGCAGGTCGTTCAGGCGCACGCCGGTGGTGAGCACCTGGCGGCGGATCTCGGCGTGGCTCAGCGGGATGCCGGTCTCCTCGGTGAATGCCTCGAGCGCCTCGGCCTCGACCAGCGTGATGTCGCCGCGGCCGAAGTAGCGGTCGCCCGGCAGGCCCTCGCCGGTGACCTCGATCGAGTCCACGGGCTCCGGGAGCTGCTCGTGCTCGGGGGCGATTCGGATGGCTTCGACTCGTCCAGGCATGTCGCTCCAGAGTAGCCTGCCTCGCTCCATGCGCATCCTCGAAGAGGTGGTCGAGCGATATCTGCATGACCTGCGGCCCGAGCGGTCGCCCGTCATGCGCGAGATGGAGGAGCACGCAGAGCGCGACGGCATCCCGATCGTCCACTGGGAGACCGGCCGCCTCCTGGCCGTCCTGTGTCGCGTGCTCGACCCGGTCGTGCTCGAGGTCGGGACGGCGATCGGGTACTCGACGCTCCACATGGCCGAGCAGCTCGAGCACGGGCGCGTGGTGACGCTGGAGCGCGATCCCGAGCGGGCTGCGCAGGCGCGCGACTACCTCGAACGGGGCGGCGTGGCGAACCGGGTCGAGATCATCGAGGGCGACGCGCTCGAGACGCTGGCGGGCCTCGACGGCCCCTTCGACCTGCTCTTCGTCGACGCGAGCAAGGGCGAGTACTCCCGCTACATCGAGCTGGCGGAGGCGAAGCTGTCCGAGCGGGCGCTGATGGTCGTCGACAACCTGCTGATGAGCGGCGAGGTCGCGCTGCCGGAGGGCGCGGAGACGCGCTGGAACCAGGACTCGCTGGCCTCGGCGCGCCGGCTCAACTCCGACCTGCTCGGCTCGGACGACTGGCTGGCGTGCGTGCTGCCGGTCGGCGACGGAATCGGCGTCGCCGCAAAGCGCCGGCGCCGCTAGCCGACGACCGGGATGCTGCGCTCGTCGTCGAGCCTGTATAGGGCGCGCTGCATGGCCCCCGTTACGCGCTCGTAGGCGTCGTCCGGATCGCGCCCCTTCAACTCGACCGGCGGAAGCACCCGCACGACGATCTTCGACGGCAGCGGGATGCGGCCCGGCATGTCGAGCACCGTGAGCCCGAATGGCGGCGCCACCTGTGCGGGGAATACCTTCAGCCGGAACAGGCTGTCGAGCCGCAGCAGCTTGGAGATCTTCCGGCCCTGCCCCAGGAACAGCGCGGTCTCCTGGCCGCCGATGGCCACGACCGGCACCATCGGCACGCCGTGCTCGATCGCGAGCCGCGCGAAGCCCGTCCTGCCCGCGAAGTCGATCTTGGCCGACTCCCAGCTGGGCCTGTAGGTCTCGTGGTCTCCGCCCGGGTACACCAGCAGCGCCGCGTCGCGCTCGAGCGCCCGCTCCATGTTCTCCGGCGACGCCCGCACCGTGCCGTAGCGTGACAGGCTCGCGCGCGCGCCCGGCAGCTTGAAGACGAGGTCGTGCGCGAGCTGGTGGAACCGCCGCAGCGGGCTGAAGTGGTCGTAGAACGCCTGCGCGAACACGAACGTGTCGGCGATCAGCGTGCCGCCCGAGTGATTGCCCACGAGCAGCACCGGTCCCTCCGCCGGGATGTTGTCGAGCCCGCGGACCTCACCGCGGAAATAGATCCTCGACATCGCGCGCAGCGCCGGCAACGTGGTCCGGATGTAGTGCGGATCCCACGCGTCGAGCCAGTCCTCCGGCGGGCTCGTGAGCCGCACGACGTCCCCTCCCCCGGCCGCCGCCATCCGCGCCGCACCCGCGATCGTCCCGATCACCTGCTCCGCAAAGGGCTCCCGTGCCATATACGCGCTATACCCGCTTTAAGCGCCTCCTCACGGAACCTGAGCGTGAGCGTCAGCATGTCGTGCTTTCCGTTGGCGGAACCGCGTGCAGGCGATGGTGCTCGCCTACGAGTGCGGGCTGGTGCAGCCCGGAAGCTGACAGGCGATGATCCGGGCATGCGCCCCCTCCTCATCGCGTTCGGCGCCGGGCAGCTGATCCTCGGCCTGCTGCTCTGGCTCACGCCCGGCTTCTTCTATGACGAGATCGGCCCCTATCCGCCCCGGAACGACCACTACATGGCGGACCTGGCCACGTTCTATCTCGCGCTCGGCGCCGTTGCGCTGGCCTCGGTGTCGCGCGAGCGGTGGCGCGTGCCGGTGCTCACGCTCGCCCTGATCCAGTACGGGCTCCACTCGCTGAACCACCTGATCGACATCGGCGGCTCGGAGCCCGGATGGCTCGGCCCGGCGAACTTCGTCTCGCTCCTCCTCACGACGGTGCTGCTCGCGTGGATGCTCCGGAGCGAGCGCGAACCCGCACGATGAGGGTGTTCGTGGCCGGCGCGAGCGGCGCCATCGGGCGCTCTCTCGTGCCGAAGCTCGTCGCCGCCGGCCACGAGGTCACCGGTACCACGCGCTCGGAGGAGCGAGCCGAGGCGATCCGCGCGGCGGGTGCGCACGCGTCCGTTGTCGACGTGTTCGACTCCGATCGTCTCCGTGCCGCGGTGGACGCCGCGCGTCCGGAGGCGCTGGTCCACGAGCTGACCTCGCTCCCGGACAGGCTCGACTTCCGCAAGGACGGCGTCTACGAGCCCACGAACCGCGTCCGCACCGAGGGCACGCGCGTCCTGCTCGACGCGGCCCGCGGCGCCGGCGTTCGCCGCTTCCTGTGCCAGAGCATCGCCTTCGCGTACCGGCCCGAGGGCGCGCGCGTGAAGACGGAGGAGGACCCGCTCATGGACGACATACCCGGCAACTTCGGCAGCGGCGTCAGGGCGCTGAATGAGATGGAGGCGATGGTGCTTACCGCCGAGGGGCTCGAGGGCGTCGTCCTGAGGTACGGCTTCTTCTACGGGCCCGGCACGTACTACGGCGAGGACGGGACCACCACCGCGGACGTGCGCCACCGCCGCATGCCGGTCGTCGGGAAGGGGACCGGGATGTTCTCGTTCGTCCATGTCGACGACGCCGCCGACGCGACGGTCGCGGCTGTGGAACGCGGGGCGCCCGGGGTCTACAACGTCGTCGACGACGAGCCCGCGCCGATGAGCGAGTGGCTGCCCGCGTTCGCCGAGGCGGCCGGCGCGCGGCGGCCGCTGCGCGTCCCGGTCTGGCTCGCCCGCTTCGTGGGCGGCCGCGAGGTGCCCACCTTCGCTCTCGAGCTCCGCGGCGCCTCCAACGAGAAGGCGAAGCGCGAGCTCGGCTGGCGGCCGGCGCACCCGACCTGGCGCACCGGCTTCGGCGAGTCGCTCAGCTACCCGTAGCGGCCGATCGCCAGGAGGAACACGCCGCTTCCCACCATCACGAGCAGCACGCCGATCGCGATCAGCACGCGCGTCCGGGTGAGGTGGCCCAGCAGCGCGATCCCGAAGCCCAACCCCATCAGCACAAAGGTGGTGGTGAGGAGCGAGTCGAGGTCCCCCGGACCCTCGTCTCCCAGGCCGGGTAGACCCGGGATCTTCACGGCAAGCGCGGCGAGCACGGGGGCGAAAGTATCCTTCGGAGCGGATGAGCGGTGAGTTCCGAAGCATCGAGGACGCTCGCGGGCGCCTCGCCGAGGTCGGCTACCTGGCGGACGAGCCCGCGTCGCTCGTGTCGTTCCTCGCCGGGAAACTGGGCAAGCCCGTGCTGGTCGAGGGCCCGGCTGGGGTGGGCAAGACCGAGCTCGCAAAGGCCGTCTCGCGCGCGACCGGCCGGAAGCTGATTCGGCTTCAGTGCTACGAGGGCCTCGACGAGGCCAAGGCGCTGTACGAGTGGAACTACCGCAAGCAGCTCCTGCGCATCCAGACCGAGGCCGCCGACACCGGTTGGCAGGAGGTCAAGGACGACATCTTCGGCGAGGAGTTCATGCTCGCCCGGCCGCTCCTCTCCGCGATCACCGCCGAGGAGCCGGTCGTGCTCCTGATCGACGAGATCGACAAGACCGACCAGGAGTTCGAGGCGCTGCTCCTCGAGGTGCTGTCCGACTTCCAGATCTCGATCCCGGAGATGGGCGTGGTCGAGGCGCGCACGCAGCCGCTCGTGCTCCTCACCTCGAACAACTCGCGCGAGCTGACCGAGGCGCTGAAGCGCCGCTGCCTCTACCTCTGGCTCGACTACCCGACCATCGAGCGCGAGCTCGAGATCGTGCACCTGCACGCGCCGGAGCTCGACCAGGCGGTCGCCCGGAAGCTGGTCGAGGTGATCCACATGGTGCGGGCGCTCGACCTGAAGAAGCCGCCTTCGATCGCGGAGTCGATCGATTGGGCGCGCGCCCTGCTCCTGCTCGGCGCCGAGGATGTGGACCAGGCGGTGCTGGAGCGCACGATGTCGATCATCATCAAGCACCGCACCGACCTCGACCTGGTGGCCGAACGCGTGGGAGTGAAGCTCGGCGATGGCGTCTTCGGGCGGCAGGCGGGGTAACCCGGCGCTGTACGGCGGCGTCCCGTCGGCCGAGGGGCCCGCCGGCATGGCGCCGCGACTGCTCGAGTTCGCGGACGAGCTGCGCCGCGAGGGCGTGGCCGTCGGCACGTCCGAGCTGCTCGACGCCTTCCGGGCGCTCGACGCGGTGAGCTGGACCTCGCGGGAGGACTTCCGCGAGGCGCTTGCCGCGACCCTCGCCAAGTCGCAGGACGACCGGCACGTGCTGGACGTGCTGTTCGACCGCTTCTTCTTCCGCGCCGTCGAGCGTGAGGCGCTCGAGCAGGGCCTGTCCGAGGAGCGCTTCCGCGGGGGCGACCAACTCGACCTCGAGGCGCTCCGCGAGCGCATCCGAGAGGCGATCCGGGCGGGCTCGGACGGCGAGATGCGCGACCTGGCGCGGCTCGCGATCGCCGTCTTCGGGCGCCAGGGCGAGGGCTCGGGCGTGATCGGCGTGGACGTGCAGCGCATCCGGCGGACGCTGGGGCTGAAGGGCGAGAAGCAGGGAGCCGAGCTGCCGGATCCGGACGGCGTGCCGCGCGACCGGCTGCAGGAGTTCGAGCGCCACATCCGGCGCGAGCTCGAGCACCAGATGATCGAGCGGACGCAGGCGCTGCCGCCCGCGAAGCCGCTGCGCGAGCTTGACCGGGCGCTTCCCTCAAATCCCGCCCAGGATCTCTCGCAAGTGCACCGCACGGTCGCGCAGTTGAAGAAGCGGCTCGCGTCGCACGGCCGCGAGCACCGCGGGCGGCGCCGCTCGTGGCAGGTCGACGTGCGCCGCACGATGCGCGCCTCGCTCCAGACGGGCGGGGTGCCGCTCGACCTGAGATACCGGCCTCGGCGGCCGCGGCGCCCTGAGCTGTACGTGCTGTGCGACGTCTCGACGAGCGTGACCAGCGCGAGCGTGTTCTTCCTCTCGGTGCTGCACGCGCTCCACGACCAGTTCCGCAGGCTGCGCTCGTTCGTGTTCGTGGAGCGGATCTCCGAGGTCACCGACGTGTTCGAGCGCGAGCGCTCGTTCGCGGCCGTGTCGCGGAAGATCGCTACCGACGCCGGGGTGGCGGACGTGTCCGGGTACACCGATTACGGCCGCGTCTGGGTCGAGTTCCTCGACAAGGTGGTGGACGACCTCGACCCGCGTTCCACGGTGATCGTCCTCGGCGACGCCCGCACCAACGGCCGCGAGCCGCACGCGCAGGTATTCGGCCAGGTGGCGGAGCGCGCCGGCCGCATGTTCTGGATCAACCCGGAGCCGCGCCTGTACTGGAACTACGGCGACTCGGTGATGTCGGCCTACGAGCCGTTCTGCGACGGCGTTTTCGAGTGCTGGACCACGAAGCAGCTCGAGACATTCGTCAACGCCGTGGCGGAATCTAGAACGATCGTCTAGGCCGCCGGGCGTCAAGAAGCACCCTCCAGCGGTCGACAAGTCCATATGAGCACGACCGACGCGGGGCGCGTCACGCGCACCCGCGGAACGAAGCCCGCCCTCAGCCGGCGCCCCTGGCTGGAGCATTGGCTCACCACCGTGAGCGACCTCTCGGCGCTGAAGGCAGCGCATCCGATGATGGACGCGGTCATAGACGAGATCGACGGCCGCATGATCCGGGTGGGCGACCAGTGGCTCGCGGACTTCGCGTCGTGCAACTACCTCGGCTTCGACCTGGATCCCGAGATCATCGATCGCGTCCCGGGCTTCCTGGAGCAGTGGGGCACACACCCGAGCTGGTCGCGGCTGCTCGGCAGCCCGGTGCTGTACGAGGAGATCGAGGAGCGCCTCACCGCGCTCCTCGGCTCCGAGGACTCGCTCGTGCTTCCCACGATCACGCACATCCACATGTCGGTGATCCCGCTACTCGCCGCCTCAGGGACGATCTTCCTCGACGCGCGAGCACACAAGACCATCTACGACGGCTGTCAGATCGCCAAGGCTCGCGGGGCGGCCGTGCGCCGCTTCCGCTTCGAGGACCCGGATCACCTCGATTCGCTGCTCGCCCAGGAGCGCGACCCCACCCGCCTCGTGTGCATGGACGGCGTCAACAGCATGACCGGCAACGCGCCGGACCTGGTGGCGTTCGCGGCGGTGGCGCGGCGCCACGGCGCCCTGCTGTACGTCGACGACGCTCACGGCTTCGGCGTGATCGGCGAGCGCGCGGCAGACGAACCATGCCCCTACGGCGTACGTGGGAACAGCATCGTGCGTCACGCCGGCGAGAGCTACGACAACGTCGTGCTCGTCGGTGGCTTCTCGAAGGCCTACTCGTCGCTGCTCGCGTTCATCGCGTGCCCGACGGACGTGAAGGACCTCCTCAAGGTCGCCGCTCCGCCGTACCTGTATTCGGGGCCCTCCCCGGTGGCATCGCTCGCGACCGTGATTGCGGGGTTCGACGTGAACGATGCGCGCGGGGACGAGCTGCGCGCGCGGCTGTGGCGGCTCTCCGAGCGTGTGCTCACCGCGCTGCGTGCACTCGACGTCGAGACGCCGAATCGCTCCAGCCTTCCGATCATCGAGGTACCCCTCCGTGACCATCGGCGCATCGATGCGGTCGGGCGCTTCCTGTTCGATCGAGGCGTCTACGTCACGCTGGCCGCGTATCCGCTCGTCCCGAAGGACGAGGTCGGATTCCGGATTCAGCTCACAGCGGCGAACACGGACGGTGAGGTCGACTCGCTGATCGCCGCGCTCGAGGCGCTTGCGGCGGACGGCGAGCTGCGGCCGCGCGGCGAGGAGCTCAGGGAGGCGGCATGACGGCGGGCGCCGGCCACCGCTTCAGCGTCGCCTCGCGGGGGTGGATGCTGTTCCTGGGCGCCGGAGCGCTCATCACGGCGCTGTACCTGTTCGTCAAGCCGTTCGCCGGCAGCGGGCCGGTGATCAACGTGCTCGGCCTCGCGCCCGTGCTCGCCATCGCGGCGGGGGTCCGGATGCACCGCCCACAGGCGCGCTTCGCGTGGATGTGCGTGGCCCTTGGGTTCTTCCTCTTCTGGCTCGGCGACCTGTACACCTACAGCTACCCCCTGCTGCTCCACCGTGAGGTGCCGTTCCCGTCCATCGGAGACGGTGCATACCTCGCGGTGTATCCGGCGCTGATCGCGGGCGTGCTGATCCTCCAGCGCCGGCGAATCCGCCGGGGCGACCGCGGCAGCGCGATCGACGCGGCCATCATGACGGTCGGGCTGGCGCTCCCCTCGTGGGTGTGGCTGATCGCGCCCTACATCCACGACCACTCGCTGTCGACCGCGGGACGACTGGTGTCGGTGGCGTACCCGCTGGCCGACGTCCTGCTGCTGGCGGTGACGGTGCGACTCGCGCTCGACGGCGGCCAGCGCCGCCTGGCCTTCCACCTGATGGTCGCCAGCATCGTCTGCCTGCTCGCCACGGACTTCGTCTACGGCCTGATGCTGATGCAGGGCACGTACGACCACCAGGTCTGGCTCGACACCGGCTGGATCGGCTTCTACCTCCTCTGGGGCGCCGCCGCCCTCCACCCCTCGATGTCCGAGATCGATCAGCCCGCGGAACAGTCCACCAGCGGAGTGATGACGCGGTTCCGCCTGGGTCTGCTCGCGGGCGCGTCGCTGATCGCGCCGACCATCGGCATCGTCGACGACCTGAGGAGCGGGGACTACGACTTTGCGGTGGTCCGTGCGGCGTCGATCGTGCTCTTCGGTCTGGTCGTGTCGAGGATGGCCGGGCTCATGCGCCAGCAGGAGCGATCGCTCGAGCGAGAGCGGATGCTGAGCTCCGCGGGCGGCGATCTGGTGGCCGCGACGAGCCGCGAGGAGATCGACGAAGTCGCGCTGGCGGCCGCCCGCGCCATGGCGGGGCCGGACCTCGTCACGCGAATCTGCCCCGTGCCCGCAGCCGCCGGCGAGCGGGCGCAGGCTGCGCTACTCGACGCCGCCGCGGCCGGCGAGGCGGGCGAGGTCGTGAGGCTGCGTCCCGAGGTGCTCACCGCGCTCGAGCTACCGTCGGACCACGAGCGCGTGCTGGTGCTCGATCTGGCTGCTCAGCGGGCGGAGCGGGTGCTTCTCCTCGTGGCCGGGCGTACGAATCCGCCCGAGGCCGTCCGTGCATCGCTGCGGGCGCTCGCCGCGCAGGTCGCGCTCGCGCTCGAACGGGCCACGCTCACCGAGGAGGTGCACCGCCGCCGCGGCGAGGCGCGCTTCGGCTCGCTCGTGCGCCACGCGAGCGACCTGATCACCGTGATCGGGCCGGACGGTGCCATCAGCTATCAGAGCCCCTCGATCGGCCGGCTGCTGGGCTATGCCGCGGACGACATGGTCGGACGACGCTTCGAGGAGCTGCTCGATCCGTCGGATGGGGACCGGGTCCGGGGGCTCCTGCTCGACTCGGCCTCGGTGGCTCGCGACCAGCCCGAAGTCGTCCAGTGCACGTTGGTGCATCGAGACGGGACACGACATCAGTTCGAGGTCAACTGCACCAACCTGCTGGAGGACGAGCACGTGGGCGGCATCGTCCTCAACTGCCGCGACATCAGCGAGCGGAAGGCGTTCGAGGAGCAGCTCACCCATCAGGCCTTCCACGATCC
>JBEVKE010000033.1:0-5869 GCA_040509835.1 Thermoleophilaceae bacterium
GTCCAGCAGAGCGAGCTGAAGGGGCTGGCGGCGGACCTGCGCCACGCCGTGCCGAGCCTCGTGAAGCTGAACACGCGGCTCGTGCCGTTCCTCCAGCAGCTGCGCGCGCTCTCGTCCTGCACCAACCACGTGCTGGTGCCGTTCATGGAGTCGGACATCCCGAGCATCGAGGAGGGCAACTCGGGCCACTCCGTGCGCGCCCAGATCAACCACAGCTTCGTGGGCCTGGCCGGCGAGAGCCGCAACTTCGACGCCAACACGCCGGTCTTCCACATCCAGGGCGTCAACCCGTTCAACCTCGCTACCGGGCGGATCGAGCCGGCGCCGCCGCTCGACGCGAACACGCCGCCGCCGCACCGCCCGGACGTGCCCTGTGAGACCCAGGATCCGCCCAACCTGAACGCTCCGGGCGGCGACGCGACGCTGTACGGAGGCGGGCCGTGAAGCTCGCTATCAAGAAGCACTGGGGCGACTTCCTGGCGATCGCCGGCCTGGCGGTGCTGGGTATCGCAATCGCGATCTACCTGCTGAGCCAGCAGGACTTCCGCGTCCCGCTCGTGGAGGCGAAGCCCAAGCGGATCGAGGTCCAGCTCGACAACGCGCAGGCCGTGCAGCCGGGGCAGGGGCAGACGGTGCGCGTGGCGGGCGTCGAGGTCGGGCGGATCTCGGACGTGAAGCTGAATGAGGGCATCGCCGTCGTCCAGCTCGAGATCAAGCCGGAGTACAAGAACCTGATCCGCCAGGACGCGAGCGCGTTGCTGCGGCCCAAGACCGCGCTGAAGGACATGTTCGTGGAGGTGGATCCGGGCCACGGCAAGCCGGTGCCCGAGGGCGGCACGATCCCAGTGGGGAACTCGCTGCCGGACATCGACCCAGACGAGATCTACTCCGCGCTCGACGCCGACACGCGCCCGTAACTGAAGCTCCTCGTGACCGGCGCGGGCAAGGGCCTCCAGAACCGCGGCGACGACCTCCGCGAGGTGTTCCGCCGGCTCGAACCGATCCACCGCGACCTCGCACGGGTCACCCGCGCGACCGCCGAGCGGCGCACGAAGCTGAAGGAGCTGATCCACGACTACGGCCTCCTGATGACGGAGCTCGGGAAGCATCCGCAGGACCTGCGACGGCTCGTGACGGCCTCGCACACGGTGTTCGACACGCTCGCCAAGGAGGATGTGCAGATCTCCGAGGCAGTGGCGCGGCTGCCGGGATCCCTGAACGCCTCCTCGCGCGCGCTGGCGAATGTGCGCCGGTTCGCGCCGGTGCTGCGCAGCTCGCTCGAGTCGCTGCGCCCGGCGATCCGGAAGCTGCCTGCGACGAACGCCGCCGTGACGCCGTTCCTGCGTGAGACCGAGCCGATCCTCCGCACGCAGATCAGGCCGTTCGTGCGCGCGGCGCGGCCGTGGACGAACGACCTGCGCTTCGCCGCGGAGGGCACGGCGAAGGCCATGCCCGACCTCAAGACCTCGTTCGGCGAGCTGAACCGCTTCTTCAACATGGGCGCGTTCAACCCGGGCGGCGCGGAGAGCCTCGACGGCAAGTCGATCTCGCAGCAGCGCCAGCGCCAGGAGGGCCTCCTGTACTGGCTCGCGTGGGCCGCCCAGAACGGCACGTCGCTGTTCTCGACCGCCGACGGGCAGGGCCCGTGGCGACGGGTGACGATCTGCGGCGTCCCGGCCCCCGTGCTCGCCGGCATCGTGCAGGGGGTCCTGAACGACGTGAGCGAGAGCAACCCGGCGCTGCACGACCTGCTGACGACCCCGGGCGCCGGCGGCACGAGCCCCGCCGACCAGCTGCTCAACACGCAGTTCGGCTCCTGCAACTTCAACGCCCTCCCGACCGTGCCGCCTCCGAACAGCGGCGGCGGCCTCCCGATCCTCGGCGACCTTCCGTTGCCGTCACTGCATACCCCGTGAACAAGAACCCGCCAACCATCGGACGCATGGCCGCAATGGTCGGCTTCACGCTGTCCGTCGCGGCGCTGCTCATGTTCCTGTGGGTGTCCTTCGGTGGCACCCTCCCGCTGAGGGCGGAGAGCTACCGCTTCAAGGCCGCGTTCCCCGAGGCGTCGCTGCTCGTCAAGGAGGCCGACGTGCGGATGGCCGGCGTGAACATCGGCAAGGTGAAGCAGAAGGAGCTCGGGCCGGGCGGACGCTCCACGGTCGTGACGATGGAGCTCGACCACCGGTTCGCGCCGATCGGGCGCGACGCGCACGCGATCCTGCGCCAGAAGAGCCTCCTCGGCGAGACCTACGTGGAGATCACGCCGGGAACCACGGGCGCCCCAAGGCTGGCGGACGGCGGGACGCTGGCGAGCTCGCAGATCGACAACTCGGTTCAGCTCGACGAGGTGTTCCGCGTATTCGACCCCGAGACGCGGAGGGCATTCCAGCAGTGGCTGCACGAGGCCGGCATCGTCACGACCGGCACCTTCGCGCGCGACTTCAACGACTCGCTCGGGAACGCCGCACCGTTCTTCCAGGGCGGCGCTGACCTGCTCCGGCCGCTGGCCGAGCAGGAGGTTGCGCTCAGGCGGGTGTTCCGCGACACGGGCCGCAGCTTCCACGCGGTGTCGCGCGAGAACGGCCAGCTGCGCGGCCTGATCACGAACGGCAACGCGACCTTCGGCGCGCTGGCGTCGCGCGACGACGCGCTCGCGGAGACGTTCCAGATCTTCCCGACCTTCCTGCGCGAGACACGCGCGACCGTCCGGCGGCTCGAGGCGTTCGCCAAGAACACCGACCCGCTCGTGAGGGACCTGGCACAGCCGGCGCGCGACCTCGCCCCGACCCTGCGGGACCTCGGCGCGCTGTCGCCCGACCTGGAGCACCTCTTCAACCACATCCATCCGCTCGTGCAGGCGTCGACGACGGGCGTCCCGGCGGCCACGCGCTTCCTGAGGGGCGCGCAGCCGGTGCTGGAGGCCACGCACGTCTTCATGCCGGAGCTGAACCCGATCCTGTCGTACCTCAGCTTCGCGCAGGTCCAGCTCGCCCAGTTCATCACCGTCGGTGCCCCGGCGCTGGCCGGGAACGGCGAGGGTGGCTATCAGAAGGCGACCGGTGCGGAGCACTACCTGCCGCAGGTCGCGATCATCGACGGCCGCTCGCTCGCCCGCCGCCCGACGCCGCCGGAGTGGGAGCGGGCGAACGCCTACATCGCGCCGAACGCATACGACCGGGCGGTGCCGCTGGGCGCGATCGAGAGCTTCGACTGCAAGCCGGCCGGCGGCGAGAAGCGGAACCCGACGGGCTCGGGGGAGACCTCGGCGCCGCCGTGCTTCGAGGCGCCGCCGCTCCTGTGGGGCCACGAGAAGTTCCCGCGCCTGCGTCGCGGCAAGGCGCCCTTCGTGCCCGCCCCCAAGGGCCGAGCGGGTACGT
Source organism: Thermoleophilaceae bacterium (assembly GCA_040509835.1). GTDB lineage: Bacteria > Actinomycetota > Thermoleophilia > Solirubrobacterales > Thermoleophilaceae > JACVRW01. The sequence continues at coordinate 3,381 of JBEVKE010000033.1, forward strand.
CGCCGGCTACTCCATAAACGGTTTCCGCACCACCCAGCGGGGTACTAGGAGCCTATGTTTGAGCGGTTCAAGAGAAATGGCGCGACCAACGACGGCTACGACGACGGCGGAACGGTCGCCACGGCCGAGCGGCCGGTTGCCACCGACGATCCTCGGTACGCCGACAACGGCGGTACGACGGGCGCAGTCACCACCCGCGAGACGATGCGCGACGTCCGCGCTCGCCAGCGGGACGAGTACGGCGGCCTGAACTGGGGCTCGGCGTTCTTCGGATGGCTGGTCGCCATCGGCGTCGCGGTGATCCTGCTGGCGATCCTGAGCGCGGCCGGCACCGCGTTCGGGCTCAGCAACAACGTCAGCGACTCGGACGCGAAGTCGAACGCGGACGCGCTCGGGATCGTGGGCGGCATTCTGCTGATCGCGGTACTCGCGATCGCCTACTACTGCGGCGGCTACGTGAGCGGGCGCATGTCGCGCTTCGACGGCGGGCGCCAGGGCTTCGGCACCTGGTCCATCGGTCTCGTCGTGACGGTCATCCTCGCGGTGGCGGGCGTGGTCTTCGGCTCGAAGTACAACGTGCTCGGGTCGCTGAACCTGCCGCGCATCCCCGTCGACGAGGGCGCGCTCACGACCGGCGCCGCGATCGCACTCGCGGCTGTGGTCATCATCACGCTGCTCGCCGCGATGGGCGGCGGCAAGGCCGGCGAGCGCTACCACCGGAAGATCGACCGGCTCGCCTACAGGGACTAGCTAGAGCGAGGCGGCCACACGCTCCACCAGCTCGCGGTGGAGCCGGACGTTCTGGCGGCGGTCGGTCCTGACCTCTCTGAGGCCGGGCCAGAGCGCCGCCAGGTCGACGTCCCCTGAGGGCGTTGCGATGTGAGCTTCGTAGGCGGCGGGATCGGCGTGCTCGGCGACGGGCAGGAAGTCGAAGATCCCGCCGCCGCCGTTGTTGATGCAGACGATCTCGAGCGGGACGCCCGCGCGACCCGCGGCGAGGAGGCCGCCGGCGTCGTGCTGGAGGGCGAGCTCGCCGATCAGGACCCAGGTCGGGAGCCGCGTGGCGATCGCCGCGCCTAGTGCCGAGGAAACGACGCCGTCGATGCCGTTCGCGCCGCGGTTGGCGAGAAAGCGGATGCGCTTGGGCGACTGGGGGAAGTAGGCCTCGACGTCGCGGATCGGCATCGACGAGCTGACCCAGACCACCGTCTCGCCGGGCAGCTCGGGCTCGAGGCCCGCGAGGATCTTGCCCTCGAAGTCGTCGGGCGCGGCCTGCACCGCCGCAGCCACCACCCGGTCGCCGCTCTTCCAGGCGTCCAGCCAGCAGTCATCGCGGTCCCCCGACCGAACCTCCAGCGCTGTCGCCAGAGCATCGAGGGCCGGCCCGGCCGCTGCATGCAGCACGGTCTGCGCCGTCCTCGTGGGTTCGTGCCAGGCGCCGTGCGGGTCAACCACGATCTGCGACGACTCCGCGACGACCGCGCGAAGGGGCTTCGACGTGGGCATGTCGCCGACCCTGAGCACGAGGCCCGGCGCATTCTTTGCGGCGAACCCCTCCACGCGGAGCAGGACGTCGTAGTGCGCGACCACGTGGGTCCGGTCGTGGGGACCGCACCTGACCCCGGAGGTCGGCTCCGCCAGCACCGGCCAGCCCGTCTCGTGTGCCAGGCGGGACGCCGCTTCGGCGACGTCCTCATGACCGGGGCCGCACACGATCAGCCCGTGCGGCTCGGCGGCGATCTGCTCGGCGACCACATGGATGTCGTCGGAGTGGGGGGCACTGGCGTGCTCGCGCACCTCGGTCCATGGCTGCTGGTCGGGCCGGCCGGTCCAATCCGCCGGATCGAGGTCCTCGGGCTCGGGCGCGAGCGGCTCTCGCAGCGGGAAGTTGAGGTGCACGGGACCGGGGCGTCCCGCGGCGGCGGTCCAATAGGCGCGGCAGGCGAGGGCGCGGTGGTGGATCGCTGTCGCGCGGGACGGGTCGTGGGTGCCCACCTCCACGAACCACTCGGCGGCGGTCCCGTACAGCTTGATCTGGTCGATCGCCTGGCCCGCGCCCACCTCGCGCAGCTCGGGCGGCCGGTCGGCCGTCATCACGATCATCGGCACGCGCGCCTCGTGTGCCTCGACCACGGCAGGGTGCAGATTGGCCGCGGCCGTGCCGGACGTGCAGGTCACCGCCACCGGCCGCCCGCTGGCCTTCGCCATGCCGAGGGCCACGAATCCAGCCGACCGCTCGTCGATCACCGACACCGTCTCGATTCCCTCCTGGGCCGCGAGCGTGAGCGCGAGCGGGGCGTTGCGCGAGCCCGGCGAGGTCACCGCATGCCGCATTCCGCAGCGGTACAGCTCTTCGACGAAGGCCTGGAGCGGCGCGTAGGTGCGGTTGATCGGGATCATTGGGGAGCGATGGTGCTCTTCATCCCGGGCTTCATGCAGCGTGGCGACGCCTGGCGGCCGGTCGCGGAGCTCCTGCCGGAACGCTATCC
>JBEVKE010000034.1:0-8877 GCA_040509835.1 Thermoleophilaceae bacterium
TCGAAGGTCGGCTTCACCTTCAACTGGTTCTACATCGACCACTCGCACATCGCCTACTTCAACTCTGGCAACAACCCGGTGCGGCCGGCGCGCACGAGCACGCACTTCCCGGTGAGCTCGCGGTTCGAGTGGAAGAACTGGGACCCGAATCTGTCGATGGGGCGCTACTACCCGCCGCGCACACATCCGCAGGTGGTGGACCAGTCCTACCTCGCGAACTGGAACAACAAGCAGGCGCGGGGCACCCGGGCCGCGGACGACAACTTCGGCTACGGCTCCATCTACCGGTCCCAGTCGCTGGCCGACCGGATCAAGAGCGACATCCGCGGCCCGAGGAAGATGTCGATCACCCAGCTGATCGACGCGATGGAGAGCGCCGGCACGGTCGACCTCCGCGCGACCAAGGTGCTGCCGTACGCGCTCCGCATGCTCGGCCGGCCGCGCAACCCGCGGATGCGACACGCGATCGCGGTGCTGCGGGCCTGGGTGCGCTCCGGCGGCCACCGGCTCGACCGCAACCACGACGGGACCTACGACCACTCGGAGGCCGTCTCGATCCTCGACCGCTGGTGGGCGAAGTGGATCAGGGCCGAGTTCATGCCGGCGATGGGCACGCAGCTGTATCGCCGCGCCCGGAGCCTCGAGCCGCTGGACGACGACCCGAACCTGGACGGCGCGCACCACGGCTCGGCATACCAGATGGGGTGGTACGGCTACGCACAGAAGGACCTGAGGCGGCTGCTCGGCCGGCGAGTGCGGGGACCCCTGTCGAGGGTCTACTGCGGCGGATCGAATAGCCGCCAGGGAACCCGGCGGAAGTGCCAGTCGCGGCTCCGGGCGTCGCTGAAGCGGGCCCTGAAGCAGGACCCGGGTGTGTTCTACAAGGACAGGACCTGCGAGGACTACGAGATGCCGTCGAGCCAGTGGTGCTACGACGCCGTCCGCCAGCGCCCGGTCGGAGCGGTCAACCAGCCGCTGATCCACTGGATCAACCGGCCGACGTTCCAGCAGGTGGTCGAAGGGCCGAAGAGGGCGCCGCGCTAGCCGGCGCAGCACCAGCCCGCCACGCGCGGGAAGCCGCCGGCTGAGCCGAGCTCGCGGCTGACCCCGTGCAGGGCGCGGATCCGGCCGCCCGGGCCGAGCAGGAGCCACTGGTCCGCGTCGCGCCAGCCGAGGAGCAGCCGGCGGCCGTCCTGCGACCACGCGATCCCGTCCACGTTGCCCTGGAAGAGCTGCCGCGGATGGCCGCCAGAGAGCCGTACGCCGAGCACCCTTCTGCCGACGACCACCGCGGCACGTTCGCCGGACGGGTGGAGGGCGAGACGGCGCGCGACGCCCGGCAGCGGGATCGTCCGCCGCACCGCACCGGCGGCATCCAGAACCGTCAACGAGTGGGACGTGAGCGCGACCAGGCGATGCCCACCCGGCAGCCAGGCGAGCGAGCGGGGCGCATCGAGCGGTGCCGCGACCGGTGAGCGGGCGATGGTCCGGCCGGTAACCGCGTCCAGCGTCACGAGGGCGCCCGCCGTGGTCGCGTAGGTCAGGACGCGGTCGCTGTCCGGATGCCAGGCGGGTGTCACCGGTGCGGCGTCGCGGCGGAGCACGCGGTCCGTCGTCGGGTCGCCGTTGCCGGCCACCACCTTCAGCGACCTGCCCTCGAGGTAGGCCACCGCAAAGCCGTCGGCGGTGCTCCAGGCCGGGCGATGGACGGCGCGGCGGCCGGTCAGCGTCCACTTGACCGTGCCCGCCGGGTCCACGGCCACGAGCCGGCGGCCCTCGACACCCACGACGTGGAGCCCACGGGGCGACCAGCCGGCCTCCGAGAACGCGCCCAGACGGCGCGTGCTCCCATCCGGCCTCACCGCGTACGCACCCATCCTGGAGATCGCGAGCACCGAGCCGCCCTTCGGAAGCGCCGCGAAGGCCGGCGCGGAGCGTGTGTCGTGCGCGGTGAAGCGGTCGCCGATCCAGCCGCCCACGGCAGCCCCCGCCGGTGACAGCGCGACCGCAAGGCCCGCGGCGAGCAGGGCGGCCACGAGCGCGAGCCGGGCGGCCGCCCGGCGAGGCGACCGCGTGCGGGTGGCCGGGGCGTGCTCCGCGAGTGCCGCCTCCACCACCGGCCAGCTGCGGGCGGCCGCCTCGGCCTCGCCCGGCAGCGGCCGGTCGCGCAGGCGATCGCGGACGGCGTTCGCCGAGGTCATCGCTCGATCACCTCGCCCAGCCGGTCGAGCGCACGCCGGAGGCGGGAGTTCACGGTGCCGCGCGGCATGTCGAGGGCGCGGGCGATCTCGCCCGGGGTGTAGTCGAAGACGAAGCGGAGCACCACCACAGCGCGGTGCTCCGGGCTCAGCTCGGCAAGCGCGGTCACTACATCGTCCGGCAGCGGCGAGCTGGGCGGATCGGGCCGCGCCTCGGCGGAGGACGCCGCGCCCGCGTCCACCTCGCGTCGCAGGGTGCGCGCCCGCGTCACGTCGATGGCGCGGTTCACGACGATCCGGTGCATCCACGGGCCGAACGGCCTGCGCCGGTCGAACCGGTCGATCGAGCGGACCGCGGCTAGGAACGCCTCCTGGGCGATGTCCTCCGCCGCGGCAGCGTCGTGCACGACGAGATATGCCGCCCGGTACGCCCGCGGCCACTCGCGCCGGAACAGCTCCTCGAGCGCCGCCGTCGATCCCCGCTGCACCTCGCGAACCAGCCGCCGCTCCTGACGGCGCGACACGGGTTCCGCGCGCGCGAGCAGCCCGGGCCTGGGTGCCGCCGGCACGAACGCCGCTGGCGAATCGCCGGACATGGCTACCGAAGAGCTTCTCACGCAGTCCACCGAATGAATACGGATGAGCCCCTGCGAGAGGTCCGATTGTTAAGGGTCTGACCCCTTAGATTGGGGCGCGTGCCCTGGGAGGAGTCGCACTCGCCCACGTTCTCCGCTCGCCACGACTCCTCGCAGCGGTCGGAGGCGGCGGCGGTGCTCGAGTCGCTCGAGGCGTTCCGCGAGGAGGTCCAGGGGCTGTTCGATCGCCTGCCGGACGAGGTCGCGGTCGTGCTCCACCCACGCGCGTGGGCGCTCACGCTCGCCCACCCGTGGCTGCCGCTCGCCCGGACGGTCGCCGCGCCGGCCAGCCGCCGCTACTTCGCGGGATGGTTCACGGAGGCGGACATCCACGTGCTGTCGCCACCCGCGCTGGAGCGGCGCGCCTCCACCGTGGCCGGCTCGCGCGAAGCGCTTCTGCTGTCGCCGCTCCACGAGTACTCGCATCTGGTGGTCGGGATCAACAACCCCGACCTTCCTCCCCCGTTCTCCCTCTCCGCCTTCCGGAGCTACGTGCGCTGGGCGTGGCTGTGCGAGGGCGCGGCCGTGTGGCTGTCCGGCCAGACGCCCTACCTCCGCCCCGCGATCGTGAGGCGGCTCCGCGAGGACGCCCGTCCCGAGTTCCCGCCCTCGGCCCGCGACGCGATGCTCCTCGGCGGCACGATCTTCTCGCTGCTCGAGCGCGAGGGCGGCCCGACCGCGGCGGCCGCGCTCGCGACCAGCCAGCTCGAGGACCGTGGCGCTCGCGGCGTGCTCGCCGAGGCCTTCGACCGCCCGCTCGCGGCCGTCGAGCGCGACTGGCGCGCCGACCTCGACTCGCTATCCGCCTCCTGAGGCGCGCACCACGTCGCCCTTCGCGTCGCGATGCTTGCCCTCGAGGAGCGACCGGTCAGCGCGCGCGATCAGCATCGTCGGAGACTCGCCCGAGTCCCACTGGGCGACGCCCGCCGTGGCTCGCGAGCCGACGCCGAGCTCCCCGAGCGCCTCGCCGATCGCAACCAGGGCACGCGTCATCACCTCGGCCGCGGCGTCCTCGTCGGCGTCGATCGCGATGACCGCGAACTCGTCCCCGCCGTAGCGCGCGACCGTGTCGTAGACACGGACGCTGTCTCGGAGCGCCCGCCCGACGGCCCGGAGCACCTCGTCGCCGACCTGATGCCCGTGCTCCTCGTTCACCTGCTTGAAGTCGTCGAGGTCCACGATCGCGAGCGACAGCCGCCCGCCGGTGCGGGCCGCACGCTCGACCTCACGCCGGAGCGTGTCCTGCATCGCGGCATGGTTGAGGCAGCCGGTGAGTCCGTCGGTGCGCGCCGCGAGCGCGAGCTCGGCATGCGTGGTCGCGTTCCGGAATGCGGCTGAGGCGAGGGCGGCGAGCTCGCCCAGCAGCCGAATCTCGGCCGCGCCGGCGTCGCGCCCATCCTCGAGCTCGACGACGAGCACGCCGCGGAGCTCCTCGTCCCAGCGGAGCGGCACGGCCGCCACCTGACCGAGGGTCACCGGCACGCCGCGATCCGCCACCGCGGCCGCCACGTCGCCCGCCGCCGCCCCGATCGCGCGCGCCGGCCGGCCGTACGTCGCCTCGCGGCGGAGCTGGTCGCCGCACAGGTACACGTCGGCGCGCTCGCCGCCCGCCACCCTCACGGCCTGCTCGCACACGCGCACGAGGAGCCGGCTCGGGTCGAGCGTCTGCCCCAGGCTCCGGGCCGCCGCCAGCAGCCGCGCGGTTCCGTCGTCCACGGCTAGAGCCCGAGCGTCTTGGCGATGATGTTCTTCTGGATCTCGGAGGTGCCGCCGTAGATCGTCGTGACCACGGCCGTGCGCAGGTAGCGCTCCATCGGGTACTCGGTGGCGTACCCGTAGCCGCCCATGATCTGCATGCCGTCGAGCGCAACCCGCTTCGCCACCTCCGTGGCGGCGAGCTTCGCCATCGAGGCCTCCTGCGGAAGCATCCGGCTCGGGTCCTCGTCGGTCAGAGCCGCCACCCACCGCACCAGCAGGCGCACCTGCGTGATCGCGGTGGCCAGCTCGGCGAATGTGTGTGAGATCGCCTGGAACGAGCCGATCGGCCGCCCGAACTGGCGACGCTCCTTCGCGTAGGCGAGCGCGTCGTCGAAGGCGCGCTGCGCGAGGCCCAGCGAGGTGGCCGCGAGGATCGTCCGCTCGTAGTTGAGGCCCGCCATCAGCTGCGTCCAGCCGCCGCCCTCGGCGCCGACCAGCGCATCCTCGGGCACGCGCACGCCGTCGAGATGGATCTCGTTCGTCTCCTCGCCGCCGAGCGTCGGGATAGGTGTGATGGTCATCCCGGGCGCCTCGCGCGGCACCAGGATCATCGACATGTCCTCGTGGCGCTCGCCGGAGCCGGTGCGGCACACGATCAGGATGTGGCTGGCCCGGTGCGCGTACGAGCACCACATCTTCGCCCCGTCGAGCACCCACTCCCCGTCCTCGCGGCGGGCGCGCGTCTTCAGCGCCGCCACGTCGGAGCCCGCCTCCGGCTCGGACATCGCGATCGCCAGCGTCCCTCCCTTCACCACGTGGCCGAAGTGCTCGCGCTTCTGCTCCTCGGTGCCGAACCGGTTGAGCGCGCCCACGACGATCAGCGTCACGCCGTAGCCGGCCACCGGGATCCGGCCGCGGGTGAACTCCTCGAGGAACAGCGTCGCGTCGAGGAACGAGCCGCCCGAGCCGCCGTACTCCTCCGCGATCTGGAGGCCGTACCAGCCGAGCTCGCCCATGCGAGCGGCCACCTCCGGGGAGTGGCCGTCGTGCTCCGGCCTGTCGAACCTCTCGCGGTCGGCGAAGTCGCGGATCGCGGCGACGAACGCCTCCTGCTCCTCGTTAAGCCTCAACAGCTTCCCGTGGCTTGAAGCGGTTCAGCTCGCGCAGCGCGATCACCATCTTGTGGACCTCGTCGGGACCGTCGGCGATGCGCAGCCAGCGACCCTGCCGCCACGCGGCGGCGAGCGGCGTGTCGTCCGACATGCCGAGCGCTCCGTGCACCTGCATCGCGCGGTCGAGCACCTTCTGGTGCATCTGCGCGGCGATCACCTTGATCATCGAGATGTCCTGGCGGGCGGCGCGCTTGCCCTCGGTGTCCATCCTCCAAGCGGCGTGCAGCACCATCAGCCGCGCCTGGTCGATCTCCATCCGCGACGTGGCGATGAAGTCCTGGACGAACTGCTTCTCGGCGAGCGGCCCGCCGAACGCCTGCCGGTCGTGGGCACGCCGGCACATCAGCTCGAACGCGCGCTCCGCCGACCCGATGGCGCGCATGCAGTGGTGGATCCGTCCCGGACCCAGCCGGTCCTGCGCGATGGCGAAGCCCCCGCCCCGCTCTCCCAGCAGGTTGTCGGCGGGCACGCGGCAGTCCTCGTAGCGGACCTCCCAGTGGCCCGGGCCCTCGTCGTGTCCCATTACCGGCACCGGGCGCACGCCCTCGAACCCGGGCGTGTCCACCGGCACCAGGATCATGCTCGCCCGCTTGTGCGGAGGCGCGTCGGGGTCGGTGACCACCATCGCGATCGCCAGCGCCGCGCCGTTGTAGCCCGACGTGAACCACTTGTGGCCGTTGATGACCCACTCGTCGCCGTCGAGCTCCGCGCGCGAGATCAGGCCCGTGGGGTCGGACCCGGCGCTCTCCGGCTCGGTCATCGAGAAGCACGAGCGGATCTCGCCGTCCAGCAGCGGCTGGAGCCAGCGCTCGTGCTGCGCATCGGTGCCGTGCTCGGCGAGGATCTCCGTGTTGCCCGTGTCGGGGGCGGCGCAGTTGAAGACCATCGGCGCGACGCCGTTCCGGCCCATCAGCTCGCAGAGCATCCCGTACTCCCAGTTGGTGAGCCCGGGGCCGAAGCGCTCGTCCGGCAGGAACAGGTTCCACAGCCCGTCGGCCTTCGCGCGCTCGCGCAGCTCGACCAGGATCTCCGGGTACGGCACGCCCGGCCGCACCTCGCGGTCGAGCGCATCCATCGCCTCGCGCTCCACCGGATCCACGTGCTCCTCCATGAACTCGCGGACGCGTTCGAGGAGGGCCGCAACTCGGTCGGACGGAGCGAAATCCATGGCCGCGGAGCCTATCGGCCGGAGGTGCCCGGGCCCCCGCAGGCGGCCCTCGCCTCAGCCCTGGATCAGCCAGGCGAGCAGGGCGGCCGCGGCGCCGCCGAAGCCGATCACGGCGGCGAGCACCAGCGGCCGAGGCCCGGTGCGCCCCGAGGATGTTGTCGTCGGGGCGAGGTTCGACTGGAGGAGCACCTCGCGGGCGGTGTCGGCGCCGGACTCGGGCACGAGCACGTCTCGCGGCCCCGCTGCCAGGAAGTCCGGGACGTCGAAGCCCGGCGATCGGCGGAGGATGCTCGGCACGCCCCACTCGAGCAGGAGCGCCTGGATGAACTCCGCCTCCGACTGGTTGCGGCCGCCGGCCACCCTCACGAGGTTGCCCTCGGTGAACCGCGGGTCGATCTTGCGAGCGCGGCCGTGAGCGTCGCTCAGCGGCGCGTCCAGCGGCTCCGAGCCGGGCTCCACGAGCGGCATGCCGCAGCTCGGGCAGAAGCTCGCCCCCGACTCGTCAGCCCGGCCGCACCCCGGGCAGCTGAGCCGCCGATCAGCCGTCGAGGACGTCGAGCTCCTCCTCCTCGACCCGTCCGTCCGCGATCCGCCACACACGCACGACCGGCTCGTTCTCCAGCGACACGATCAGGTAGCGCCAGTGCGGATAGGTGGCGAGGTTGATGTCCGTCTGCGACGGCTCGGCCGGGCTCTTCGGGTGCGAGTGGTAGATGCCGACCTCGTATCCCTCGTCGTCCAGCTCGTTCGCGGCGAACAGGCTCCTGTGGTCCAGCTCGTAGCCGTAGGGCGACTTCCGCGGGTTCTCCGCGCGCTTCACGCCCTCGACTGTGCCGTCGGTGGCCCACAGATATCCGCAGCATTCGTTCGGGGCATCGTCCCGCGCGTGGGCGATCAACTCGTTGTGATCAGACCGGGTAATCCGCACCCGTCGAAGGCTAGTCTGCGGCCGCATGGCGCCATACGTAACGCGGCGCGAGGCGCTCGGCGGCGCCGCGGCGGCGCTCGTGCTCGCCTCCTGCGGCGGAGGTTACCCGCCGCCCGCCAGCGGCCCGCGGGCGGGCTCGGGGGTGGCGCTGCTCGGCTCGCTGCTCGCGCTCGAGCGCGCATCGTTCGCCGCCTACGGGGTGTGCCTCGACGTCCTGACCGGCGAGGCGCGCGCGGAGGTGCACGCGATCAGGGCGCAGGAACGGGCGCACGCGGCCGGCCTCGAGCGGGCGATCGAGGACCTCGGCGGCACGCCGCCGCCGGGCCGAGGCGCCGCTGAGTACCGCCGCACGTTCCCGCGCCTCCGGACGGCCGAGGACGCCCTGCGCTTCGCGGAGGACCTCGAGGAGCGCCAGGTGCGCGCCTACCTGGAGGCGCTCACCGACTTCCCGGCGGTCGAGCTCCGGCTCGAGGCGGCCGGCATCTGCGCGGACGAGGCCAACCACCTCGGAGCCGTCCGGGTGCTCCAGGGGCTGCCGGCGGCCCAGGGCCCGTTCGTCACGGGGGCGCTCTGATGGCGGACCGCTCCGACGTCGACCTCCTCGGGGACCTGGTCGCCCGCGAGCGGCGGCTCGTCTCGGCCTACGAGGCGGCGCTGCGGCGCGGCGTGATCGACGCGTCGCTCGGTGAGACGCTGCTCTCCCACGAGCGCGCGCACGTGTCTGCCCTCGAGCGGACGCTCGCCGGGCGCGGCAATCCGACGGCCACGGTGCCCGCGCCCGAGCTCACAGCGGCACTGCGCGACCGGCGCTCCTTCGCGCTGTACGCGCTGAAGCTGGAGGGCGAGACGATCGCCGCGTACGTGGACGGCGTCCCCCGGATCGGCGACGCAAAGCTACGCCAGCCGCTCGGCTCGATCATGGTCTGCGGCGGCGCGCATGTCGTTGCGCTTAAAGATTCGCTCGGCCGCTTCCTCGTGAACTAACCTGAGGGGTGCATGGGCTTCATCTCGGCACCCAGTCCGCTCGAGCTCATGGTGATCCTGGTGGTCGCCCTGATCGTGCTCGGCCCGGCGCGGC
>JBEVKE010000035.1:0-19854 GCA_040509835.1 Thermoleophilaceae bacterium
CCGATCCACATCGGCGCGAGCAGGGTGGTCCCGAAGGCGAGCAGGCCGATGCCGAGGCCCACCTCTAGGCCGATCAGCACCGCGGCGATGTCGCGGGTCTCCATTACGGGACGGTTCTGCCTCACGCCGACCCCTCCTTCCCGCTGCAATAGCCTCCCCAAACACCATGGCACTTGTATTGCGGGAAGACCGCGGGGCCGTTCGGCATCTGGTGCTGAACCGGCCCGAGAAACGGAATGCGTTGAACGGTGAGGCGATCCGCTCGCTCGGCGAGGAGATCGAGGCCGCGGCGGCGGACGACTCGGTCCGCGTGGTGGTGGTGCGCGGCGAGGGTCCGCTGTTCTCCTCGGGGATGGACCTGAACGACCTGCGTTCGCTGGCGGAGAGCCCGGCGAACCTGCGCGAGTACCGCCGCCCCATCCTCCAGTGGTGGAACCTGCTGGAGGAGATGCCGAAGCCCACGATCTGCCAGATCCACGGCGCGGCGCTCGGCGGCGCGTTCGAGCTGGCCCTCGCCTGCGACTTCCGGACGATGGCGCAGGACGCCGTGGCCGGGATCATGGAGGTGCGCGTCGGCCTGCTTCCCGACGTGGGCGGCTGCTCGCGGCTGCCGGCGGTGGTCGGACTCGGCAACGCGAAGGAGCTGATTATGACCGGCAAGGTCATCGACGGCCGCGAGGCGCACCGGATCGGATTCGCGAACCGAATCGCTCCGGCCGGAGAGCTCGACTCGGCCACCGAGCAGCTCGCGAACGAGCTGCTCGCGTGCGCCCCTCGCGCGGTCGGGCTGGCGAAGCGGGTGATGGACGCTGCCGCGAAGCCGGCGCTGTCCGTGACGCTCGAGCAGGAGGTGGCCGCGCAGGAGGTGCTGGCCGCCTCCGAGGACTTCGCCGAGGGGGCGCGGGCGTTCTTCGAGAAGCGCGATCCGGACTTCGCGGGCCGCTAGACAACCCGCTGATCTGGGTCCAGAACTGCGACGGGCCCGGATGCCGTGGTCCGGGCCCGTATCGCAAAATGCCGGGGCAGGGTCGGGGGAACCCATATGTACCGAAAACCGGCCCCGGCGGCTGAGTGTGGGTTATACCCGGACCAAAGTTGTCAAACCTCGGAACTCGCGAGAATCGCGGTCTCACGGCGCGCGAGCCACAGAACGCCGGCCGACAGCAGCGTCATCACGGCCACCGCGGCCCAGGCCGTGCCGTACCCGGCCGTGGACGCGAGCCCGCCGAAGGCGGCCGGCCCGAACGCCGCGCCAACGTAGATCCCGGTCTGGCTCACGCCGCTCGCGCTGCCGGGAGTCTCCCTGTTGGAATCCACGACAGCGAGGTTGAACAGGCCTGGCCATCCCCATCCGAGCGTGAACGCCACGAGCGCGCCGAGCACGAACACGGCGGCCTCGTGGCTCGACATGAGCGCGAACCCCGCCGAGCCCGCGGCGAGCAGCATCACCACGACCGCGAGACCGTAGTCGTGCCGGCGGTCGGCGCGCGCGCCCAGGGCGATCCGGGTGGCGAGGCTCAGCGCGCTCGCCGCCGCCGCGAGCAGGCCGGCGGTGCCCTCGCCGATGCCCACGTCCACCGACGACGCCACCAGATAGGCGCCGAGCGCGCTGGGTCCGGCCGTTCCGAGCGTGGCGCCGAACGCCGTGAGCAGCAGCGCCCGCGAGGGCCGCCGCGACGCGGGGCGGCGCGATACATGGACGGCCTCACCGCGCGGCAGCGCCAGGCCGACGGCGAGCGGCGCGAGGGCGCACAGCGCGAGCGTGACTCGCCAGCCGAGCGGGAGGGCGAGCACGGGCAGCGCGAGCCCGCTCACGAGAATCGCCCCGGGGATCCCGGACTGCTTTATGCCGAACCCGAGCCCCTGCCGGTCGGCCGGGATCTGCTCGGCCACGAACAGGTTGATGGCCGGCTGAGTAACCGCGTTCGCGACGCCCGCGACGGCCAGCAGCACGAACAGCACCGGCAGCGACGGCGCGAGCGCGGCCGCGCCCAGCGCGGCGGCCGTGATCAGGATGCAGCGCCGCATCGAGCGCAGCGCGCCGATGTGGTCGGCGAGCCGGCCGCCCCATCCGGCGGCGAGCGCACCGGCGAGAAAGAAGATCGTCACGCCGGCCGCGACGGCCTCGACGCCCGCGTCGAGGTCGTCGTGGATCTGGAGGGCGAGCGCGCCGACGAGGAAGCTCGGGAGGACGCTGGCCGCCCCCGTGGCGACCGCGAACGCTAGGCGGGGTCCCACTCGACCGGACCGGCCGTCAGCACGTGGCTTCCGAGCGGGCGGCCCAGCACCTCCTGGGCCGCGCGGGCCGCCTCGACCACTCGCGCGAGGTCGATGCCGGTCTCATAACCCATCTCGTGCAGCATCGAGACGAGATCCTCGGTGGCGACATTCCCGGTGGCCCCCGGTGGCACCGGGCAGCCGCCCAGCTCGCCGAACGAGCTCTCGAAGCTCCGCACGCCCGAGCGCAGCGCCCCCACCACGTTCGCGAGCCCCTGCCCGCGCGTGTTGTGGAAGTGGCCCGTGAGCTCCACGCCGAGATCGAGTCCGTCGAAAAAGCGCTCGACCTGAGCGGGGTTGGCCATCCCCGTCGTGTCGCCGAAGGCAATCTCCTCGCATCCGGCGTCCACGAGCCTGCGCGCGATGTCGAGCACGCGCTCGCGCGGCACCTCTCCCTCGTAGGGGCAGCCGAAGGCCACCGAGATCACGCCCTCGCAGCGGAGTTTCTCCTCGCGCGCGCGCGCGACGACCCGCTCGAGGCCGCTGAGCGATTCCTCGATCGAGCGGTTCACGTTCTTCCGGTTGTGCGTCTCCGAGGCCGAGAGGAACAGGTTCACCTCCTCGAACCGGTCGCGTAGCGCCAGCGCGTGGTCGAGCCCGCGCCCGTTCGGAATCAGCACGGTCACGGCCACCTCGTCCGGGATGTGGGCGCGCCTCAGCACCTCGGCGCCGTCGGCGAGCTGCGGGATCACGTCGGCGCGCACGAAGCTCGTGACCTCGAGCCGCCTCACCCCCGTGCGAGCGAGCAGCTCGACGAGCCGCACCTTGTCATTGGTCGGGATGACCTCGGGCTCGTTCTGGAAGCCGTCCCGCGGGCCGACCTCGCGGATCCGAACGTGTTCGGGCACGTTCAGATTCTGGCAAGGCCGCCGCTCACGCCCAGCGACTGCCCCGTCACGTAGGAGGCGTCGTCGGATGCGAGGAAGGCGATCGCGGCGGCCACCTCGTCCGGGTGGCCGAGCCTGCGGAGGTTGGTGGAGCCGATCATCGTGTCCACGAGCCGCTTGCCCACGTCGCCGAGCTGCTCGGGCGCGGCCATCAGGAGTGGTGTCTCGATAGGACCGGGAGCCACGGCGTTCACGGTGATGCCGTAGCGGCCGTTCTCGATGGCGATCGCCTTCGTGAAGCCGAGCACACCGCCCTTCGCCGCCGAGTACGCCGCCGACCCGCTCGACCCCACGCGGCCGGCCTCGGACGACACGTTGACGATCCGCCCGCGCCGGCGCTCCTGCATGCCGGGCAGCACGGCGTGCGTGCAGGCGAGCACGCCCACGAGGTTCACCTCGAGCACGCGCCGCCAGAGCGCTTCGTCCGTGGCCGTGAACCAGTTCCACTCGTCGTAGCCGGCGTTGTTCACGAGGATGTCGATCGGCCCGAGCTCGGTCTCAGCGCCCTTGACAGCCGCGCGGACCGATTCGCCGGAGCGCACGTCGAGCTCGAACGCGCCGCCGTCGACCTCGTCCGCCACCTCGCGCGCGCCGTCCAGGTTCACGTCGGTCACGGCCACGCGGGCGCCCTCCGCGGCGAGCCGCCGGCAGGTGGCCGCCCCGATCCCCGAGGCCCCGCCGGTCACGAGCGCTGTTCGATCTGCGAGTCGCATCGGGCCGCCGGGCAGACTACCCGCAATGGATTCGGTGGTGCTTCTGTCCGGCGGGACCGGCGGGGCGAAGCTCGCGCGCGGGCTCGTCGACGTATGCGACAACATCACGGTCGTCGCCAACACGGCGGACGACGTGGACGTGTACGGGGTCCACGTCTCCCCCGACCCGGACCTCGTGACCTACTGGCTGGCCGACGCGATCGACGAGCGCGGCTGGGGGCTCCGGGACGACACCTGGCAGGTCATGGAGGCGCTGGCCGCGGCGGGGCGGCCGCACTGGTTCCGGCTGGGCGACCGCGACCTCGCCATGTGCCTGATCCGAACCGAGCGCATGCGCGCGGGTGCATCGCTCACGGAGGCTCACCGCGCGGTGGTCGAGGCGCTCCGGGTGGAGGCGCGCGTGCTGCCGATGTCCGACGAGCCGGTGGCCACCTGGGTGATCACCGGCGGCAGCGCGCTGCCCTTCCAGGAGTTCATGATCGTCGAGCACGCCGAGGGCCCGATCGAGCGGGTCGAGCTCAGGGGACTCGAGCGCGCGCGGCCGTCCGACGCCGTGCTCCAGGCCGTCGCCGAGGCCGACGCCATCGTGATCGGCCCGTCCAACCCGGTGATCTCCATCGGCCCGATCCTCGCCCTGCCCGGGATGCGCGAGGCGGTGCGCGGCGCACCCGCGCCGGTGGTGGCCGTGAGCCCATTCGTGGGCGGACGAGCCATCAAGGGCCCGACCGACGCGTTCTGCGAATCGGCGGGCATCGAGCGCAGTGCGGCCGGCATCGCGCGTGCGTACGCGGACGTGATCGACGGCGTCGTGGCCGACGAGCCGGCCGGCGGCCCGCCCGAGCTCGTGACGGACACGCTCCTGGACACGCAGGAGGCGCGCGCCCGGCTCGCGCGCGAGGTGCTCGACTTCGCCGCGTCGGTGGACCGCACCCGGTAGGCTCGCCACGACCCGCCCGGACCCGCCGTGAAGACGCTCGCGATCCTTCCAGTAAAGAGCTTTGGTGCCGCAAAACAGCGCCTCGCCGAGTCGCTGGGCGCCGGTTCCCGCCAGGCCCTGGCGCAGGCGATGTTCGCCGACGTCCTGGGCGCGCTGCGCCGCACCGACGAGCTGGACGAGATCGCGGTGATCACCTCCGACCACGCCGCCGAGTCGGCCGCCCGCGGGCACGGCGTGCTCGTGCTCGCGGACACCGTGCAGGCGGGCCAGTCGCAGGCAACTCAGATCGGCATCCACCACGCTCTGGCGCACGGCTTCGACCGCGTGGCGCTCGTGCCCGGCGACACGCCGCTCGTGCAACCGGCCGACCTGGCCGGGCTCCTGGCGCGCAGCGGCGAGGGCGTGTCGGTCGTGCCCGACCGGCACGGCACGGGCACCAACGCGCTCGTGCTGACGCCGCCCGACGCGATCGAGCCGAGCTTCGGGCCGGACAGCCGAGCCCGCCACGTGGCGGCCGCGGCCGACGCGGGCGTGCCGCTCCGCATCGACGAGGTGGCCGCGCTCGCGCTCGACGTGGACACGCCGGACGACCTCGCGGCGCTGGCGGCCGAGCTGGAGCAGGGGCGCGGTCAGGCCGCATCCACCCGCGGGGCCCTGCGTCAGCTCGACCGCGCCGGCGCGGCCCCCGTGCGAGCCTCCGCCTGAGCTCGTTCAGCATCATCCCGCTCGAGCCGCTCCCGGCGATCCGGCCCGGCGACGACCTCGCCGGCCTGATCGCGGCCGCTGCGCCCGGCGATCTGGCGTCGGGCGACGTGGTGGTGGTGGCCCACAAGGTCGTCTCGAAGGCGGAGGGAAGGATCCGCCGGCTCGGAGAGATCGAGCCGGGCGAGCGGGCGCGGGGGCTCGCGGAGGAGCACGGCAAGGACGCGCGCCTCGTGCAGGCGGTGCTCGACGAGTCGGACGAGGTCCTGCGCGCCGCCGGCGGCACGCTCATCTGCGTGACGCACCACGGGTTCGTGTGTGCCAACGCGGGCGTCGACCGGTCGAACGCCTCGGAGGCAGCCGACGAGCTGATGCTCCTGCCCGAGGATCCCGACCGCTCGGCCCGGCTATTGCGGAACGGCCTCGAGGCCTCGCGCGGCGTGCGGCCGGCCGTCGTGATCGCCGACTCCTTCGGCCGCGCGTGGCGGCTGGGGCAGACGGACGTGGCGATCGGAGCCGCGGGCGTCGTGCCGCTCGACCAGTGGATCGGCCGCCCGGACGGGTTCGGGCGCGAGCTCAGGGTGACCTCGATCGCGGTGGCCGACTCGATCGCCGCGGCGGCCGACCTCGCACGCGCGAAGGACTCACTCGAGCCGGCCGTCCTGGTGCGGGGCCTCGACCGCTTCGTCACCGCCGACGACGGCCCGGGCGCCGCGGCACTGCGGCGCTCGCGCGAGGACGACCTCTTCCGCTAGCCGACCGGCTCGGCCCCGCCCACGCCCTTCTTTCCGGGCGCGATCACAAGGTTGAAGTAGAGAAGGCCGGCCACAAGCGCGCCGATCACCGGCGCGACCGTGTAGACGAGTATGAAGTTGGCGGCCCCGTCCCACGCGCCGGACACGAGCGCCGGGCCGAAGGCGCGGGCCGGGTTGAAGCCGGCGCCGGTGAGCGGTGCGAAGACCATCACGGCCATACCGAGCGCGGCGCCGATCGCGAGCGCTGCCCACTCCTTCGTGGCGCGCGGGTTCACCGCCACTCCCACGACAACCCACACCAGGAAGAACGTGCCGAGCCCCTCGACGACCATGCCGGGCAGGATGTCGCCGTTGAGCCGCGACGACACCGCCACCGCGCCGTAGTTCACCGCCTTGCCCTCGTCGAGCAGCAGCGCCTTCGTGAGCAGCGCGCCGGCCACGGCGCCGGCGTACTGGGTCACGATGTAGATCGCCGCATCGGGCGGCTTGATCTGGCGCAGGACGGCCATCGTGGCCGTGATGGCCGGGTTGAAGTGGGCGCCGGACATGACCGCGAGCGTCTGGATCAGGCCGAACAGCAGGAACACGTGCACAAGCCCGATGACCGAGAAGTCGATGAACGGGTTCGGGTTTGCCTGGCTCGGCGAGCTCACGTACAGCGACACCGCCGCCGTGATGAAGAAGACGAGAAGCAGCGTGCCGATGAACTCGGCGATGTAGGCGGCGGGGCCACGGTCCTGCACTTCGGTCACCTCCGTGACGGTCATCGTTCGCCCCTACTCTTCGCCGCCGTGCGCAGATTCCTTCCCATTGCGCTGCTGCTCGCATGCCTCGCGGGCTGCGGCGGCGGGGCCTCCGGCGACACCCCGGAGCCGGGCACGATCGCCCTCGACTTCCAACCGAACGCCGTCCACGCGGGCATCTACGCGACCGACCTGAACATCCGCGTTCCCGCGGCGAGCACCGACTCGCTGAAAATGCTGGCGGCCGGCCGCGCGGACATGTCGGTGGTGGACATCCATGACCTCGGGCTGGCGAGGGAGGCGGGCAGCGACATCGTGGGGGTCGGCGCGCTCGTGCAGCGCCCGCTCGCGGCCGTGATCGCCCGCGCGGGCGACATACGGCGGCCACGCGACCTCGAGGGGAAGCGCGTGGGCGTCACGGGGCTCCCCTCGGACGAGGCGGTGCTGCGCGCCATCATGGAGAACGACGGCGGCGACTACGCGCGCGTGAAGAGGGTGACGATCGGCTTCTCGGCGGTGCCGAGCCTGGTTGCCGGGAAGGTCGACGCGGTGGTCGCGTTCTGGAACGCCGAGGGAGTGGCTCTGCGCCAACGCGGTGTGAGGACACGCGAGTTCCGCGTGGACGACTACGGGGCGCCGCGCTACCCCGAGCTCGTTCTCGTCGTGACGCGGGAGACGCTCCAGAAACGCCGCGAGCTGGTGGACACCATGCTCGAGGCGATCGAGAGGGGCACGTTCGACGCGCTCCACGACCGCGCGGGGACGATCAAGAAGCTCGTGGACGCCTCGGGCGCGGACGAGCCCCTGATGCGCGCCCAGCTCGCCGCCGTGGGACCTGCCCTACTTCCTCCGGTGAGCCTCGACCGAGATGCGCTCGAGGGCTGGGCCGCCTTCGACGAGCAGTTCGGGATCCTGCGCGAGAAGCCCGACGTGGAGCGCGCGTTCCGGCTTCGCTAGCGTCGCGGCCATGAACATCTCAGGTGTCGACTTCATCGCCGTGCCCACCCAGGACTACGACAAGGCGGACGAGTTCTACGGCGACGTGCTCGGGCTCGAGCGCTCCAAGCAGTGGGGCAGCATGCCCGCGCGCGAGTACGAGACCGGCTCGCTGACCATCGCGGTCATGCAGTCCGACGCTTTCGGGATCGAGTTCAAGCCGCACTCGCACCCGATCGCCCTGCACGTCGACGACGTGGCCGCCGCCCGCGAGGAGCTCGAGTCCAAGGGGGTCGAGTTCCGGGCGGACACCATGGACAGCGGCGTCTGCCACATGGCCCACTTCCGCGACCCGGACGGGAACGTGCTGATGTTGCACCACCGCTACGCCCCGAAGGACGCGAAGCCGGCGATCGGCTAGAGGAGCGACTCGACGAGCGCGGCCGGCTCGCGCGCCATGCGCGAGCGCGGCACCACGCGGTCGATGCCGCCTGCCTCGGCTCGCCGGCGCACATCCTGCTCCACGTGCGAGTAGAAGGCCAGCCGCGGGATCTGTGCGCCGGCGGACTGCTCGATGCGCGCGTCCGGATCATCGGTGAGGTCGATGACGAGCACGTCGGCCTCATCCCCGGCCGCGACGGGCTCGTGGCCCGCGGCCCGGAGCGCGCCCTGAAGCTTCGAGCCGAACAGCAGGTCCGGGCACAGGAGCGCGACGCGCGCCACGCCAGCCCCTACTGAGCGCGGCGCCGGGCGAACTCCTGGCGCACCGACTCGGGCCGGCCCCACATCTGGACCACCTCGACGCGCCCCGACCTCACCTCGCGCAGCACCAGCTCACCCTCGATGCCCTCGGCGTCGAGCAGCGCGAGCGTGCCGTGGACCGTCTCCGACGCCGCGGCGTGGCCGAAGGTGTGTGCCGACCGGATCCGCCAGTGCCAGTCGTGCTCCGAGTACGGCATCGCGTTGATCTGGACGAGCAGGCTCGCGGCGTCGGTGTAGCGGTGCTCGTCCGCGATCCGGAGGTCCATCTCCAGATGGGTCCAGTCCGGCGGGAGCGAGTCGAGCGTGGCCTGGAATTCGTCGGCGAGCGCCATGTCGTGGCAGATTACCCCCCGGGCTCCACGCGCATGGCGCGCGCGAGCTGGTCGCCGAGCGCGTGGTCGCGGCCGTTCGCCCTGACGGTGAGTGGGCCGCCGAACGGCTCGTGCCCGACCAGCTCCACCTCGTCGCCCGGCGCGATGCCGCGCTCGGAGAGGTAGCGCAGCATGTCCGGGTTCGAGTCGGACACCCGCGAGAAGACCCCGCTCTCGCCCGGGCCCAGATCCGCGAGCGCGCGGGTGGGCGATTCGTCGATCTCGCCGTCGCGCGTGGGGATCGGGTCGCCGTGCGGATCGTGGGTCGGGTTCCCGAGCTTCGCGGCGATCAGCTCGGACAGCTCCGGCGAGATCGCGTGCTCCAGCTTCTCTGCCTCCTCGTGGACGCGGTCCCACGGCATGCCGAGCGCCTCGGCGAGATAGAGCTCGAGCAGGCGGTGGTGGCGCAGCACCTCGAGCGCGACGCGCTCGCCGGCGGGCGTGAGCTGCACGCCGTGGTACGGCTCGCGCGAGGCGAGCCCGAGCGTCTCCAGCCGCTTTACCATCGCCGACGCCGACGCGGGCGACACCCCGAGCCGCTCCGCGAGCGCCGACGTGGACACCGGCCGGTCCTCGCGCTGCGCGATCGACCAGATCGCCTTGGCGTAGTCCTGGACCGCGTTCGAGATCTCGACCGCGTCCGCGCCGGTGGCGGCCATCAGATCGACACCAGGAGCCCGGTCACGTACATGACGAAGAGGCCGGTCAGGAGGCCGCCGATCGCAAGCGGGTGGAGCAGCTTCCCGGCGCCGTCGCGGATCTGGGGCGCGATCTGGAGGATCACCTGGGCGATCGCGCCCGCCCCGACGCCGAACATGAATCCGGCCAGGCCCGGCTGGTACGCCGACGCGCCGATCCACGCGCCCACCACCGCCGGCGCCCCGGCGATCAGGCCGAGCAGCAGCAGCCGGCCGAGCCGCGCGTTGCGCTCGCGCGCGACCGGCGCGACGATCGCGAGCCCCTCGGTGGTGTTGTGGAGCGCGAAGCCCACGACGAGCGTGGCGCCGAGCGCGAGCGAGCCGACCGCGTATGCCGACCCGATCGCGAGTCCCTCCCCCACGTTGTGGAGGCCTATCCCCACGGCCACGAGGAGGGCGGCCCGGTAGCCCAGACCGGATGCTTCCTTGGGAGGCCGGCGGGCCCTCAGCCAGGCATCGATGCCGGCGAGCGCGAGGAACGCCACCGCGGCCCCCAGCCAGACGAGCGCCGCTCCTCCGAACACCTGCGCGCCGGTGTTCGCGATGTCCGTTCCCTCGAGCAGGGCCTCGATCCCGAGGAACGCCAGGAGGCCGATCGTGAACGCGAGCAGGAACTTGATCCAGCGCCCGTCCACCCCGCGCAGCCACGGCAGCCACAGCATGCCGATCGCCACCGGGATGATCCCAACGTACAGGCCGATCAGCGCCATCAGCCCGTAGAAGCCGAGGTCGGCGCCCGGCGTCTCCGTCGCGGCCGTGATCGTGTGGTCGATCGTGACGCCGGTGTCGGTGACGAGGCGGACCTCGTAGTCCTCCCCCTCGATCCAGGGGTACTGGACGTCGATCTCGGCGCCGCGAAGCCGGCCGATGCTCTCGTGCGACTGCGTGAACGGCGCGAACGCGTCGTTCACGATCACCTGCCGCACCCGCACCGTGTCGGGGCCGTCGTTGCGCACGTGCAGCTGGATCTCGCCGGGCTTCAGCACCGTGCGCTCGACGGTCAGCTTCTCCTGGGGGACGCCGATCCGGTTCAGCCCGGGCGCGTCGAGCGCCACGAACAGCCCGATCGCCACGGCGAGAACGGCGAGCGGGGCGAGGCCGGCGAGCCACGGCGGCCGCCTCGCCCCGCGCGCCGTGGCAGCCTCCATCACGTTCCTCGACCGGGGGCGCGGAGGCCGAGCAGACCAAGGACGCAGGCCCGAAGGCTTGGTGGGCCAAGCCGAGGGCCGAGGACGTAGGTATGCGAAGGCCTCCGCGTCATCCGGTCACCTCGAAGAAGCCCATCCAGCCAAGCTCGGCGAATTCGCTCACGTGGGCGTGGAACATGTATTTGCCGGGATACGGGAAGCGCAGCTCGAGGATCCCGCGCTCGCCCTGTCCCTGGATCACCGTGTCGGTGAAGTCGCGCGGCTCGAGGCGCGTGCCAGTCGGGTAGTAGTCGAAGAAGTTGGCGTGTATGTGGAACGAGTTCAGGAGGTCGAACTCGAGCGTGTTCACGAGATAGATGCGCACGAGCTGGTCGCGCTTCACGGCGACGGGCCGGTGCAGGTACTCGAACGCGACCGTGTTGACCGCGTACACCTCGTTCGCGCGATCGAAGTTGGTGTCGAACCCGTTCATCACCATCACGAGCTCGTCGGCCTCCGGGCGGCCCTGCTTCGGGTCGATGATGAACGCGCCGTAGAGCCCCTTGGCGATGTGCTCGGCGAGCGGCATCGAGTGGCAGTGGTAGAGGTGGAGACCGAACGGGGTGGCGTGGAACTCGTAGGTGGTGGACTCCCCCGGCGCGATGTTGCCGGCGCCGAGACCTGGGATGCCGTCCATCCGCGACGTGTGGATGCCGTGGAAGTGGATCGTGTGCGGGTGCTGCGCGCCGTTCACGAACCTGACCCGCAGGCGCTCGCCTTCCCGCGCGCGGAGCGTCGGGCCGGGCACGCGGCCGTTGTATGCCCACGCGTTGTACTTCACGCCGGGAGCCACCTCGATCGTCTTCTCCTCCGCGACGAGCTCCCACTGGCGGACGCCGTTCACGACCACGCCCTCGTCGAAGTCGCGCAGGATCGCCTGGGGGTCGAAGCCGTTCGTCCTCGGGTCGACCATGCCGACCGCGCCGGCGTGGAGCGGATGCTCCGCCATCCCGCCCCCGCCGTGGACGTGGTGGCCGGCGGCGTGCGCGTCCTGTCCGAAGGCCGTCTCCACCGCGTGGTGGAGCCCCTTGTGAGGCACCACCTCGTGCAGCCCGAGCGCGGCGCTGACCCCTGCCGCGCCCCCGAGCAGCTTGCGCCGCGAAAGTTTGCCTTGCCCAAATTTCATGTTTAGTTGCGCCTAAAAGTACACTAGGCTTGTGATCGCCACAAGCGACTACGAGCTGGTCACCGAGTCGGCGGGCCTGGTGGACCGCTCCGACCGCGCGAAGTTCCTCGTGCGCGGCGGCGAGGCCGCGGACTTCCTCCAGGGACAGGTGTCGAACGACGTGGAGGCGCTGGCGCCCGGGCACGGTTGTTACGCCACCGTGCTGTCCCACAAGGGGAAGCTCCGCACCGACCTCCGGATCCTGCGCGGCGAGGACTGGTTCTGGCTCGACACCGAGTCCATCGGGCACGCCGTGCTCGAGCACATGCTGCGCACCTACTCGCTTGGGCGCGACGTGCAGTACGAGGACGTGACGGAGACGCGCGCGCTGCTGTCGGTGGTCGGCCCCACCGCGCGCGAGCGGCTCGACGCCGTGGCGCCGGCGGAGGAGCATTCGTTCGTGACCGGCGAGCACGGGGTCTACGTGGCGACGCTCCTCGGCGTGGACGTGATCTGCGAGCCGGGTACGACGCTGGACGTGGAGCCCGTCTCCGAGGAGGCCGCCGAGTGCGTCCGGATCGAGGCGGGCCGGCCGCGGCTCGGCTACGACATGGACGCCGACACGATGCCGCAGGAGGCCGGGATCAACGATCGCGCCGTGAGCTTCAGCAAGGGCTGCTACGTCGGCCAGGAGACGGTCGCGCGGCTCCACTACAGGGGCAAGCCGAACCGCCACCTGCGCGGGCTCAAGCTCTCCCAGCCGGCCGAGCGCGGCACCGAGATCACGCTCGACGGCAAGGTGGTCGGCCGGCTCGGGTCCACCTGCGTCTCCCCCAGGCTCGGTCCGATCGCGCTCGCGCTCGTGCGCCGAGAGGCGGAGCCCGGCGCCACGGTCGACGTGAGCGGAGCGCCGGCCGAGGTCACCGGTCTACCCTTGCCGCTTGGCTGAACCCCGCCGACCCACGAGCCGCCACGGTCTCTCGGCCGACAGCCCGCTGCTCGGGCACGGCCCGCAGGGCACCGAGGGCTACGACCACCAGACGGGCGTGCTCGACCTGCCGGCGCCGCCGCCGCGCGAGGATCCGGTCGACCTCCGCGAGCTGCGCGAGCTCGTGCCCTCCGCCGAGCCGGGCCGCGAGATCGACGACTGGGGCCGGTCGCAGCGCATCTTCGACCTCGTCGAGCCGCTGCTTGACTTCTACTACCGGTACTGGTTCCGGGTGGAGGTCGAGGGCGCCGAGAACGTGCCGTCGGACGGCGGCGCGCTGATCGTCTCGAACCACTCCGGCGCGCTCCCGCCGGACGCGCCGATGATCATGCAGGCGATCCGCCACGAGCACCCGGAGCCGCGGCCGCTGTACATGCTCGGCGAGGACTGGTTCAAGGGCTACCCGGGCGTGGGGCTCTTGGCCAACAAGATCGGGCTCGTGGGCGCGCATCCCGCCAACGCCCAGCGGCTGCTCCGGGACGAGGGGCGGCTCGTGCTCGTCTTCCCCGAGGGCCAGAAGGGCAGCCGCAAGTTGTTCTGGCAGCGCTACCGGCTGCGTCGCTTCGGCCGCGGCGGCTTCGTTCGCACGGCGATGCGCGCGGGCGTGCCGATTGTCCCGGTGGCTGTGATCGGCGCCGAGGAGGCGATGCCGATCTTCGCCCATGTGCCGCTCCTCCAGCGGCTCACCGGGCTCATCTACTTCCCGATCAACCACGCCTTCCCCCACTTCGGTCTCGCGGCCGCCGGGATGTACCTACCGGCGAAGTTCCGGATCCGCTTCCTCGAGCCGATCGACATGTCGCGCTACACGCCGGAGGACGCCGACGACGTCGCGCTCGTCGGGCGCCTCTCCGAGCGGATCCGGCTGCGGATCCAGGGGGAGCTCGACGATCTCCTACTGGCGCGTAAATCCGTCTGGTTCGGTTAAGTTCCCAGCGTGGGGACGAGGGTTCGAGCTCAACCGCCGCCCCGCAAGCCACGCTTGCGCGGCGGCGTCTGCGCCGCGATGGTGCTCGCAGTGGTGCTCCTGGCGGGGTGCGGAGGCGAGGACTTCAAGAACGAGGCGCGCGCGCCGATTCGGCTGGAGCTGAGCGGCGTGATCCAGGACGACGAGGTCACGGTCTCGCCAGCGAAGCTCGGCGCCGGCCCCGTGGCGATCACGATCTCGAACCAGACCGACGCGCCGCACTCGATCACGCTCGAGGGCGCGTCGACGGTCGACCGCGCCGGCCCGGTCCTGCCCGGTGACACCGCCACGATCCAGAAGACGCTCGAGCCGGGCAGCTACGAGGTGAAGGCCGGCTCCGTGAAGGCCGTCAAGCAGGAGATCCGCCCGGCCGTCCTTCAGATCGGCAAGTCGCGCCAGAACTCGAACAACGACGTGCTGCTGCCCTAGAGCTCGAGCTGGTCGTCCGGCGGCGGCGCCTCGTCGGCCGGCCGCACGATCGAGTCGATCTCCTGCAGCAGCCCGCGGACGCGCCCTGACATCCCCTCGACGTAGTCGACCGCCTTGTCGATGTTGGTCTTGGCGCCCGTGAGCTGCTGCTTGATCTTGCGCTCCTCGGTCAGCGCCGCCAGCGCGCGCTCGGCGGCGGCCGTGACGGCGGCGACGTCGATCCCGGCGGCGTCCGAGCGCGTCATCAGCACGCGGGCGCGAGCAAGCCGGTAGGCCAGCTCCAGGCCCACCGAGTCGCCATCGGGATCCAACGCGACGAGCATCTTGTCGCCGTTGTACTCGCGCAGCTGATGGACCTTGGCCGGAAGCCGGTCGTCAGAGGGGACGACCATGACGGCGAAGTCCGCGCTGCGCTCGCCGAGCGCGTCGTCCAGCTCCCTGAACGCGGTGGGCGCGGAGAGGCTCTTCCTGTCCTTGGCCTCGAACACGATCCGGCCGCGGGCCGGTCCGTTGCACGCGTCGATGGCCACGAGCACGTCGCCGACCTTGCCGGTGGCCTCCTTCAGGTCGCCCACCGCCTCCGCGACGTCGCCCTGCGCAAGCGCGATCCGGTCCACCGCCTCCGCGACGGCCTCCTCGAACGTGCGGCCCTTCGCCGTGCCGCGCTCCCGCTCCGCCTCGACCTCCTCGAGCTTCTCCTTCTCGAGCCGCAGCCCCTGGAGCTGCTTCTCGAGCTCCGCCATCTGGTGAAGGAGCCGCTGCTGGGTCTCGTGCTGGCGCTCCTCGGCGGCCTTCAGCACGCGGATCGTGCCCGCCTTGAAGTCGGCGAGCGGGTTGTTGCCGTCCGCGGCGGAGAACTGCTTCATGAGGTCATCCCGCGAGCGGGACATCTCCCGGTTCACCAGCTCGCGGACCCGGTTCTGGACCGACGCGGTGCTCCCGTCGGAGAAGAGCTTCTCGAGCTCGCGCTGGAGCTGTCCGTTCTCCGGCCCGAGCACCTTGTCGATGCGGTCGTTGAAGAACTCGGCGAACTGGCGGGCACGATCCGTGAACTCGGAGTTGAGCTCGTGAGCCGCCTTCTCGAACTCCGCCTTGACGAACTCGGCGTTGGCGCCGGCCTGCTCGCGGTCGAGCACGCGGGCGCCGATCTCGATCGCGTCGAGCACGACCCGGACCGGATCGTCCCCGTGCTCCTCTCGCTCGCGGACGAGCCGGACGGCGCATTCGTCGTCGACCGCCAGGCCGTCGATCGCGACCCGGTCGCCCATCACGCGGACGTGTGCCTGCCTGAGTGGAGTTGCTGCTTCCATCTGGACTGACGAGCGTACGCCGGGGTGCCGACGGAACGGGGTCAGAGCCCGTGCGCGGCGGCCACGTGCCCGACCTGATGCGGCACGACGTCCAGCGCCAGCCGCTCGGCCGGCCGGCCTTCGATGAGCGGCCGCGTGTGCCCGATCGTGAGCAGCATGCTCACGCTGGTGGCGATCTGGAAGTCGGCCACGTTCCGCTCCGTGCCGCCGATCACGCCCCGCTCGATCAGTTCGTCCACGTGATCCAGAAGCCGTGGCAGCGCCGCGAGGTCGCGGCGGGCGTTCTCGTCGGTGGCGTGGTTCGCGAGCCGGGCGGCCAGCGCGACCGGCGCGATGAGGCGCGCCGCCACCCCCGTGGGAACGCCCATTCGCTGGCCCTCGAGATAGGTGGCGGCTGTGGAGCGATCGTGCTTCAGCGCGTTCCAGACCATCCGCCGGGGGATCGGCTGGAGCACCTCGTCGCCCCATGCATTCGCCGCCTCGACCTCCCGCAGCCGTTCGGGGTCCGAGGGAAACAGGGGTGGTGACGGGGCCAGAGCGTCGAGTGCACGCGCGATGTCGGTCGTTCCCTGCACCCTCGCACTGTCGATCCGGACGGCGGGCACCGTGACCCCCTGGAAGCCGAGCGCCCTCAGCACCACGCGGTGCAGCGCCGACACCAGGTCGATGCGGCGGTAGGCGATGCGCTTGTGGCGCAGCATCAGCTCCGCAGCGAGCACCGGGTGCGAGGCGGGGATTCCGAACAGCGTGGCGCGCATGAGTGCCCGCAATCTTTATCGACGTTTTAATGCTTGTCTGCAATACTTGCTTGCGTGCAAACATCTAGTACCGCACCCACCGACACCGCCGCGCTCGCGCGCGATCTCGGCCTCTTCCTGAAGCGCGTCCTCCTGACCAACAACCGTGAGTTCTTCGGTGCTCTGCAGGAGGCGGGCATCTCGTTCACGCAGCTCAAGTGCCTCGGCCTGCTGTCCGAGGCCGCCGCGCCGGTGTCGCTCGGCGCGCTCGCCGAGGAGCTCGCCCTCTCCCCCGCCGCCATCAGCCGCGCCGTGGACGGTCTCGTCCAGCGCGGCGAGCTGAAGCGCGACGAGGACCCGGAGGACCGGCGCAGCAAGATAGTGAGCCTCGCGGCCAGGGGCCGCGCGACCTACGACCGGATCATGGCCGTGCGCCTTGCGGGGGTGCGGAGCTTCGTTGAGGACCTCGAGCCTCAGGAGCGCGATGCGCTCGGCTCGGCCCTCCACCCGATTATCGAAAGGCTTTCGCTTTGACAGACCGCATCCGCCTCAACGAGGGCAACCGCCGCTGGTGGACGCTCGCGGCCATGTGCTTCGCCCTCTTCATGATCATGCTGGACAACACGGTCGTGAACGTCGCGCTGCCGTCGATCCAGAAGGACCTCGGCGCATCGCTCTCGAGCCTCGAGTGGACCGTCAACGCCTACACGCTCACGTTCGCGGTCCTGCTGGTGACGGGCGGCCGGCTCGGCGACATCCTCGGCCGCCGGAGGATGTTCCTGTTCGGCGTGGTCGTGTTCGCCGTCTCCAGCGCGGCCATCGGACTCGCGCCCGATCAGGGCTGGCTGGTCGCCGGCCGCGCCCTCCAGGGCGTGGGCGCGGCGTTCATGATGCCGGCCACTCTCTCGATTATCACCGTCACGTTCCCGGCCGAGGAGCGCGGCAAGGCGATCGGCACCTGGGCCGGCGTGTCCGCGCTGGCGCTCGCCATCGGCCCCGTCGTGGGCGGCGCGCTCACCGAGTACGTGTCCTGGCGCGCGATCTTCTTCCTCAACCTCCCCGTGGCCGTGGGCGCCGTGGCGGTCACGCTGTTCGCGGCGCACGAGTCGCGCGACGAGAGCACCCGCCACACGATCGACTGGCCCGGCATATTCACCATCTCGGTCGGCCTCACGGCGCTGGTGCTCGCCCTGATCGAGGGCAACGCGTGGGGCTGGGGCTCGCCCGAGATCGCGGCGCTGCTCGTGACCGCGGCCGTGGGCCTCGGAGCCTTCGTCCTGATCGAGCGGCGCGTGCAGGAGCCGATGGTGGACTTCACGCTGTTCCGCTCGCAGACGTTCCTGGGCACGAACGCGATCGCCTTCATCGTGTCGTTCGCGATGCTCGCGATGTTCTTCTTCACCGCGCTCTACATGCAGAACATCCTCGGCTATTCGGCCATCGAGGCCGGGGTGCGCTTCCTGCCCTCGACGCTGATGATCGTGCTGATCGCGCCGCTCGCCGGCAGGCTCACCGACCGGATCGGCCCGCGGCCGCTGCTCGTGAGCGGGCTGACGCTCGTGACCATTGCGCTGTTCCTCCAGACGCGCATCGACCTGCACACGGGCTACGGCCTGCTGCTCCCCGCCTTCGTCCTGATGGGAATCGGGATGGCGCTCACCATGTCGCCGATGTCCACGGCCGCCATGAACGCTGTCGCGCCCCAGAAGGCCGGCGTGGCGTCCGGGATCCTTTCGATGAGCCGGATGGTCGGCGGCACCTTCGGCGTGGCCGCGCTGGGCGCCCTGTTCACGCACCTCGCCCGGAACGAGCTGTCCGATTCGCTGGCTGGCACCGGGATCGGCGCCGCCCAGCAGGAGCGACTCGTGAACGCCCTCGGGACGGCGTCCGACGGGGCGAATCTGCCCCCCGCGGCCGCCGACGCGGCGCACAACGCGTTCATCCACGCGCTCGCCAGCGGCATGTGGCTCTCGGCGGGCGTGGCCGCGCTCGGCGTAGTGTTCGCCTTCACGCTGGTCGGCGCAAAGCCGGTGCACCACCACGACGCCGCCACGCGGCCGGAGGCCGCGGCGGCCGAGGCCATCGAAGCGGTCGAGGCTGCCTAGCCCACCCGGTAATCTGCCGCCCCCTATGGCGGTGGATGTCACGAAGGTGTCGGAAATCGACGTCGAGCCCGGGGAGCTGCCGGGCTCGATGGCGGCGTGGGTGATTCGCGAGGAGCGCGAGGGCGAGCCGAAGGACGCCTTCCAGCTCGAGGAGATCGAGGTGCCTGAGCCGGGTGCGTTCGAGGTGATCGTCCGCGTGATGGCCGCGGGCGTGAACTACAACAACGTCTGGGCGGCGCTCGGCAAGCCGGTCTCGGTGATGCGCTACGGCGACCACCCCGAGTACGGCCACCACATCGGCGGCTCGGACGCCTCGGGCGTCGTGTGGAAGGTCGGCGAGGGCGTCACCCGCTGGAAGCCGGGCGACGAGGTGGTCATGCACTGCAACATCGCCTCCTACGAGGACCCCGAGGTGCACGGGCTCGACCCGCTCGCCGCACCCAGCCAGATGATCTGGGGGTACGAGACCACCTGGGGCTCGTTCGCGCAGTTCACCAAGGTCCAGGCTCAGCAGCTGCTGCCCAAGCCGCACGCGCTCACCTGGGACGAGGCGGCGTCGTACGGGCTCGTCTACTTCACCGCCTACCGCATGCTGATGACGCAGTGCGACCTCCAGGCCGGCGACCGCGTCCTGATCTGGGGCGCCGCCGGCGGGCTCGGCGTGTTCGCCACCCAACTCTGCGCGCTGGCCGGCGCGCACGCGGTGGGCGTCGTGTCGAGCCCCGAGAAGGGCGAGCTCGTCAAGCAGCTCGGCGCCGTCGACTACATCGACCGCAACGAGTTCAAGGGCATGATGCGGAGGGGCGGCGAGTCGCCCGAGGAGGAGAAGGCGCGCTTCAAGGTCTCGCGCGAGTTCTCGAAGCGCGTCAAGGAGATCCTCGGCGACCAGCCCGACATCGTGTTCGAGCACGTCGGCCAGGCCACCTTCCCCACCTCGGTGTTCACCGTGAAGCCGTTCGGCAAGGTCGTGATCTGCGCCGGCACGACCGGGTACAACCTCGACTTCGACGTGCGCTACCTGTGGATGCGCCAGAAGCAGATCATCGGCTCGCACTTCGCGAACGCGTACGAGTGCAACAAGGCGAACGAGCTGATCGAGTCGGGGCAGATCCGGCCGGTGCTGTGGCGTACGCTCGGCTTCGAGGGCGTGCCGGAGGCGCACCAGCTGATGCTCGAGAACAAGCACCTCGGGAAGATCTCCATCCTCGTCGGCGCCGACGACGAGGGACAGGGCAAGACGGCCGA
>JBEVKE010000036.1:0-19166 GCA_040509835.1 Thermoleophilaceae bacterium
GTGAGGAAGCGGTCCTCGCCGAGCCGGTACGTGAACAGGTCGTCGAGCACGCCCCCGTCCTCGCGGCAAAGAACGCCGTACTGCGCCCCGCGCTCGGCGATCTTCGTCACGTCGTTCGAGAGCAGGCGCTGGAGGAGCTCCTCCGCCTGCGGCCCGCTCGTCTCGATCTCGCCCATGTGCGAGACGTCGAAGACGCCCGCCGCGGTGCGCACCGCAACGTGCTCCTGGCGGATCCCCTCGTACTGGACCGGCATCTCCCAGCCCGCGAAGGGCACGAGCCGCGCGCCGGCGCGCTCGTGGCGCTCGTACAGCGGGGTCCGGCGGAGGGTGTCGGTGGGCGGCACGGGCCGCCCGGAGGTTACCCCCTGGCGCTCAGGCCACGGCCTGGAGCTCGCTCATGCGCAGCTCGCGCAGCGTCTCGAGCGTCTCCTCGGGCCTGCGGCGGGTGCCCGGCCCGGCGATGGTCACGTCCCGGACCGTCCCGGACGGGTCGATCACGAAGGTCGCCGGGAACGCCGAGCCGTCCTCCATGTCGAGCACCCCGTACGCGGCCGTGAGCTCCTGGTTCGGGTCGGCGAGCACCGGATAGCGGATCCCGGTGAGCCCCAAGCTCGTCTCGAGCCAGGCGCGGTGCACGTGCCAGGAGTCCGTGCTCGCCGCCATGAGGGATGCGCCCTCGAGGGCGAACGACGCCTGCAGCTCGGCGAAGCCGCGCAGCTCGGTCGGGCACAGGAACGTGAAGTCGCGCGGATAGAAGAAGAGGACCGTCCAAGCCTCCGCGGCGCCGCCGACCTCCACCTGGATTGGATGGGCCTCGTCCCGGATGTAGGCATCCACGGTCACCACTGGTGCGGCATCGCCGACCTTCACGCTCATTCAGCTGCCCTCCGGCATTGATCCACCGCCACCGCGAGCCCGAGCCACCCGGAGAACGGGATCTCGGCCGTGTGGTCGGCCCGCAGTACGCCCCGGACGCCTTCCGGCTCGAGCACCAGCTCGACGGTCGCCGTGACCGGGTCCGCGCTCGGCGTCGCGGATTCGCTTCCTGACATGCGACCATGGTGCTGCCCCGGGCCGATCGTCGCGTCGGGGGAACCCCCTATGCGCCCCCCGAAGGTGGGTGCTTGCACAAGCAATGGACTCGCAATCCTCTTCAACCGATTCCGGCGGCGCGCCCGAGCCGAATCCCGGCCTGCTCGAGCGTGACGGCGAGCTGACGGCGCTCGAGAGCGCTCTCGATTCCGCCGTCGGCGGCCGCGGCAGCGTCGTGGCGGTCGAGGGGCCCCCCGGGATCGGCAAGTCGAGCCTCGTGAGCGCCGGAGTGGAGCTGGCCCGGGCCCGAGGCATGTACACGATCTCGGTGCGCGCCACCGAGCTCGAGCGCAGCTACCCGTACGGGGTGGTGCGCCAGACGGCCGACTCGGTACAGCTCGACAAGTCGGACGAGGACCGGGCGGCCCTGTTCACGGGCGCCGCGAAGCTCGCGCTGCCGATCCTCGACCCGGGTGGCGGCGAGGAGGCGGACAACCCCGAGCTGATGTACCAGCGCCTCCACGGGCTCTACTGGCTGATTGCCAACCTGGCCCGCCAGCAGCCGCTCCTCATCTGCGTGGATGACGCCCAGTGGGCCGACGAGGCGTCGATGGCGGCGGAGCGGTTCCTGAGCCTGCGGATCGCGGACCTGCCGATGGTGCTGCTGCTCGCAGCGCGCCCGGCGGAGGTGGGCCAGCTGGCCGTGCCGCTCGCCGAGATCCTCGCGGACCCCGCCACGGTGTCGATCCGGCCGGGCCCGCTGACGGCGGAGGGCGCGGGGCACCGGATCGAGGCGCTGCTCGGCTCGGGCGACCCCGATTTCGCGGCTGCCTGCCACCACGCGACCGGCGGCAACCCGTTCCTGCTCGAGCAGCTCGTGAGCGAGATCCGCGCCGAGGGCATCGAGCCGACGGCGGCGAACGCCGAGCGCGTGGCCTCGCTCGGGCCGGACACGGTGCGGGCATCGGTGCTGCTGCGGCTCGAGCGGCTCCCGAGCGCGGGCGGGCCGGTTGCTCGCGCGCTGGCGGTGCTGGGCGAGCACGACGTGACGCTCAAGGACGTGGCCACGCTCGCGGGCGTTCCGGAGGACGCCGCGGCGGATGCGCTCGCCGAGCTGGAGCGCTCGGGGCTCGTGACCGGGTCGCCGCGGCTCCGCTTCGTCCACCCGATCCTGCGCGCGGCGATCGAGGACGACATGCCTGCGGTGGAACGCTCCCGCGCGCACGAGCAGGCGGCGCTGATGCTTGCCGAGCGTGACGCGGACGCCGTCGCTGTGGCCGCCCACCTGCTGGTGAGCGACGCCGGCCAGGGCGAGTGGGCACGCGCAACGCTCCGCCGCGCGGCGCGGCGAGCGGAGACGCTCGGCGACCCGTCCGCCTCCGTGCGCTACCTGGCGCGGGCCGTGGCGGAGCGCCCCGAGGGCGACGAGCTCGGCGAGACCCTCTTCGAGCTCGGCCTCGCGGCCGCGCATGCCGGCGACCCCCGCGCGGCCGAGTACCTGGAGCGCGCGGTCGAGGCCGGTGGGTCCACGCGCCTGCGCGCTCAGCACTGGATTGCGGTGCTGCACCTCGTGGCGGGCCGCGCGAGCAAGGCAGCCGACGTCCTCGAGTCGGCGCTCGCCGACGTGCACGAGGAGGATGAGGCTGCGAAGCCACTCCTCGAGACGCTGATCGCGGCCGGACTCGAGAGCGCAACGGTGCGGCGGCGGCTCGGCGACCTCTTCGACCACCTGGACGAGCCCCGCGGCACCCCGCGGACCGACTTCGAGCGGTTCGAGCTGATCGCGCACGCGTTCCTGGCCGTGGTCGAGCAATCGGACGCGCCGCGCGCGAGCGAGCTCATCCACCGGGCGCTCGCGGTCGAGGAGCACGGCTACTACGAGTCCGTCATGCGAGCGAGCGTCGGCCGGCCGATGACGGCGTTCGTGCTCACGATCCTGGAGCGCTTCGACGAGTCCCTCGCCATCCTCGACGGGCTCGTGCGGGCGGCGCGCGACTACGGCGACCGCTCGGCGGCCGGCGTCTTCCTCGCCGAGCGCGCGTGGGCCCGGTACCGGGCAGGGAACGCGGAGGGGGCCGAGGCGGACGCCTCGGAGGCGCTCCGGATCGCTCGCGAGACCACCCGTGCGCGCGGTCACGCGCCGATCGCGGCATCCGTGGCGGTGCTCGCGGGCATGGAGCGGGAGCGACCGTTCGAGGAGCTCGAGACGATCGTGGCCGCCCTGCCGCCGGCCGGCGACCCGGACACCGTGGTCCAGGACGATCTCGCGCTCGCGCGCGCATGGCTGATGCTGGCCCAGGGCGACGCGCAGGGCGCGGCCGACCTGTCGCTCGAGCTGGATCGGGCGGACTCCTGGGGCTGCAGCTCGCCCACGCTCCTTCCGTGGCGCTCGGTGGCGTCTGTCGCGCTCGCCCAGCTCGGCGAGGAGGAGCGGGCGCTCGCTCTAGCCCAGGAGGAGCTGCGGCTGGCCGAGGAGCTTGGAACGCCGCGTGCGGTGGGCATCGCGCAGCGCGCGGTCGCTATGGCGGGGCCGCAAGAGGACCGCCGGACCGGGCTTGAAGCCGCGGTGGCCACCCTCGAGAAGGGGACCGCCCGCCTCGAGCTCGCGCGCGTGACCTGCGAGCTCGGAGCGGAGCTCCGCCGGCTGGGGGAGCGCAGTGCGGCGCGCGAGGTGCTGCGGCGCGGCCACGCCCTGGCGGCCGAGTGCGGCGCCACCCGGATGGCAGACCGCGCCCGGGACGAGCTGTCGCGCTCCGGGGCGCGCCTGATCCGCGAGCCTGTGAGCGGCGTCGAGGCGCTCACGCCGAGTGAGGTGCGGGTGGCGGAGCTGGCTGCGGAGGGCCTGACCAACCGTGAGGTGGCGCAGGCGCTGTTCGTCTCAGAGAAGACGGTCGAGACCCACCTCGGCCGCGTCTACCGGAAGCTCGACATCAAGTCGCGCCACGCACTGCCGGGCGCGCTCGCTGACCGCCAGGCGGCGGAGCCGGTGGCCTAGACCCTCAGGAGCGCCTCTGTGAGCGCGAGCGCCACCTCGGCCCGCGCCTGGAGGGACTCCGCGCTCACCCACTCGTCGGGCGTGTGCGCGCCTCCCCCGAGCGGGCCGAGGCCGTCGATCGTGCAGGCGATCCCGCCGGCCGCGATGTGGCTTGCGTCGCTGGCGCCGCCGCGCTCAGAGCCCACGATCGGCCTGCCGAGGCGCCCGCTGGCGTCCGCGAGCACGTCGGCCGTCGCCTCGCGCGAGTCCAGTCCCGGCCACGCTCGCACCAGGGTCGACTCGAGCCGCACCTCCTCGTGCTCGCTCGGGAGCTCGGCGAATACGGGGTCGAACGCCTCGAGCCGGTCCGCCCGCAGGTCGCAGAGCAGCTCGCCCTCGGCGGGCACCACGTTGAACGCGTCGCCGGAGCGGAGGATCGTGGGCACCGCGGTGAGCCGGTCGGGGCCCGCCGGGTCGTCGTGCCCGGCGACGAGCTGGGCGATCGCCGTCAGCGCCAGCAGCGCGCTCCGGCCGAGCTCCGGCGCCGAGCCGGAATGCGAGGAGCGTCCGTGGGCGTCCACGCGCAGCGTCGCCGCCGCCTTGCGCTTCACGATCACGGCCTCGTGGCCCTCCGCGGTCCGCTCGCCGCCCTCGAAGCAGAGGCAGGCGTCGAAGCCGGCGAACCGCGCCGCGTGGATGAATGGCGCCGTCCGCCACTCCTCGTCGTTCACGAGCAGCACCGCCACCTCCGCGTACAGCTCGGGGCGCTCGGCGAGCTGGCGCATCAGTGCGAGCGACAGCGCCACGCCGCCCTTCATGTCCACGGCGCCCGACCCCGTGAGGCGGTCGCCGTCGCGCGCGAGCGGCCGGTGAGAGCCGTGGTGCACGACGGTGTCCAGGTGTCCCAGCAGCAGCAGCCGGCGCGCGCCGGTGCCGCGAAGGCGGCCGACCATGTCGTCGGCGTGGTCCGGGGTCGAGCACGGCACCCGCTCCACCTCCGCCTCGCCCGGGAGGAAGGCCGTGGCGAGCGCGACGCACTCCTCGGCGCCCTCCCGGTCACCCGACGGGGACGACACCGCCACGAGCGCCTCGAGCTCGCGCTCGATCATTCGAGGGGCGCGGCGAAGTGGTAGCTGGTGATGCGTAGGCCCGTGTTGAAGTAGAGCCGATGGGCGTCCTCGCGCTCGGGGCCCACGCCCGAATCGAGATGGAACTCCGCGCAGCCCTGCCGCGCGCCCTCCTCCTTGCACCACTCGAGCAGAGCTTGGCCGTGACCACGGCCGCGTGCCTCGGGGAGCGTCGAGAGGTCGTCGACGTAGAGCGTGTCGCCCCACGCGAGGTTGTGGATCACACGGAAGCCCGCCACGGCCACGCAGCGCTCGCCCTCGAAGGCTCCGACGATCCGGTACCCCTCGGGGCGCTGGACCTCGTCGACCCGGCGGACGAAGCCCGCCTCGTCGGTGTGGTGGGTGCGCAGCGCCCGCATGGCCTCGAAGGCCAGCGCCGTGTCCGGCGGGAGGAGCTCTCTCAGTCCTTCAGGAATGACGGAACGTCGATGTCGTCGTCCGAGATCTCGAGGGACTCCCGCTGGCGGTCGTCGAGCTTGACGTCGCGGCGACGCGGCTCGCGGCGGCGGCCCGTCGAGTCCTCCTCGAACAGCGGGGTGCGGCTGGGGCGCTCGAAGCCGGTCGCGATGACGGTGACGCGCACGGCGTCGCCCATCGTGTCGTCGACCACCGCGCCGAAGATGATGTTCGAGTTCTGGTCCGCCGCGCTCTGGATGATCTCGGCCGCCTCGTTCACCTCGAAGAGGCCAAGGTCGGTGCCGCCGGTGATGTTGAGGAGGATGCCCGTGGCGCCCTCGACCGACTGCTCGAGCAGTGGGCTCGACACGGCGTTCTTCGCCGCCTCCGCCGCGCGGTTCTCCCCGGATGCCTCGCCGATCCCCATGAGCGCCGAGCCGGCGTCCTGCATGATCGTCCGCACGTCCGCGAAGTCCAGGTTGATCAGGCCGGGCGTGGTGATCAGGTCGGTGATGCCCTGGACGCCCTGGCCGAGCACGGCGTCGGCCTCGCGGAAGGCGTCGAGGATGCTCGTGCGGCGCTCCACGACGGCGAGCAGCTTCTCGTTCGGGATCACGATCATCGTGTCCACCTGCTCGCGAAGGCGGTCGATGCCCTCGACGGCCTGGCGCATCCGCTGCGTTCCCTCGAAGTCGAACGGCTTCGTCACGACTCCGACGGTGAGCGCGCCCACCTCCTGCTTGGAGACCTCGGCGATGACGGGTGCGGCGCCCGTGCCGGTCCCGCCACCCTCGCCGGCGGTCACGAAGACCATGTCCGCGCCCTTCAGCGCCTCCTTGATCTCGTCGCGGCTCTCGTTGGCCGCGCCGTAGCCGACGTCCGGGTTCGCCCCGGCGCCGAGGCCGCGCGTGAGCTGGTCGCCGATCTGGAGCTTGATGTCGGCATCGCACATCTGGAGCGCCTGCGCGTCAGTGTTGACGGCGATGAACTCGACCCCCTTGAGGCCCTGATCGACCATGCGGTTGACCGCGTTCGTGCCGCCGCCGCCGATGCCGACCACCTTGATTACCGCCAGGTAGCTACCTGTGTCCATGTGAGAGGTGCCTCTTCTACCGTCCGAAGCTCAAGCAAAAGTGGAGGGTTTCCGCCTCCAGCAAAACCCAGACTCTAGGTGGAGTTCGGCGGAAGTGTCAATCGTCTTCGCAAGAAATCCTGCAAGCGAAGGCTGCAGCTTTGCTCGAGAGTTGGTGTAAAGCTCAACTATGGGTTGAGGCTCAGCCGGTGGGCGGCGAGGCGCCTCCGGCGCCGGTGGAATCGGTCGGTGCGGGCGCCGGCTGGGCGCTCTGCGGAGCGGTCGGCGGGGTGGCCTCCTGGCCCGTGGAGGGCGCGTTCGGCTCCGCGGCTGCGGGGTCGCCGTTCGGCGTCGCCGGCGCGAGCGGCTCGGTCGCGGGGTCCGCGTCCGTGGTGTCCGTGGGCGCCGCGTCGGGGGTTATCCCTGCGGTGCCCGCGGGAGCCACGGGCGCAAGCGTTGCCGCCGGGAGACCGCCGGCCGCGGGGCGGCCCGGGAGCCTGACATCGATGTACGAGGCGCCCTCGGCCTCCCGATCGGCGAGCACGCGCGTCGCGGCTATCCATTTCGCGCGGGCGCGCGTGGCGTCTCCGAAGATCAGCTCCGGCCCGTCGCGCATCTGGACGACGATGCCGTCCTGCGCCCGCATCTCGATCAGCTCGAGCCGCGGCCTGAGCGCCAGCGGGGCCGTGCCGGCCACGCGCGCCGCGTGGAGCGCTGCAGCGTCCGTCAGTCGATTGCCGTGCGGAGCCGCGCGCGTCTCGATCTTCGGCAGGCTGCCCTCGACGGGGATGCCGCGCAGGATGGTCCCGTCGCCGGCCACCGGGAGCCCGCCGACGAGGGCGGCCGGCCGGTACTCGATCACCTGGATCGTGAGTCCGTGGGGGAAGTCGGGGCTCACCTCGAGAGCCTTGACCACCGGGTACGCCGCGATCGCCTGCTCGAGCACGTCGTGGCGCACGTGCAGCGTCGTCATGGTGTGAGCCGCGGAGGCGAGCGCGGCGCGCACGTGCGCCGCGTCCTTCGTGGTCAGGCCGGTGACCTCCACCCTGTCCACCGCCACGAGCGAGGAGTCGCGAAGCCAGAAGTGGTACCCGGCGGCGGCGACGACGGAGATCACGAGCGCGGCGAGGACCCAGCGCTTGACCCGTGGCGGGAGCGAGGGAAGCGCCCGGATCCCCCGGGCCGCTCGGCGCCCCGCGAGCGTCGCCCCGCTCATTCCTCGCCCCAGAGCGGACTGGTGTCCACCTCGCCGAGGAACTGCACCTCGGGCTCGAGCTCCACGCCGAAGCGCTCCCTCACGCGACGGCGTCCCTCACCCATCAGCGCGATCACGTCGGCGGTGGTGGCGTCGCCCATGTTCTCCACGAAGTTCGCGTGCTTCTCCGAGAAGCGGGCGCCCCCAACGGTGAGGCCGCGGCAGCCGGCCTCGTCGAGCAGCACACCGGCGCTCCGGCCCTCCGCGCGCGGGTCATCGGGGTTCTTGAAGGTGGAGCCGAAGGTCTTGATCCCGGACGGCTGGGCCTCGCGGCGCGCGGAGCGCATCTCGGCGAGCGTCTCCTTCACCGCGTTGGGCTCGGCGTCCGTGAGCGCGAACGACGCCCGAGCCACGATCTCGCCCGGCCCCAGGTTCGACCTGCGGTATTCGAACCCGAGCTCCGACGGCTCGCGCCGGCCAGTGCCGGACGGCGTCGTCACGTCCACCCACTCGAGCACGCGCGCGAGGTCGCCCCCGTAGGCGTTCGCGTTCATCTTCACGGCGCCGCCGACCGTGCCCGGGATGTTCACGCCGAACTCGAGCCCGCTGAGGCCGGCGCGGGCCGCGAAGGCAGCCGCCTGCGGAAGCCGGGCGCCACCGCCGCAGAGC
Organism: Thermoleophilaceae bacterium; assembly: GCA_040509835.1. Classification (GTDB taxonomy): domain Bacteria; phylum Actinomycetota; class Thermoleophilia; order Solirubrobacterales; family Thermoleophilaceae; genus JACVRW01. The sequence continues at coordinate 8,466 of JBEVKE010000036.1, forward strand.
AGGCGCTGCCCATCCTGCTCGATCGTCGCGAGCGAGCCGTCCAGTTTGATCACCAGTCCCCGGAAACCTGCATCCGCTATCAGCAGGTTCGAGCCGGAGCCGACCACTCCTACCTCGATTCCCTCGGCGTTCGCCCAGCCGAGGACCTCGGCGAGCGCCGCACCCGAGCCGACTCGGGCGAAGTAGTCGCCGATTCCCCCTGTCCTGATGGTGGTGAGCCGGGCGAGCGGGTAGTCCGCCGCCACGTCCTGCGGGGTGGTGGTCATGCCGTGAGCCTCTTCGCGAGCTCGTCGACGTTGCCTGCGCCGAGGGTGATGAGCACGTCCCCCTCGCTCAGCTCGCCACGCAGCTGCGCCTCGGCAAGGTCGATGGTGGGCATCCACCAGACGGGCCTCCCGTTGGCCGCGTCGGCCGCCGCCTCCGCCACCAGGAAGCCGCTGACGCCCGGGAAGTCGTCCGGGTGCTCGCGCGCCCGGTAGATGTCGAGCACCACGATCAGGTCCGCGAGCGCGAGCGACCGGCCGAACTCGCGCGCGAGCATCTGCGTCCGCGAATAAAGGTGCGGCTGGAACGCGGCCACGAGCCGCCGCGGCTCGAGCGTCCGCGCCGCCTCGAGCGTGGCGCGCACCTCGGTCGGGTGGTGCGCGTAGTCGTCGTAGACCTCGGCCCCGCTCTCGGTTCTCCCGTGCGGCTCGAACCGCCGCCCGGCGCCGGTGAACTTGGCGAGCGCCGGCGCGGCCTCCGCGGGCGCCACTCCCGCGGCCTGGAGCGCCGCCAGCGCGGCGAGGGCGTTGAGGATGTTGTGCCGACCTGGGACGCGGAGCTCCACCTCGGCGCGGCCGACCTCGAAACGGGAGGTCCCATGCCCGATCTCCACATTCTCGGCACGAAGCTCTCCGGTGCCGGATATGACGGTGTCGGCTGCTCCGGTGAACTCCGCGAACGCCTCCTCCAGCTCGGCGAGGCTTCCGTAGGTGGCGTGGTGGTCGAGCTCGATGTTGGTCACCACGGCGACGTCGCGGCGGAGCTTGAGGAAGGAGCGGTCGGACTCGTCCGCCTCGATCACTGCCCACTCCCCCGCGCCCCAGGCGGCGTTCGTGCCGGCCGCGCGCAGCTCGCCGCCAATGAGGAACGCCGGGTCGCGGCCGGTCTCGAGCAGCGCGAGCGCGATCATCGAGGCGGTGGTGGTCTTGCCGTGGGTGCCGCTCACGGCGATCGTCTTCTTCATCCGCGAGAGCTCCCCGAGCAGATCGCCGCGGTGGAGGACGCGCGCGCCGGCGGCCCTGGCAGCCGCCAGCTCCGGGTTGCCCTCGGGGATGGCCGTGGACACCACCACCTCCGCGCCCCCGGGGAGGTTGGCCGCGTCGTGCCCGATCACGGGCTCGATGCCCGCGGCGCGCAGCCGCTCGGCATAGGAAGACTCAGCCTGGTCGGAGCCCGTGACGATCGCGCCGAGCTGCCGCGCCACCATCGCCAGGCCGCTCATGCCGGCCCCTCCGATCCCTATGAAGTGGAGCGCGCGCCCGGCGAAGGGCGCATCGGGGGAGTTATCCGGCATACCGGAGCAGCTCCTCCGCCACCCGCTCCGCCGCGTCCGGCTTCGCCACCGCCTGGGCCGCGTTCGACATCTCCGCCATCCGCTGGGGTGCGGCGAGCAGGCCACCGACCTCGCGGGCGAGGCGCGGGGCGTCCAGCTCGTCGTCGGGGACGACCAGGGCCGCGCCGGCCCGCTCCATGAAGCGGGCGTTGGCGTCCTGGTGGTTGCCCGTCGCGTGCGGATAGGGCACGAGGATCGCGGGCAGGCCCGCGGCCGCCAGCTCGAACACCGAGCCTCCGGCGCGTGCCGCGGCAAGGTCGGCGGCGGCCAGGGCGTCGGCGAACGGCTCGACGTACGGCAGCAGCCGGTAGTGCGGCGGCGACCCGAGGCCGTCCAGCTTCACGCGGAGGTCGTCGAAGTCGCGCCGCCCGGCGGCGTGAAGCACCGAGCAGGGCGCGGCGGCGCCGAACGCCTCGAGCGCGGCATCGTTGAGCCTGCGCGCCCCGAGCGAGCCGCCGAACACGAGCAGGCACGGCCCGTCGGGCGGGATGCCGAGCCGGGCGCGGGCGGCGGCCTGGTCGCCTCCCACGGTGCCCACCGGGACGGGGCGTCCGGTCACGAGCCACTTCGACCCGCGCCGCCCCTCGATCGGGAACGCGAGGCACACGCGCTTGGCGAGCGGCGCCAGCAGCCGGTTCGACACCCCGAGATGGCTGTCGGCCTCCGTCAGCACGAGCGGCAGGCCGAGCGTCCGCGCCGCCAGCCCCACCGGCCCGGCCACGTAGCCACCGCCGCCGAGGACGGCGTCGGCGCCGATCTCCCGGAGCAGCCACCGCGCTCGCCCGGTGGCTCTCACCGCCATCAGCACCGCCCCCGCGGCCCGCACCGGGTTGCTCCGGTCGATGCCCCTGACCTTCACCGGATGGAGCGGGTAGCCGGCGGCGGGCACGAGCTCGGCCTCCGCGCGCTCGCCTCCGATGAACTCCACGTCAGCGCCCCGCGAGCGGAGCGCGTCAGCTACGGCGAGCGCCGGCACGACGTGTCCCGCTGTCCCTCCCGCGGCGATCACGATCGTTGGCACTTCCACCTCCGTCGATGGCCCGCAGCTCGGGTCGTTCGGGCCGTTCGGCTCGCTTCGCGCGGCCGCCGGTGGCGGCCACGTTGAGGAGCAGCCCCATCGCCCCCATCAGCACCACCAGGTTGCTCGCGCCGTACGAGATGAACGGCAACGGCACGCCGGTGAGCGGCATCAGCCCGAGGACTGCGAAGAAGTTCAGTGTTGCCTGGCACAGGATCAGAGACGTGATGCCGGCGGCGAGCAGCTTGGAGTAGCGGTCGCGGGCGAGCTTCGCCACCCGCAGTCCGGCATAGCCGATCATGCCGTACAGGCTCAACAGCCCGAGGATCCCGAACAGTCCCAGCTCCTCGCCGATGACAGCGAGGATCATGTCGGTGTGCGCCTCTGGCAGGTAGAAGATCTTCTGCACCGACTCGCCCAGGCCGACCCCGAAGAACCCGCCGTGGCCGATCGCGGTGAGCGCCTGAACGGCCTGGAAGCCCGAGTCGCCCGCGTCGGCGAACGGGTCGATGAACGAGAAGAGCCGTTCCCGCCGGTAGGGCTCGGCGATCGCGAGGATCGTCGCCAGGAGGAGGAGCGTGCCCCCGATCAGGGCGATGTTCCGCATCGGTGTGCCGGCGGCGATCAGAATCGCGCCGACCGCGAAGCAGATGACCATGGTCGTCCCCATGTCCGGCTGCTTCATGAGGAGCGCGCAGGCCGCGGCCACCACGAGCAGCAGCGGCTTCGTCATCGTGGCGATCGACCGGACGGATTCGGGCCGGGTGGCCAGGAGCTGCGCCGCGTACAGCACGATCGAGACCTTGAGGAGCTCCGACGGCTGAAACTGGAAGGCCCCCGCGCCGATCCAGCGGGTGGCGCCGTTGACGGTCCGCCCGATGCCCGGGAGCATCACGGCGATCGTCAGCGCGAAGGAACCCGCGAGCAGGACGGGAGTGAGGGCGCGGATCACCTTCAGCCCGTGCCGCGAGGCGAGGTGCAGCAGCACCAGCCCGGCCAGCCCGAACATGACGTAGCGTTTGAGGTAGAAGGCCGGGTCGCCGGGGCCCGAGAGGAGCGACTCCGCCGAGCTGGCCGAGTACACCATCACCGCCCCGCCGGCGAGCAGGCACAGCGTGGCGGTGTAGAGGATCGAATACTCGACCGGGCGCTTCCGCGGCATCCAGACCGTTTTCTACGGCCAGACCCGGATTCATCCCCGCGGGATCAGCGACCTGAAGGCGTCGCCGCGCTCCTCGTAGTCACGGAACTGGTCAAAGCTCGCGCACGCGGGTGAGAGCAGGACCACCTCGCCGGGCCGTGCGGCCTCGGATGCCTGCGCCACGGCGGTGGCCAGATCGCCGGAGCGCCGCAGCGGGACTGTCCCGTCGAGGTCGGCCTCGAGCCGGTCCGCAGCCTCTCCGATCAGGTACGCCGCCACGGCCCGCGAGGCGAGCGCGTCGCGCAGGCCCTCGAACCCGCCTCCCTTGAGGCTGCCGCCGAGGATGGCGTGAACGCCGCCGTCGAACGCCTCGATGCCGCGGACGGCGGAGGAGACGTTCGTGGCCTTCGAGTCGTTCACGTACAGGACGCCGTTCACCGAGCCCACCTCCTCCAGCCGGTGCGGGACGCCGGCGAAGGTGCGGAGCGCGGCGGCAACCGACTCGGCGGGGACGCCGGACTCGATCGCCGCGGCCGCGGCGCCGCTCGCGTTCTCGAGGTTGTGCTCGCCGCGCAGGCGGATCTCCCGGGTTGGGAGCGGCAGCGGCCCGAACTCCACGCGCCGCCCATACCCAGGAACCTCGAAGCCCGGCGGCACCACCGCCACCTGCTCCGGCGTCTGGTTGCGGAACAGGCGCAGCTTCGCGTCCCGGTACGCCTCGACCGTGCCGTGCCGGTCGAGGTGGTCCTCGGCGATGTTGAGGAGGAGCGCGGTGTCGGGCGCCAGCGCCTCCGAGTCCTCGGCCTGGAAGCTCGACACCTCGCACACGATGGTCGCGCCGGGATCGACCTCCCCCACCAGCGAGGACAACGGCGTGCCCACGTTCCCGGCCAGCGCCACGGGCAGCCCCGCCGCTCGCCAGATCGCGCCGAGCAGCTCGGTGGTGGTGGTCTTGCCGTTCGTGCCGGTGACCGCCACGAACCGGTTCGGGAGGAGCCGCCAGGCCAGCTCCAGCTCACCGAGCACGGGCACGCCCCGCTCGCGCGCGGCCGCGATCACGGGCGCCTCGTTCGGCACCCCCGGGCTCTTCACGACCACCGCCACGCCGTCGAGCAGCTCGACGCCGTCGGAGCCGAGGTGGGCGTCGATGTCGTCCGGCACATCCGGCGTGCCGGAGTCCACCGCCACCACCTCGCCGTACGCGCGCAGCATCCGCACTGCGGCGGTGCCCGACCTCGCCAGCCCCACCACGAGGTACGGCCCCTCGGGGAGCGGCGGCCTCACTGGCCCGGGATCGAGGACTGGTAGAGCGCGAAGCCGATCGCCGCGCAGATCGCGGCGATGATCCAGAAGCGCAGGATGATCTTGGTCTCCGACCACCCCGCCAGCTCGAAGTGGTGGTGGATCGGCGCCATCAGGAAGACGCGTCTGCGGAAGCGCTGGAAGGCGAACACCTGGATAGCCACCGACAGCGCCTCGATCACGAAGATGCCGCCGATCAGGATCAGGAGCAGCTCCGTCTTCGTCACCACGGCCAGCGCGGCGATCGCGCCGCCCAGGCCCAGCGACCCCGTATCGCCCATGAACACCGAGGCTGGAAACGAGTTGAACCACAGGAAGCCGACGCAGGCACCGACCAGGCAGGCGCTCAGCAGCGCGAGATCCTGCTGGCCGCGGGTGATGAACGTCATCACCGTGTAGGTGAGGAGGACGATCGCGCAGCAGCCGGCCGCCAGCCCGTCGAGGCCGTCCGTGAGGTTCACGCCGTTGGTGGCACCGGCCAGCACGAGGAAGATCAGGATCGGGTAGGCCCACCCAAGCTCGACGCTGGCGTCGACCACCTGAAGGTCGAGCGAGTCGTTCAGGCCCACCTTCTCCCTCACGAGGATCCACAGCCCGACCGCCGCGATCGCCTGGACGAGCAGCTTCGTGCGCCCCGACACGCCGAGCGACCGGCGCCGCCGCAGCTTGATGATGTCGTCGGCGAACCCGAGCGCCGCCATGGCGAGCGCGGTGCCGAGCACCGCCATGCTGCCCCACCGGTAGTCGGACAGGATCAGGAACGGCACCGCGATCGCGATGAAGATCGCGAGCCCGCCCATCGTCGGCGTGCCGGCCTTGCCGTGGTGGCCGGCGGGCCCCTCCTCACGGATCTGCTGGCCGAACTCCTTGAGCCGCAGGTAGTCGATGAACTTCGGGCCCAGGAACATGCAGATGAGGAGCGAGGCCGACCCGCCCATGACGATCTCGCCCAGCATCACGTGGCCACCCGCGAGCGGAGCGCCTCGCGCGCGACGGTCATGTCGTCGAACGGCTCCTTGCGCCCGTTCTCGAACTCCTGCCCCTGCTCGTGGCCCTTTCCGGCGATGACCACGACGTCGCCGGGCTCGGCGTCGGCGATCGCGCGACCGATCGCGCGGCGGCGGTCGGCGTCGCGCTCCGCGTCGGGGCCCGCGCCCTCCATCACCTGGTCGATGATCGCCTCGGGCTCCTCGTTTCGCGGGTTGTCCGAGGTCACCAGCAGGCGGTCGGCGTATTCGCGGGCCGCGGCGCCCATGAGCGGGCGCTTCGTTGGGTCGCGGTCCCCGCCCGCGCCGAACACCACGTGCAGCCGGCCGCGCGTGAGCTCGCGCGCCGTGCGGAGCACGTTCTCGAGCGAGTCGGGGGTGTGCGCGTAGTCCACGAGCACGCCGAAGTCCTGGCCCTCGTCCACCGGCTCGAAGCGGCCGGGGACCCGCTGGAAGCCGTCGAGCGAGATGTCCTCGACCCCCAGCGAGCGCACCGCGGCGATCGCGCCGGTCACGTTCAGCACGTTGAAGAGGCCGGGCAGCGGCGAGTCCACCTCGATCGTGCCGCCGGGCGTGTCGAGCAGGAAGTGCGACCCGGCGAAGTCGAAGTCGATCTCGCGGGCGCGGTAGTCGGCATCCCCGTCGATCCCGAACGTGACCGCCTCCACGTCTTCGGCGATGCGGCGCCCGTACTCGTCGTCCGTGTTCACGACCGCCACACCGGGCTCGTCGAACAGACGCCGCTTGGCGGCGTAGTACGCGTCCATCGTGCCGTGGAAGTCGAGGTGGTCCTGGGTGAGGTTGGTGAACAGCTTCACCGCGAACCGGATGCCCGCGACGCGGCCGAGCTCGATCGCGTGGGAGGACACCTCCATGGCGACGGCCGTGTCGCCGGCGTCGAGCATGCGCACGAAGGTCGCCTGGAGGTCGATCGCCTCGGGCGTGGTGCGCTCGACCTCCTCCTCCACCCCGCCGACGACCCGCTTGACGGTGCCGAGCAGGCCGGCCTTACGCCCCGCGGCCTCGAGCAGGTGCCGGACGAGGAACGCGGTCGTGGTCTTGCCGTTCGTGCCGGTGATGCCCACCACGTCGAGCCGGGTGGTCGGGTCTCCGTAGAAGCGAGCGGCCGCGGGGCCCATGGCGGCGCGCACGTCGTCAACCACGACCTCCGGCACGCCCAGGTCCAGCGTGCGCTGGGTGACGAGCGCCACCGCGCCGCGTTCCACGGCCTCAGGAGCGAACTCGTGCCCGTCACGGGTGAAGCCCGGCACGCAAAAAAACAGCGCCCCAGGGGTGACGCTGTCGGTGGAGTACGCGAGCGCCGAGATCTCGACCTCGGGCGCCCCGCCCCCCATCAGGTCGCGAAGGGTCATGGATTCCCGCAGGTTATTAGCCCCCCCGGGCGGCCCGTGTCCCCTGCAGGGCTCAGTCTTTTGTCCAGGTGGCCGATACAGAGTGGGTGAGCGGCACCGTCCTGAGCGCGCTCGCTCGCCTCGCTGAAAGGCGGTTCACAAGCTTCTCCGAGGCAGCTGACACGGTCCTCGACCTGCTCGAGGCCGAGCTTCCGCCTGGATCGCTGCTGCTGGGCCGCGTGGACTGGGAGGAGGGCGAGCTGCGTCTGATCGACGTCCGCGGCGCCGCGGTGTCCGCGCTGAGCGCCGGATCGACCGTGCCGCTCGCCCCGGGAGCAGGCGCCGGAAACCGCGGCTTCCTCGATCCGCAGACCCTCCAGCGGCTGTCGGTGCGGTCGTACATCGCGCTGCCGCTCGACTCCAGCTCGGGCGGGGGCGCGCTCACGCTGAGCGCGCTGGCATCGGGCACGGATGTCTTCAATCAGAACCACCTCGAGGTGCTCACGGTGGCGGGGCGCCTCCTCACCTACGAGTGGGAGAGCGTGAAGTGGCGGGCCGACCTGCGCCGGCTCAGCGAGCGCCTGCGCGACCCGGAGCGGACGGACCCGCTCACCGGCCTGCTCAACAGGGTGGCGTTCGTCGAGGTGGCCGAGCGCGAATGGCGGCTCGCGTCGCGCGGCACGCTCGAGACGTACGTGCTCGCCTTCCGGGTGTCAAACCTGGCGAAGGTGTCCGAGCGCTACGGCGTCGCGGTATCCCAGCTGATGCTGAAGGACGCGGCCGACGTGATGGAGACGGCGATCCGCCGCACCGACCACGCGGGGCGGCTGTCCGAGGACTCCTTCGGAGCGGTGCTCGTGGGCTGCAAGGGCCTCGAGGGCGCCGCCGCGTTCATCGGCCGCTACGGCCAGTCCCTGACTCGCGTCACCCAGGAGCGCCCGGCTCAGCTGGAGCTCTCGTATGCGATCTGCTCACTCGGCGATGCGGAGTCTCCGGAGGCCGCTCTCGCACGCATCGAGGCCGAGGCCCGGAGCGGCGCGGTCGAGCTTGCCGGGGAGGCCGCGTGAGCCCTGAGGCCGGCACCGCCACTCCCCCGCCGCCGAAGGGCGTCGTCCCGCCCTCCGAGCCCGGCGGGCGCTCGGGGTTCCTGAGCGACGTGATCGTCGAGCTGGGCTTCGCCACGCCCGGCGCCGTCGAGGAGGCCGTGCGCGAGGCGCGCAGCGGCAGCACCGTGGCGCAGGTGCTGGTCGAGAACGGCGCGATCAGCGAGGAGCAGCTCGCGCGCGCGACGGCCGAGCGCTACGGGCTCGCCTACGTCGACCTGGACAGCTTCGAGGTGGACCCGCAGGCGGCAGCGCTGATCCGGCCGTCGGCGGCCAAGCGCTACCAGGCGGTGCCGGTGGGGTTCGTCGGGGACAGGCTCTTGGTTGCGATGACCGACCCCGCGGATTCGCTCGCGGTCGACGACATCGCGGTGATCACGAAGTCCGAGGTGCAGCCGGCCTCCACCACGCGCTCGGGGCTCGACCGGCTGCTGGCCGCGCTGATGGCGAGGACCGAGGCCGGCGACGGCGCGGGTCCGGCCGCGAACCAGTCGAGCTCGGCGGCGGTGTACTGGCAGGCCGACGACAGCGCAGGCGACGAGCAGCGAGCCTCCCCGAGCAGCGCCGCCACAGCGCCGCGCGGCGACGACGACGCCGAGCGAACGCGCGCGGAGCTCGCCGAGCTCCGCCGCAAGCTGGCCGGCGCCGAGACCGAGCTCGTGAAGGCGCACGCCGACCTGGACGCCTCCCGCGCCGACCTGGCGGCAGCACGCGAAGCCGCAACCGGCACGACGGCCCACCAGGACCAGCTCACAGCCGAGCTCGCAGCAGCCCGCACAGCGGCCGACCGCGCGAACGCGGAGGTGGACGAGCTCCGCGCCAAGGTCACCGCCTCCGAGACCGAGCTCGCCGCGATGGAGGAACTCCGCGCCAAGGTCACCGCCGCCGAAGCCGAGCTCGCGGCAATGGAAGAGCTCCGCGCCAAGGTCACCGCCGCCGAAACCGAGCTCGCCGCAATGGAAGAGCTCCGCGCCAAGATCGCTTCCGCGGAGGGTGAGCTCGCCGCGATGGAAGAGCTCCGCGCCAAGATCGCCTCCTCCGAGAGCGAGCTCGCGGAGCTTCGCGAGCGCGCCGCGCGGGCCGCGGAGGGCGAGAGCGCCGCTGCGCAGATTGCCGCTGAACGTGACGCGGTCGTGGCCGAGCGTGACCAGGTTGCTGCTGCGCGTGACGCGGTCGCGGTTGAACGTGACGCGGTCGCGGCCGCGCGTGACCAGCTTGTCGCCGCGCGTGACGCGGCCGTAACGGAACGTGACGTTGCGGTGACCGAGCGTGAGGCGGTCGCCGAGCGGCTTGCCGCCGCGCAGGCGGAGCTTGCGGCCGAGCGCGAGGTGGCTTCCAGCCGTGTGGCCGAGGTCGAGGCGGCGCTGGCCGCCGCCCAGGAGCATGCCTCGGCGCCGCAGGCGGAGGTCGATGCGCTTCGCGAGCACCTGTCGGCCGCGAAGGCGGAGCTCAAGGGTCCCCGCGGTCGCACGATCGAGTTGGAGGCCGAGCTGCAGGCGGCCGCCGCGAAGGCGGAGCAGCTGGCCGTGAACGCCGAGCATGTGGGCGCGCGCGTGGACGAGCTGGAACGCAAGCTCGCCGAGTCTTATGCCACGGGTGAGGGTCACGGCGAGAGGCTGACCGCGGTGACCGCCACGGTAGAGCGCCTCGAAGCCGAGCTGGCACAGGCTCTCCGCGACAAGGAGAGCTTCAGCTCACAGCTCCGTCAGGCGGTCGAGAGATCGTCTCAGAGCGAGGCAGAACGCCAGGAGGCACGCGAGCAGGCGGAGAGCGCATCGGCGGAGCTCCAGGCGGCCCGGAACGAGAAGGAGACGCTCACCGCGCAGCTGGCCGACGCGCGCTCGGGTTCGGAGCGACTCGAACGCGAGCTCGAGGACGCGCGCACCACCGCCGGAACCGCAGAAGCCGACCGCGACGAGGCCCGCGCCGCCCTCGCAGCCGTCGAAACCGAGCGCGACGACGCCCGCGCCGGCCTCGCGGCGGCCGAAGCGGCAGGCGACGAGGCCCGCGCCGCTCTCGTGCCGGCCGAAAGCGCACGCGACGAAGCGCAAGCGGCCCTCGCAGCCGTCGAAGCAGAGCGGGACGAGGCGCGCGCCGCCCTCGCATCCATCGAAACAGAGCGGGACGAGACTCGCGCCGAACTCGAGGCGGAGCGCGACGGCGCCGGTGCCGCCGTGGCGGCCCTGGAGGCGGAGCGCGACG
>JBEVKE010000037.1:0-12169 GCA_040509835.1 Thermoleophilaceae bacterium
AGCTGCGCTCGTCGGTGAACCTGACCCGGATGATGATGTACTCGGTCGAGCTGTACCGGAAGCTCGGCGAGGCCTGCGGCTGGGTCGAGTGCGGCGGCATCCGGCTGGCGTCGAGCGAGGAGCGCATGGAGGAGCTCCGGCGCCAGGCGGGTTGGGCGAAGACGTTCGGCCTTCCGCTCGAGCTGATCTCGGCGGAGGAGGCGCGCGAGCTGTTCCCGCTGATGTCCACCGACGGCGTCCTCGGCGCGGCGTGGCTGCCGACGGACGGCTACCTGGATCCGTCGCAGCTCACGTTCGCACTCGCCGAGGGCGCTCGCGAGGGCGGCGCGCGCATCTACACGAACACGCGCGTTACCGGCATCGAGCCGGGCCGTGTCCGCACCGAGCGCGGCGACATCGAAGCCGAGGCGATCGTGATCGCGGGCGGCATGTTCTCCGGCGAGCTGGGGCGGCTGGCCGGGGTGCGCATCCCGATCGTGCCGATGTCGCACGAGTACATCGTCACCCAGCCGTTCCGGGAGCGGGATCCGGCGAACCCGCTGCCGACGCTCCGCGATCCCGATCTCCTCATCTACTTCCGCGAGGAGGGCGGCGGGCTCGTGATGGGCGGCTACGAGCGGCCCGCGACGCCGGCGTTCCAGCCCGGCGACGGGCTCGGCTACGAGCGGATCCCGGCCGACTTCAACGGACGCCTCTTGGAGGACGACTGGGACCGCTTCGAGGAGATCGTCGAGAACTCGCGCAGGCGCGTTCCGCAGATGGAGGACGTGAAAGTCACGCGGATGATCAACGGCCCCGAGGGCTTCACGCCGGACAACGAGTTCTGCCTCGGCGAGACCGAGGTGCCCGGCCTGTTCGTCGCGGCCGGCTTCTGCGCGCACGGCCTGGCGGGAGCCGGTGGGGTGGGCAGGGCGATGGCCGAGTGGATCGTGGGCGGTGAGCCGTCCATGGACCTGTGGCAGATGGACGTGCGCCGCTTCGGGGCGCAGTACCGCTCGCCGTCCTACACGCTGAAGCGGGTGCTCGAGACGTACGAGACCTACTACGACATCCACTACCCGTTCGAGGAGCGCCAGGCCGGGCGCCCGCTGCGGGTCTCGCCGGCGTACGAGTGGCACCGCTCGCACGGCGCCGCGTTCGGCGAGAAGTCCGGCTGGGAGCGGGCGAACTGGTACGAGCCGAACGCGGAGCGGGGCGACGAGTCGCTGCGCCCGCGCGGCTGGGCCGGGAAGCACTGGTCCCCGGCGATCGGGGCGGAGCACCGCGCGTGCCGTGAGGCGGCGGCGATCTTCGACGAGTCGTCGTTCGCGAAGCTCGAGGTCGTAGGGCCCGGCGCCGCGGAGCTGCTCGAGCGGCTGTGCGACAACCGCGTGGCTCGCGACGTCGGGCGGGTGACCTACACGCAGATGCTGAACTCGCGCGGCGGGATCGAGTGCGACTTCACCGTTACAAGATTCAGCGAGCAGCTCTTCTGGATCGTTACGGGGACGGCCTTCGGTAATCACGACCGTGAATGGATCCGCCGTCATCTGCCTGACGACGGCTCGGCCCAGGTGCGAGACGTGACGCCAGCTTGGGCCTGCTTCGGGATCTGGGGACCACGATCCCGCGACCTGCTCGCCCCGCTCACCACGCAATCGCTCTCGAACGATGCGTTCCCATACATGACGGCCCGTGAGATCACGGTCGCGGATGTTCCAGCGCGCGCCCTTCGCGTCACATATGTGGGTGAGCTGGGGTACGAGCTGTACTGCCCCGCCGAGTACGGCGCGGGCCTTTGGGCGGCCCTGTGGGAGGCGGGGCAGCCGCACGATCTGTTGGCGGGGGGATATCGCGCCATCGACTCGCTGCGGGTCGAGAAGGGATATCGGGTCTGGGGCGCGGACATAACTCCTGACGACACGCCCTACGAAGCCGGCATCGGTTTTGCGGTGCACCGGGAGAAGGACTTCGTTGGGCGCGAAGCACTTGGCGAGGATCCGCGCCGGCGGCTCGCATGCATCGTGCTGGCCGACCCGCTCTCGGTGGCGCTCGGGAACGAGCCGGTGCGCGTGGACGGCGAGGTCCTCGGGCGTGTCACGAGCGGCGGCTACGGCTACACGATCGAGTGCTCCGTGGCGTACGCGTACCTCCCCGCCGAGCACGCCGGGCCCGGGACCGCGGTCGAGCTGGACATCTTCGGCGAGTGGGTCGGCGGCGAGGTCGCGGAGGAGCCGCTGTTCGACCCGGGCGGTGAACGGGTACGCGGCTCCGCGTGAGCCGCGCCACCGAGCTGGCACCGTACGACGAGGCATACGACGAGCGCGGCCGGCCGCGCCCCCACTATGCGGAGCTCCTGGGCGCCATCGGCGATCCCGACGCTCTGCGTGACGAGGCGATGCGACGGCTGGACGCGCGCGGGGTGACCTTCGGCGGCGGCGAGACCGCGCGTTTCGACCCCGTGCCGCGCATCCTCACCGAGCTCGAATGGTCCGAGCTCCAGGCCGGGATCGGCCAGCGGCTGCGCGCGCTCGAGGCGTTCGCCGGCGACGTGTACGGCGAGGGGCGCGTGTTCGACGCGGGTGTGCTCACGCGCGAGGAGGTTGAGTCGTCGCCGCACCACGAGCCGGCGATGCGCGGCGCGGCGCCGCGACGGTGGGTCGCGTTCGCCGGCCTCGACGTGATCCGCTGCGAGGACGGCTGCTTCCGGGTGATCGAGGACCAGCTGCGGATGCCGTCCGGCATCGCGTACGCGGTGGCGTGGCGGGAGACGCTGCGCGATCTGCTCGCCGTGGAGCCGCCGCAGCGGGACCTGTCGCCTGTTTACGGCGAGCTGGCGCTCGCCCTGAGGGACGCGGCGCCGGCCGGTGTCGACGAGCCCAGCATGGTGATCCTGTCGGAGGGGCCTGGCGCGGCGGCGTTCTGGGAGCACGAGCTGCTCGCGCGCGAGCTGTGTGCGCCAGTCGTGACGCTTGGGGACCTCGAGCACAGGGACGGCCGGGTGGTCGCGTGGCTCGACGGGCGCGCGCGCGCCGTGGACGTGGTGTACGTGCGCACGGAGGAGGACCGCTTCACCGGCGAGGACGGCAGGCCAACGGCGGTCGGCGAGGCGCTGCTGGGACCGGCCGCCGCGGGGAACCTCGCCGTCGTGAACGCGCCCGGCTCTGGCGTGGCCGACGACAAGCTCGTCGGCGGACGCGTGGACGACCTGGTCCGGCTATACCTGGGCGAGGAGCCGCTCCTGCCCTCCGTTCCCTCGCGAGCGATCGGCCCGGACGACGACCTGGACGACCTGGTGGTCAAGCCGCGCGGCGAGATGGGCGGCGAGGGCGTCGTCATCTGGCGCGACGCGGACGAGGGGACCCGTGAGCGGGTGCGCGCGCGGATCGGCTCGGAGCCCGGCGGCTGGATCGGCCAGGAGCTGGTCCAGCTGTCTGTGCACCCCACCGTGATCGACGGCGGCCTCGAGCCCCGTCACGTCGACCTGCGTCCGTATGCGGTCATCAGAGACGACGGGGTGCGGGTGCTGCTCGCGGCCAGCAGCCGGGTGGCGCTCGAGCGCGGATCGCTGGTCGTGAACAGCGGGCAGGGCGGCGGTGCGAAGGACACCTGGCTGCCCGGCCGCTAGATTGCGCGCCCGTGGAGAACCGCCAGGAAAAGGTCGTGGTCGAGACGGATCGCTATCGCGTGGAGGGAATGCTCACCCTCCCGCAGGAGGGATACCGCAGTCGCGTGTCGGACCACGTGAACCGGCGCGACCAGGAGTTCTTCACCATCATCGACGCCCAGCTGGTCGCGATCGACGGCTCGGGCCGTGACTGGGACACACCGGTTTTGATGTTGGCCCGCAGGCACATCCGGCTGATCGTGCCGGCGTCCGAGGGCGCGTAGCTGCATTCCGTCCGAGGGGCCTCCCAGCATGGCCCCCATGCTCTACGCCGTTCTGATCTGCACTGATGAGGCCTGCGCCGAGGAGTTCGAGGCGTGGGGCGAGCTCGCCGACTTCGACGACATGCTCTGCGAGGGCTGCGGCTGCACGCTTCAGCCGCTCGCGTTCTCCGAGGTCAGCATGTCGACGATCGTCGCCTTCCCTCGCGTGACCCCGCACGTGCAGCTCCGCGACGCCGCCTAGCCACGACGCCAAGCTAGGCTCAGGGCCGCTCAGGAGAGGTGACCGAGCGGCTTAAGGTGCACGACTGGAAATCGTGTGGGCGGGTCAAACTGCCTCGTGGGTTCGAATCCCACCCTCTCCGCTCTAGGCTGGCGGGGTATGGAGCGCGCGGCGGCCATCCGCCCCGCGCCCGCCCGGGTGATTCCGCTCTGGGCGGTTGGCGCGGCCTTCTGGATCGCGGTCGGTGTTGTGATCGCGGCGCGGGCCGCCGGCATCGCCGAGAGCGAGACGCTCGCCACCTTCGGCGTGATCTTCACGTCGATCGTCGTCGAGGCGCTCCCCTTCATCCTGCTGGGCGCGGCGGCGTCCGCCGCCATCGCGGTGTGGGTGCCGGCGCGTGCGTTCGCACGCGTGGCACGACTGCCGGCGCCGCTCCAGGTGCCGGCCGCCGCGGCGGCCGGCTTAGCCATGCCGGTGTGCGAGTGCGGCTCGGTTCCGGTCGCGCGCCGGCTGATGCTGCGCGGCCTGAGCCCAGCGGCCGGCATCGCCTTCATGCTCGCCGCGCCCATCCTGAACCCGATCGTGCTGGCGTCCACCTGGGTCGCCTACGGCGCGGCCGGCAAGGCGGTCGAGATGACGGCGGCCCGCGCCGGCCTCGGTCTGATCGTCGCGGTGCTCGCCGGCTGGCTGATCGGGCGCGGCCGCGGCGAGCTGCTCCGCGAGCGCGAGGAGCCGGTCGATCACCACCAGCACACCGGCGGCTTCGCCGAGCACCTGGCTGACGACTTCGTGTTCATGGGCCGCTTCGTGGTGCTCGGCGCGGCGGTGGCCGCGCTGCTCCAGACGGTCGTGCCACAGGACGCGCTGTCGGCCGTGGCCGACCGGCCGCTGCTCGGCGCGCTCGCGCTGATGGGCCTGGCCGTCGCGCTGTCCCTCTGCTCCGAGGCGGACGCGTTCGTGGCCGTCTCGTTCACGGCGTTCCCCCTCGGCTCGCAGCTCGCGTTCCTCGTGCTGGGCCCGGTAGTGGACGCGAAGCTGGCCGTGCTCTACGGCGCTACGTTCCGGCGCGGCTTCGTGCTCCAGGTGCTCGTGATCGCCGTCCCGGTGGCGCTCGCCGGCGCGCTCGTCTTCGACGAGGTGTTCGGATGAAGCTCGATCTCCGGACCGTCAGGGCGATCGGCCTGATCGCGTGGGGCGCGCTGTTCGGCTGGCTGTGGCTGACAGGCGAGTCGGTCCGTTACCTCGGGCCACGCACGCAGTGGGTGGTGCCGGTGGGTGCCGTTGGGCTCACGCTGGCTGCGGCCGGCTACCTGCGGGCGACCCGCCACGAGCCCTCGGCGCGGGCGCGGCCGCTCGAGCTCCTGGGACTCGTCGCGCTGATCGTCCCGATCCTCGCCGCCGCGACCCTGGCGCACGCGCAGCTGGGATCGCTCGCCGCCTCGAACAAGCTCAGCTCGCGCGGGATCGACCCGTCCGCGCTCGCCCGGCTCGCGTCGAGGGATGCGCACGACATCGGGTTCCTGCAGCTGAACGCCGCAGGGCGTGACTCCGGACTGTCGCGGGAGCTCGGGCTCTCGCAGGGCAGCCCGGTCCGGCTGCTCGGGTTCGTCTCGTCCGAGCCGAGCGGCGGCGCGCCGTACGAGCTGAGCCGCTTCTACATCACCTGCTGCGTCGCCGACGCGGTGCCGGTGGGCGTGCACGTGCTGAAGGGTGCGACGGGGCACGTGCAGGTGCGTCGCAACGACTGGCTCGACGTGACGGGCATCCTCAATCGCGGCGACCGCGAGTGGGTCGTGCACGCGGTCCGGGTTCGCCACGTTGACGCGCCCTCGGACCCGTACCTCTCGTTCGCGCCCTAGGCGCGCCGGCTAGAGGCCCAGGTCGCGCACGCCGGGCTCGCCCCAGCCCAGGTGATGGGCCAGCTCGTGGCGCAGCGTGCGCTCCACCTGCGCGCGGAGCAGATCGGGGTCGTGGCCGAAGTCGCGTTCGAGCGTGTCCTGGTAGACCACGATCCGGTCGGGGTACTCGTCACGCGCGACGGTGTCGCCGAAATAATGCCCGTAGGCGCGGTTCTCGGCGCCGAGCTGTGAGACGACGACGGGCGTGGTGTCGAGCAGCCGCTGGAAGTCCTCGGGCAGCGCGTCGATCGCGTCGGCCACGATCAGGTCGAACTCGTCGGTCTCGGCCCTCAGCTCAGGGTGCTGCGCGAGCTCCTCGACGCGGCGGACGAGCCGCTCGAACTCGTGCTCGGGCATCGTGTCGCTCCCGGCGAGGGCCACGGTGGCCCATGCCACGCCCAGGAACAGCACGAGCCCGCCGCCGAACATGACCGCGAGACCCTGCGCCCCGTTCAGCGACGGCGGGTTCAGGAACAGCAGCAGGAGGCCGACGGCGAACAGTGCCGCAAGCCCAGCCTTGATCGGCCCCCGGAACAGCTCCACGCCTCCGAGGGTAGGGGGTGGCTACTCGTCCGAGCCGGCGGCGTCCGGATTGCCGGTGTTCGTGTCCTCCTCCCCCGGCACGCCGGGGTTGTCGGTGCCGTGCTCGCCCGCGGTGTCTTCGGGTGTCGCGGCGTCCTGGCCCTCCTCGGGCAGCTGGTCCGACTGATCGGGTGTCTCCATCTTCGATTCCTCCTCCCTGTCCGTGTCGGGCTGCGCGCCCGGCACCGACTCGTCCTGCTCCTTGCGCTGCCAGTCGTCCTGAACGTCCTCGATCCGCTCGCCGAGCTGCGCCGAGTGCTGCTCGAGCTTGTCGGCGTTCTCCTCCAGGCGATCGGCCTGCTCGTCATGCTCCATGCGCGCCCCTTACCCGCGGCGGACGGCGCGCACGCGCACGGGCCCGCCGCCGCGGTCGACTGCGGCGATCCAGCCGGCGGCGAAGCGCGCCGAGCGGCCCGGCACCAGCCGGCGGATCCGGCCGTCCCACAGCGTGCGACCGTCCTGGACGACCTGGATCCGCGGCCGCGACACGAACTCGGTGGACCTCAGGGCGAAGCATCCCCTCGGCGGGGGGGATGGACGGTCGCTCAGCACGTTCGGGCTGATCCAGTGGAGAGGCGGCTCACACTCGATCGAAAGCCGCGCCTCCGGCCACGCGCTGCCCCTCACGTGTGCAGCCGCGCCGGCGGCCGCGTGGCGCCCGCTGAGTGCCGCCACGTCCGCCGGCTCAGCGCCCTGCAGCAGGTTGCCGGCGCCGAACACGCCCTCGCGCGAGGTGCGGAGCGCGGCGTCCACGGCCGGGCCGAGCGTGCCCGAATCCATGTGGAGCCCGCCCATGACCGCCAGCTCGTGGTCCGGGATCCAGTCGGCGGTGAAGACAACGGTGTCGCACGCGATCGTGCGAGTGGCGCCGCTGTCGAGGTCCGTGAGCTCCACCTCCTCGACTCGGGGCCGACCGTGGATCGCGGTCAGGGCGGTGCGCGTCCAGAGCGGGGTGCGCCAGCGCAGCGCGGCGCCCGCCCGGAAAAGCGGAAGCGTCTGGTGGCGCGGGAGGGCGGTCGTCATCCCCACCGTCCTCGCGCCCCCGTGGCCGAGCGTCACGAGCGCCGAGAAGCTCACGTGCTCGGCGCCCACCACCAGGGCACGCTCACCGACGGTGCGCTTCTTCAGGTACACGAGCTGCTGGAGCGTGCCGGTGGTCATCACCCCGTCGGGCCGCGACCCGGGCACGAGCCGTGCCGAGCGTGGCCGCTCGCGGCATCCGGTCGCGAGGATGACGGCGTCCGGGTCGATCGCCTCGCGGCCGCGCGGCCCGGTTAGCTCGAGCGGCCTTCCGGGGGACCAGCCGGTGACCATCGTCTCTGTGCGGACCTCCGCCCCGGCCTCCGCGGCGAGCCGTGCGTAGCGGCGGGCATAGGCGGGTCCCGCGAGCGGGCGGCGGAGATCGCGGATCCCGAACCCCTGATGCTGAGCATGCCGCGGGATCCCGCCCGCGTCCGACTCGCGCTCGATGACGACCACCTCGCGGGTGTCGAGCCGGCGCAGCTCGATCGCCGCCGCGAGCCCGGCCGGGCCGCCGCCGAGGACGACGACGGTCACAGCGCCTCCCGGTCGAGCCGCGCCGCCAGCTCGGCGCCGCAGAAGAAGCCCTGGCAGCGGCCCATGTGCGCGCGCGTCCGTCGGCGCAGGCCGTCGAGGTCGACGGCGGGCACGGTCGCCGCGAGCGCGTCGCGGATCTCGCCGCTCGTCACGCGCTCGCAGAAGCAGACGACGCGGCCGTATTCGGGATCGCGGCCGATCAGGTCGTCGCTCTGGTGGGCGCGGACACCCGCCTCGCCGATGTTCGGCATCCGGACCTGGGGCGGGTCGGCGCTCTTCGGCTCGAGGCGCAGCCCGGCCTCTCCGAGCTGCTCGCGCACGTGCTCGGCGATCGCCATCGATGCCGAGAGGCCGGTGGACCTGATCCCGGCGACGCACGCGTAGCCCTCGGGCGCGTGAACCGTGAGCTGGTAGTCCGCGTGCTCGGTGGCGGCGCGCAGCCCGGCGTACACGGCGGTCACCTCGTGGCGGAGCAGCTCGGGCATGATCCGGCCGCCCTCGGTCATCAGGTGGTCGATTCCCGACCGGGTCGAACCGGTGTCGTCCTTGCGCTCGACGTCCTCGGCGGTCGGACCGAGCATGACGTTGCCGAACACGGTGGGCGCGATCAGCACGCCCTTCGTGACCTTCGTCGGGACGGCGAGGACGATGTGCCGGACGAGCCCGCGGGCGAGCTTGTCGAACACGATCAACTCGCCGCGCCGCGGCGTGATCGTGAAACCGGTGTGCCCGAGCATCCGGTCCAGCTCGTCGGAGCGAAGTCCGGCGGCGTTCACCAGGTAGCGGGCGGTCAGCTCGGCGCCGGGCAGCGCGAGCGTGAAGCCCCCGTCCTCGAGCCGAGACACCGACTCCACAGGCGTCCCGCGGCGCAGGTCGCAGCCGGACAGGACGGCCTCGGTCGCGTACGCGAGCGGGGTGGTGAACGGGCAGATGAGCCCCTCACGCGGGACCTCGAGCGCGCCGTGGGCTCCCGGCCCGAGGTGCGGCTCGCGCCGGTAGAGCTCGTCGACCTCGACGATGCGCAGGTCGATGGTGCCGTTCGCTCTTGCGCTGTCCCGGATCGCGGGGAACTCGGCCGCCTGCTCGTCGCTCCACGCCACGAGCAGCGCTCCGGTGCGCTCGACCGGTATGCCGACCCGCGGCGCGTACGCGCTGAGCAGCTCGAAGCCGCGAGCCACGAGCCGCGCCTCGAGCGTGCCCGGCTTGGCGTCGAAGCCCGTGTGCAGCAGAGCTGTGTTCGCCTTGCTGGTCCCGGCTCCCACGTCCGGCCCGGCCTCCAGCAGCGTGACGCGCAGCTCGAACCGGCTCAGCTCACGCGCGATGGCGCAACCGACCACGCCCGCGCCGACGATGGCGACATCGGTGTCGAGCTGCTCCCGCACGGGAGCAGTATCTCCGCATCGGCGGGCTCAGCGCTCGAGGTACCAGGCGACTGCGTCGGCCTCACTGCCGAGCGGCCGGCCTCGGTCCATCGTCATCTCGCTCGCCGCGACCGTGTAGGTCCTGCCCGGGTCGATCTCGCTTGGGCCCGAGAAGTAGGCGCCCGACGCCACGAGCGCGCGGAGCTCGCGGCCGCTGATGCGCGCTCGCATGACCGGATGGCCGTAGGCGAACGCCTCGGCGACGTCGGCATAGGTGATCGGCCCGGCGTCCATGTCCGCCCGGAGCGCGCCGGCGTCCACCACCGCGGCGGCGGCCCTTGCGTACTCGCGCTCCGCCTCGGCGGCCAGCCGGCCGAGGTCGCCTTCGGCGCGGGTCAGCGCCGTCCCCGTATCGCCGACGACCTTCATCGCCAGCGGCGCGACGCGCTGTCGGTAGCGCTCGACCAGCGCCGCCATCCGCGGGTCGCCCGCAATGTCGTGAGGCGTCTCCGGCACCTCACCTGACTTGGCCACCACGTCGCCCGTCCGTCGGTCGATGGTGAGGTCCACCAGGTCGAATGCCATGCCGTACGACAGCGCTTCCACGATCAGCTTGTCGCCCGCGCCGCCGGCGTTCGGGACCCGGAGGTCGAGCCGCGAATGGCTGTGGCCGGCGATCACGACGTCCACCTCGGGGCTCATCTCGCGCGCCTCGTCGACGATTTCGCCGGAGAAGTCCGGCGCGCTCGACTCGTCCTGGGTCGGCCCGCCCGCGTGGGCGAGCACCACGATCGCGCGCACGCCCTGCGCGCGGAGCACCCGCACCCAGCGATTCACGGCGGTGGAGATGTCCGTGAAGCGGAAGCGGCGTGCGTACCTCGGAACCAGGAACTTCGGCGTCGAGGGAGTCGTGACTCCGATGAAGCCCACCCGCACGCCGGCTCGCCGGATCACGAGGTAGGGCGGCAGGCGCAGCTTCCCCTCCCGGTCGATTGTGTTGGCCGCGATGTACGGGTAGCGCGCGCCCGGGTAGCTCGGTGACGACGTGTTCACCAGGCGGCCGTCGGCATCGCGCCTGTATGCGTCCGGGCCGGTGCGCTGCCCGCCCTTCAGCATCCGGATCAACTCGTCCCCGCCCTCGTCGAACTCGTGGTTGCCGACTGTCCCCACGTCGAACCCGAGCTCGTTGCCGGCCTCCATGGTGGGCTCGTCGTGGAACCAGCTCGAGATCAGCGGGGTAGCCCCGATCATGTCGCCCGCGTGAACGCGGATGGTGCGGCCGGGCAGCGTCGCGCGGTCGAGGTGCGCCTTGAGCCAGGCGGCGCCACCGATCCCCGGCCGCGGGCCCTCGAGGTGGCCGTGGAAGTCGTTCACGCCCAGCAGGCGCAACTTCACGGTGCCCGTCTGCGACGACGCCGCGCGCCGATCGGGCGGCGGCGTGCCGGCGTTCGCGTACAGCCCGAGCAGCGCAACGAGGAGCGCGGCGACAAAGGCCGCCGCGCCTGGAAGAAAGCGAGTCATTTAGCCCCTAGCCCCCCTGAAGGGCCCGGACACCTCGAAGATGGCGCCCGGTCCCGGTAGACCGTCGTTCTTTCCGTACGCCCGCTGTGACGAGAAGTACATCCGGCTCCCTGGCGGGTCGAAGGTCACGCCCGTCAACTCGGACCCGGCGTGAATCGGCCCCGTCGCCGAGAGGAACCTCGACACCCGGCCCCTGCGGTGGATCAGCCCGATGTCGATCTCGTCGGTGGCAATGTCCTCGCACACGAACACCTCGCCCGCCCGATTCGCCGTCAGCTGGTCGACGCGCATCAGCGGCGTGTAGCCCTTGCCGAGCCCGTCGTAGATCACCTCGATCCGCTCGCGGCGGGTGTCGTAGGCATAGACGCGGTCGTCGCCGGTGGTGGCGATGTAGACGAGGCCGTCGTCGTGCCAGATCCCCTCGGCCCGCTTGAAGCGCGAGCTGCCGCGCACCTGCTTCCGGGTGTCCACATGCCTCGCCGAGGGGTCGGGGACCTCGGTCCATGTCACGCGCCCGTCGCGCGCGACCGTGGCCACCTCGAGCAGGCCATCGCTCAGGTCGTGCCAGCGCACCGGCGTGAACCGGTACAGGCGCCCGTCCATCAGGTCCTCGGTGAGGTAGATCCGCCTCCCGCGCGGGTCCACCGCGGCGGCCTCGTGCTTGAAGCAGCCCATGGCCGGACGCCGCACGGCGGACCGCCTTCCGGTCGGATCGCACTCCCATACGAAGCCGCCCTGGAGTTCCTCGCAGGACAGCCAGGTACCCCACGGCGTCCCGCCGCCCGAGCAGTTCTGCGAGGTCCCTTCGAGGATGCGGTAGGCCGTCTCGGCGTCGCCGCGGGGATCGAAGCGCACCGCCGAGGCGCCCCCGACCAATGTCTCGGAGTTCGACACGAGCACCCACCCGCCGTCGCCGTCCGGGAAGGTCGCCATGCCGTCGGAGGCGAGGTGCCACCGGTAGCCCGTGCCGGGCACCGCCTCGTCCCCTCGAGCGATCAGCCGCGACTGAAAGCCCTCGGGGAGTCTGAGGCCGTGCTCGTTGGCCGCGCGGCGCGGCCCGTAGCCGGTGCGCGGGCTGCTTGCCGCGGAGCGGGCGGCGCCGAATACGTCATCCCAGAAGGCCGCCCCGAGCCCCACCACGGCGGCCGCACCGACTCCCA
>JBEVKE010000038.1:0-6941 GCA_040509835.1 Thermoleophilaceae bacterium
CAGCGCGATCGCGGCAAGAATGCCGATGATGAGAATCACGACGAGGAGCTCGATCAGCGTGAAGCCCTTCTCCTCGTTGTGCATACGCTCGCGGAGCATCCGCAGCATGTGTCTCCTCCTTTTGAGGTGACTCGGTTTGGTCTGGGGGTGCCAGTTGCCGCGGATAAGCCGCCTTCGATGAACCGTGGTGGCAGCTCGGCCGACTCCATTCGGAGCCCCGGAGCTTTGCGTCCCCGCCTTGCGGCGAGTTTGCCTTTACACCGTGGCTCTGGCCTCTCTTCGCGCTTAGATCGGCGCTCGGGACGCGAACCTTTACCCAAGCGGGGAAATACGTGGATGCCAATACCATCGGAGCGGTGCACCTCAGGCGCGCCCTGCTGCTGTTCGCGATCGTGCTCGGCGTCGCCGCGCTCGCCGCGTCGCTCTCGCGGCCGCTGGACGAGCGCAGGGCCGACCGCACCGCGCCCGAGCCGCGCCCGCAGGCACCGGCTACAGCGGAGCCCGGGCCGGCGGTCGAGGTCCCCGAGGCGATCTCATTCGATGCCGTGAAGAACGAGTCGAAGCGCATGCGCGCGGGCGACGCCGCGACGCTGGAGGTCTCCGTGCCGGAGGCGGGCACCGTGGAGATCGCGGACATGGGCCTGAGCGCCGCGGCGGACCCCTTCACTCCCGCCCGCTTCGACGTCTTCCCGACGAAGCCGGGCCGCTACCCGCTCCGCTTCATCCCCGCCAATGAGGGCGCCAACGACCCCGCCGGGACGCTGGTGGTCACATCCGCCGGCTGACCACGATCGGCGTATACGGCTGGGACGCGGACGCGTTCATGAGAGCGCTGCGCGATGCCGACGTGCGGCTGCTGCTGGACGTGCGCCAGCGCCGCGGCGTGCGCGGGTCCGAATACGCCTGGGCGAACTCGAAGCGGCTACAGGCGGCGCTCGAGGACGCGGCGATCGCGTACGAGCACCACCCCGAGCTGGCGCCCACGACGGAGATGCGCCGGCTCCAGTACGCCGAGGACGACCGCCAGGGCGTCGGAAAGCGCTCGCGCACCGAGCTGGCGCCGGCGTACGTGGAGCGTTACACGCGCGAGATCCTGGACAGAGCCGACCTGGGCGAGGTCGCCGCGGCGCTGCCCACCGATGGCGCCGGCGCCCTCTTCTGTGTGGAGCGCGATCCGGAGGCGTGCCACCGCTCGCTCGTGGCCGACCGGCTGGCGAGCGACCACGGAGTGTCGGTCACGCATCTCCGGCCCTGAGCGGCGGCGTGTCTAGCTGCCCGACATGTCGCGGACAGCGGCTTCGATGCCCGCGCCCTCCTGCTCCACGGGCTCCACGTACAGGCGCGCCCACTGGAGGAGGCCGTCGCGGACGCCGGCCACGACCACGCCCGCCATGTCGAGCTTCGTGCCGTCGGCGTGCGTGCCGCGCCAGCGCCACTCGCTCCACTCTGTGCCGCCGTCAGCTGCGGCCGAGAGGAGCTCGGCGGAGAAATCCGGAACACCGCTGAAGATCGCCGACCAGTTCTCCCGCACCTGGTCGCTCCCCACGAATGCCCGGTCGGGATGCGCGGGCTGCTCGCTGTCGTAGTCCTCGGCGAAGCAGGCCACGAACGCGTCGATGTCGCGCGCGTTCATCGCGGCCTGAAGCCGCCCGGCAGCCAGGCCCTCGTCGGCCATGTGCCCAGGCTACGCCTCCCGGGGAGCGCTAGGTAGCGCCGGCCGCGTTCGCCTGCCTCTCCATGTCGCGGTTTTCCGGCACGAACTTGCTCGCCACGAAGGTCGCTCCCTGCGGGTCGGCGATCACAGCCATCCGCACCCAGGGGGCGTCGAACGGCGGCATGAGCACCTTCCCGCCGAGCTCGGTCGCCTGCGCGGCGATCGCGTCGGCGTCGTCGACCGCGAACGTCAGGCCCCAGTGCGCCGGGGTGTCGGGCTGGTCCGCCGAGATCTGGTTGATGCCGGCCACCACGTCCTCGAAGCCGCGCGGGGCGCCCATCTCCTCCATCCCCTTGCGGAGACCCGGGGTGAGCTCCTCGAGGTGGTCGCCGTAGCCCGGCAGCCTCCACATCACGGCACCGCCGTCCAGGTCGAGCGTCTCCCAGCCGAACACCGCGCCGTAGAACGCCCTGGCGCCCTCGAGGTCACGCGTGTTGAGGTTGTTGAAGTTGTTGGTGCCGTGCTCGTTCACGAGCTGCGAGCCCTTGTTCTGGTTCGCCTGCCACAACATGAACATCGCGCCCTCGGGATCGGTGACCACCGCCATCCGGCCGGCGTCCATGACGTCGAACGGCTCCATCACCACGTTGCCCCCGGCCTCGCGGACCTTTGCCGCCGTCTCGTCCGCGCTGTCGACCCAGATGTACGTGTTCCAGGTCGCCACCTGCGGGGCGCCCTCGGGGATGGAGCCGACCGCACCCACGTCCAGTCCCCGGATGCGCGCCATGAAGTACTGGCCGCCGGCGTCCGGCGGCATCACGTCCTCGAGCTCCCAGCCGAACAGGCTGCCGTAGAACTCGGCCGCCGCCGCGGGATCGGGCTGGCTCGTGTCGATCCAGCACGGCACTCCTTCGATGTATCCATCTCGCTCGGGCACTGTTGGTCCTTTCGTCGTCTCCTCGCGGGGCGCAGCCTACGCAACATTTAGGTCAGGATCTGTCCTCGATTTCAGAGAAGATGAAATCCGCATGACGGAGACCTCCGGCCGCCTCCTTCAGCTGCTCTCGCTGCTCCAGGCGCGGCGCGACTGGAGCGGCATGCAGCTCGCCGGGCGGCTCGGCGTGTCCGGCCGAACGATCCGCCGCGACGTCGAGCGGCTGCGGCACCTCGGCTACCCGGTCGACTCGCTCACTGGGCCCGCAGGCGGCTACAGGCTCCGCGCCGGCACCCAGATCCCTCCACTGCTGCTGAACGACGACGAGGCGATCGCGATCGCCGTCGGCCTGCGCACGGCGGCACGCTCCTCGGTTACCGGGATCGAGGAGACGGCGGTTCAGGCGCTCGTCAAGCTCGAGCAGGTCCTTCCCAGCAACCTGCGCCGCCGGGTCCAGGCGCTCGGCTCGGCGATGATCAGTGCGCCGGTCGGTGGCCCGACTGTCGATCCCCAGCACCTGACGGTCATCGCCACGGCGTGCCGTGACTCCGAGTGCCTGCGATTCGCTTACACGAGCCGCGACGGCGCCGACACCCGTCGCGAGGTCGAGCCGCACGCGCTCGTGAACTTCGGCCGGCGCTGGTACCTGGTCGCGTGGGACCGTCGCCGCGCCGACTGGCGCTCGTTCCGCGTGGACCGCCTTGCGCGGCCCGCTTCCACCGGTGTCCGCTTCACCGCCCGCGAGCTGCCCGCAAAGGACGCGGCGAGCTATGTGAACCAGAGCATCATTGGAGCTCCGCACCGCTACGAGGCCCGCCTCACCCTGCACGCTGCGGCCGAGGAGCTCCGCGGCCGGGTGCCGGCTCACTGGGGCGCACTCGAGCCTGTGGACGACCGCACATGCGAGTACCGCACCGGCGACGACGACCTCACCTGGCTCGCCCAGCGCGTATCGATGCTCCCGGTGGAGTTCGAGGTGCACGAGCCGCCCGAGCTGATCGAGCGCCTGCGCGCCCTGGCGGCGCGCCTCGAGCGTGCCTGCGTCAGCTGACCCTGCGGCGCCACACGAGGTACCCGCCCAGCACCAGGAGGATGACCACGACGGCCGCGAGGCCGCCGATCTTGAAGATGCGCTCGGCCGCGTGGCCGAGGAAGTAGGCCAGTAGCCCGACCGACGTGGCCCACGCGATTCCGCCGAGGGCGTTCCAGAACAGGAACACCGGCCACCGCATCCGGCTGATCCCCGCAAGCCAGGCCGAGGTGATGCGAAGCCACGCCACCCACCGGCCGAGGAACACCGCCTTCGGCCCGTGGCGCTCGAAGAACGGCTCGCCCCTTGCCAGGATCTCGCGCCGGTGGCGCTCCAGCGGGCCCGGTCGCTCGAGCAGCGTACGACCGCCGGTCCGCCCGATCACGTAGCCGATGTTGTCTCCGACGATCGCGCCCACGGCAGCGACCACGATCACCAGCTCGATGCTGAATTCCCCGTGCTGCGCGAGCACGCCGGCCGTGATCAGCGCCGTCTCGCCCGGAAGCGGCACGCCCGCCGACTCGGCACCGACGAGCGCGCACAGGGCGACGTAGCCGAGATGTGCGGGGATCTTGAAGAGCGCCAGCATGCACGATGGCCGCAGCCACCGCGGAGCATGTCAAGCGGCGGTCAACGCCTCGGGGCCCTGCTCCAGCGCCGCCGGGTCCATCCACATGACCTGCCAGCCGTGGCCGTCGAGGTCGAAGAAGCTGCGTGAGTACATGTACCCGTGGTCCTCGGCGTCATCCGCCTCGGAGCCGCCAGCCGCGAGCGCAGCGGCGCTGACCGTATCGACCTCATCGCGGGATGACACGCTGAAGCAGTACAGCGCCAGCGTGTGCGTGGTGGGATCGGCGATCGGCAGCTTCGCGAACTCGGCGAACTTCTCGCGGCTGAGCAGCATGACGAAGGCGTGCTCGCCGACCAGCATGCAGGCGGCGGTCTCGTCGGTGAGCATCGGGTTGTAGCTGAACCCGAGCTTCGCGAAGAACGCCTTGCTGCGCTCAATGTCCGCTACGGGCATGTTCACGAACAGCATGCGGCCGGGGTGTGCGGGATCCGTCATGGTGGGCCTCCAGTCGGTGGCTCGATGGCGTACGTCCTGGTAGACCGGCCCTGCCGGCGGAACTCATCGGTGGCTCTCGGCGTAGAGGATCCACTCGTGCGATCCAGCAGTGCGACCGGTGCTTGCTCAGTCGCGCACGTCCGCGGCTACATCTCGCCCATTTGCGGAGATGCTGGTCGACCTCTGCGGTTCCGGGATGATCGATCGCATGCGGGTCCTGTTTTCCTGCCGACCGGTGCCCGGTCATCTGTATCCGCTGGTGCCGCTTGCCCGGGCAGCGGCGGCGGCTGGCCACGAGGTCGCCTTCGCGACGGCCGAACCTGCGCTGTCGGATGCGCGGGGTCATGGCTTCGCGGCGTTTTCGGCGGGGCCCGGCAGGGAGGCTCGCGACGCGTTCGTGCGGAACTTTCCGGATCTCCGCGCGCTCGCGCCGGAGGAGCATCGCGCGGCGTTCTTCACGCAGCTGTTCGTCGGAGTCGAACTGGCGCCGCGACTTCGTGACCTCAGCGCGATCATCGAGCGCTGGACGCCGGATGTGATCGTCCATGAAGTCGCCGAGCCGGCCGCACCGATTGCGGCCACCGCGGCCGGGCTGCCGTATGTCACCAGCGGTTTCGGGCCGTTGCTCTCGCCCGCGATCGCGGCGCAGGTCGGTCGAGCGGCCGCGCCGCATTGGCGTGCGGCGGGCCTTGCGCCGCATCCGCGCGGCGGACTCTACGAGCATCTCTACTTCGACCCCTGCCCGCCTGCGCTGCAACTGGCCGCGATTCACGACGTGCCGGCGGTACCGGTGCGCGTGACGCCGCTGCCCACGGCGCGCTCCGCCGGCGCACATCACGCGACGGTCTATGTCACCTTCGGCACGCTGTGGAACCGTGACCTCGACGCCTTCCGAGTGGTCCTCGCGGCCCTCTCCGCGCACCCGGTCGACGTCGTCGTCACGCTCGGTGTCGACGGCGATCCCGCCGCGCTCGGCGCTCAGCCCGACAACGTCCACATTCACCGCTTCATCGCGCAGGCCGAGCTGCTTCCGCGCTGCGATGCCGTGATCGCCCATGGCGGCGCGGGGACGATGCTCGGAGCTCTCGCTCACGGCCTCCCGCTGCTACTGCTGCCCCAGGGCGCCGACCAGTACTACAACGCAGAGCGCGTCGCCGCAGCCGGCGCCGGACTGAGCCTCGCACCGGCGCAGGCCACGAACGCCACGATCGCGCGCGCCATCGACACGCTGCTCGGCGACACGCGACTGCGCGCCGGCGCACAGCGGGTCGCCGCCGAGATCGCCGCCATGCCTGGACCCGAAACCGCCGTTGCGCACCTGCGCGCGTCCGTGATGGACGAACGTTAGTTCGGACGGCCGCCGCGGCCCGCTACGGTGACCGTGCTGGGCTGCCACATCACGGCGCCCTCCGACTGGCGGGCAAAGGAGACGTGGCGATGGCTGCCGATCGCATCAAGCGGCTGAAGGATCTCATCGATGTGGTCATGCAGTTGCCGGAGTCGCCCGACCGCGACCGGCTGCTGAGCGAGGTCCGCTCTCGAGCCGTCGACCTCGACACGGGCGTGACGCCGCGGGCGATGCTGCCCGTGCGGGAGCCCGCCCCGGTCCCGGTCGCGCCCCGCCTGCCGAAGCGACGCACCGTCATGCCTCCGGCGCCGCCGCGCACTCCTTCGCCCCCACCGGCGCTTGGGTTCAGTTCGACAGCCGAGCTGGACTGGGACAAGGTGCTCAGCGAGACGGCGCTCCTGTCGCTGGACGACGCACCGGACTGCTGGCCGGCGCGGCAGGACGATCGATCCGCCCGTCCCTGGACGGTCGGCCTGCGCGGGTAGCCGGCGCGTTCAGGTACGTCTGCGCGCACGCCGGGCGCGCCGCTCTTCCGCCGCCTGAGGCGATTCGGCGTACTTCTCGCGTTCCTCGGGGGTCATCTGCCGGACGACGAGCGTCCCGGCGTCCACCTTGCGATCGAACTCGTTCTGCCGCTCCTGCTTGCGCTGCTCCTCGCGCTCCTTAGGTGTCGCCACAGCGTCTCCCTGGTCGTCTCTTACCGAGAACCATACGCCTTGATCCCGAGTTCCCGGTACGGCGGGTCAGCCGGCCGACTCGAACGACTGGGTCCGGATCACCGGCTCGCCCGCGGCGTCGGAGGCGTCGAGGTCGACCGTCGCCACGATTGCCCAGTCGTGGTGGCCTTCGGGATCGTCGACGATCTGTCGCGCAGTCCAGGTGCGACCGTCGGCGTGCGGCGGTGAGCGG
>JBEVKE010000039.1:0-6105 GCA_040509835.1 Thermoleophilaceae bacterium
CAAGCTCCGGGCTACGCACCGGCGGCCTCCATCGCAAGGGACTTCTTCACAAGGTTCGTCAACACGTGGCCGGGACCTGCCTCGGCGAACTCGGTCACGCCGCGCTCGTCGAGCGCACGCACCACGTCGAGCCAGCGGACCGGCTCGGTAAGCGCGCGGACCAGCTGGCCCGGTACGTCCTCGAACGGCCGTGCCGTGACGCACGACATCACGGGCACGCGCGGCTCCGCGAACTCGATGCCATCCACCACGGACCTGAACGGCTCGACGGCCGGCTCCATCAGCGGCGAGTGGAAGGCGCCGGCCACCGGCAGGCGCTTGCCGCGAACGCCGCGCTCGCTCAGCTGCTCCTCCACGCGGTCGAGCGCATCGAGCGCGCCGGAGAGCACGAGCTGGTCGGGCGCGTTGTCGTTGGCGATCGCCACGTCGTTCGCGGCCGCCACCTCGGCGATGACCTCGCGGTTGCCGTCACGCGCGCGGACGGCCGTCATGCCGCCGTCGCCGGTCTCCTCGGCAGCCTCCTGCATGAGGCGCCCGCGGGCGGCGACGAGCCGAAGGCCGTCCTCGGCCCCGAGCGCGCCGGCCTCGACAAGCGCGGTGATCTCGCCGAGCGAGTGCCCGGCCATGATGTCCGCGTCGACGTCCAGCTCGCGCGCACCCGCCAGCGCGGCGCAGTAGATCGCCGGCTGCGCCCAGCGCGTGCCGTCGGCGGCGCGCTCGAACAGGTCCGGGCCGACCTCCTCGAGCGCGAGCTCGAGCAGGTCCGGACGCGACCGTTCCACGGTTTCGCGCATGTCAGGCGTCTGGCTGCCCTGGCCTGGAAAGAGCAGGGCAATTTGTCGGTCGCGAGCCATCTATATGAACCTTCGCCGTTCGAGGCCTTTGGTTAGCGGGGCGGGCCACGTTACCCCCCGGTCGGGGGGGTACCTTCACCCGATGCTACGGCTGTTCAGAGCCCCGTTTTCGACCAATGTGGAGCGCGTGGCGCTCGCGCTTGCGTACAAGGGGCTCGAGATGGAATCGGTCGTGATCTCGTACGAGGACCGGGCTCCGGTGGTCGAGGTGAGCGGACAGGAGCTGGTGCCGGTGCTGGTGGACGGCGACGTGGTCGTGCCCGACTCGGTGCGGATCCTCCGCTATCTGGAGGGAAGGTGGCCCGATCCACCCCTGTTCCCGCGCGACGCCGCACGACGCGCCGAGCTCGACGTGTTCCTCGACTGGATCAACGAGGTGTGGAAGGTGGCGCCGAACGCGATCGAAGAAGAGCTGGAGCGCTTGGACCGAGACGGCCGGCGCGTCGAGGAGATGTCCGGCCGCATGCGCGCCTCACTCGACAGGTTCGAATCGATGCTCGAAGGCCGCGACCATCTCTTCGGCGACGACTTCTCGGCCGCCGACTGCGCCGCCTTCCCGTTCCTGAAGTACGGGAAGCTGCGCGACCCCGCGGACGACGAGCTCTTCCACCGCATCCTGGAGGAGCATCTGGAGCTCGAGGGCGGATATCCGCGCCTGTCGGCCTGGATCGACCGCGTGAACGAACGCCCGCGCGCCTAGGCGGCCTCGGAGGCTCGCTCAGCTGCCGGGAGCGGCGTAGTCGACGGACCGCTTGGCCGCGTCGTCGACCTCCTCCGGCGTGAGCAGGACGGTCGTATGGGCGACGGCCCCGCCCGCCGCGTTCACCGTGAGCGCAACCGCCGCGGCGGCCTCGTTGTCCGGCAGGTCGACGATCACGTACGCGTCGTGGTCGCCGAACCCGAAGTAGAAGCCCTCGAGCTCGCCGCCGAGGCTGGTCACGGCGGTCGCGACTGCGTCGCGGCGACTGGAGCCGCCGGCGCTCCTCACCCCCTCGACGCCCTCGCGCGTGTACGAAGCCTCGATCAGGTACTTCGGCATGGTCACCCTCCTTGGGGCCGAATGCGAGTCCGCGCCAAGCCTCCCACCCCGGGCTGGGGGAGGCAAGCGTCGCGGCCGTCAGCTGGAGAGGATCTCGCTGGTCCATCAAGGACCCCCGGTAGCGCCGCGGCGAGGATTCCCTGGAAGACCGCGAGCGCGCTGAAATCTCGGTGTCAGCCCGAGTGTTTCAGCGCACACCCCTGGCCCGACCCTTACCGCTGCCGTTCGTTACGCACTGGCGACGACTGGCGCGGGCGGCCGGCTGCCTAGACCGGCCGCTAGGGACAGGGCGACGTAGCGCCACCCGCGCGCCGGTGGGCCGTCGTGGCCTTCGCAGTGCGAGCACGATGCCTGTGGCGACGAGCGCCACGCATACGGCGATGACGACCATCTAGGACGTCAGGCCCAGCCGCTCCGCGCGCTGCACGGCCTCGGCGCGGTTGCGCACATCCAGCTTCCTGTAGAGCGCGCTGGTGTGCTCCTTCACCGTGTGAGGCGAGAGGAACAGGCGCTCGGCGATCTCCTTGTTGGTGGCGCCGCTCGCCATGTGCGTGAGCACCTCGCGCTCGCGTTCGGACAGCGGCGCGGACGGCTGCTCGGAGCGCGGCGAGAACACGGTCATGCCCTTGCCCACCATCCGCACGGCCATCGCCACGTCGTGAGCGGGCCAGTCCTTCGAGACGAACCCGGCGGCGCCGGCGGCCTTCGCCGCCTGGGGTGAGATCCAGCCGGCGCCGGAGATCAGCAGGATGCGCGTGTGCGGCGACTCGCGCCGGATCGCCTCGCACAGCTCCGCGCCGGACTCCTCGCCGAGGAACAGGTCCACGAGCGCCACGTGCGGCTCGTAGCGGCGGGACATCTCGAGCGCCTCCTCCACGTTCGACGCGGTCAGGCAGCGCTCGACCCAGGGCTGCTCGGTGAGCAGCAGCCGGAAGCCCCACTGCACCACGTCGTGGTCGTCCACCACCAGCACGCGCAGGTTGCGCTCAGGGCTCATCGGGAGAATCCTCCTCCAACGGCACCACCAGCCGCACCTTCCACTCGAGCCCGTCGCGCCCGAACTCCACGAGGGCGCCGCGCTGGAGCGCCTCCACGGCCGCGAGCCGCAGCCCCATCCCCGTACCGCCACCCGTGCCACCCCGAGCGCCGTCGTTGCGGACGTCGAGGACGAAGGTGCCGTCGGTCTGGCACACGCGGACCCGAACGGAGCTCGGCTCGGCGTGCTTATCGGCGTTCCGGAGCGCCTCGGCGAGCACGGACTGCGCCAGCGGCTCCACCTCCTCCGGCACCTCCACGCCCTCCTCCCAGTCGAGCTCGAGCGGCAGGTTCTTGTAGTGGCGGCCGAGCCGCGCGAGCTCGGCACGGAGGGTCGCGCCGGTGTCGAGCGTCGGCGGCGCCAGTGGCCGCGAGAGCGCCTCGCGTAGGTCCGCGAGCGCGCCGTGCAGCTCGTCGGCACAGCGGCGGCGCGCCTCCTCGCTCAGCTCGGCAGCCGAGCCGAGCACGAGCGAGACGCCGAACAGCCGCTGGATCACGCGCTCGTGCAGCTCGCGGGCGAGGTCCATACGCGCCTGGAGGAGGCGAGCGCGGCCCTGCTGGCTGGTGGCGATGCGCACGCTCGCCGCCAGCGCGGCGGTCTTGCCGAGCGTCCACAGGTCGTGGCGCGTGGCCTCGGTGAGCTCGAACCGAGTGCCGCCGCGGTCGGCGAAGATCACCCCGAGCCACCGGCCGGCGGCGGAGACGGGCACGCAGCACAGCGTCTCCACTCCGCCGATCCGCGCGTAGCGCTCGGGCACCCAGCGCTCGAGGTCGCCCGTGACCTCCACGACGCGGTCCTCGGACAGCGCCAGCTGGGCGATCGGGGTCTCCTCGAGCGTGCCGTACAGCTCCGACAGCAGGCCGGCGTCCACCCCGTGTCCGCCCACGACCACGACGAGCTGGCGGGCGTCGTCGTACAGGAGGATGATGGCGCGGTCCATCGCGCCGAGCCGGCAGCAGGCCTCGCACAGCCGGTTGTAGAACTCGCGCCCGGACTGAGCCGAGCCGTCGAGCGCACCCAGCAGCTCGACGATCACGTCGAGCGCGTCCGTACGCGGCGAGAGGGCCTCGGCCATCTCCTTCTCTACCTCTTCCCGACCGACGTGGTTACGCGTGCGTCAGCGACAGGCGCAGCGTCTGCTCGGAGGTGAGCGACACCTCGCGCGCGTAGCCGCAGCTGTTGCAGCGGCACTCGACGATGCCGTCGAAGTCGTCCACGCGCAGCGACCACTGGACGTCGCCCGACAGGCACGCCCGGCAGGCGAGCGCGGCAGCGACGAGCGAGGGGTCGTCGTCTCCGCGGAAGGTCGCGAGCTCCAGCGAGTCGTCCATTCCCACTACGGTCTCGCCTCTCTCTGAACGGCACCACAAGGAGCCACGGTAAACCCCCCGGCTGGGGGGTCACAGGGAACCCGTCCGGCGCACCGGCTGGTCGCGGACGCCGTCGAGCTGCGGCGCGAGCGCGGTGCCGTCCGGCAGCGTCAGGCCGGGGTCGAGCTCGAGCAGCGGCTCGAGGACGAACCGCCGGCTCGTGACCTCCGGGTGCGGGAGCGACAGGCGGTCCGAGCTGTACTCGAGGTCGCCTAGCAGCAGCACGTCCACGTCGATCGGCCGCGGCCCGTGACGCAGGCCGCCCGGCTCGCGACCGAGGTCGCGCTCCACCCCCTTCGCCGCGTCGAGCAGCTCCTCGGGTCCGAGCGCGGTGCGGATCCGGAGCGCGGCGTTCAGGAAGTCCGGCTGGTCCGTGACCTCACCCTGCGGCGCGGTCTCGTACACCGACGACACGGCCTCGACAGCCACCTCATAGAGCACGAGCGCCTCGCGCGCGGCGCGCAGGTTCCGCAGCCGGTCGCCCTCGTTCGAGCCCAGGCCGAGGTACCCGACCCGCGCTGCTACGTCTCCTTCCACACCTCGACCGAGACCTCTTCGACCGGCAGGGGGATGGGCGGCTCCGGCTTCGTGGCCTTCACGCGCACCGACTCCGCGCCGAAGCGATCGATCAGGCGGTCGGCCACCGCCGTGCACAGTCTCTCGAGCGTGCGGTACGAGCGCTCCTGGGCGCCGAGCGCCACCTGCTCGCACACCTCGGCGTAGTTGATCGTGTCCTCGATGCGATCGGTGACCGTGGCATCGGACTCGTCGAGCTCGAAGGCGATGTCGAACACGAGCCGCTGCCCGACCTCGCGCTCTGCCTCGCCCACGCCGTGGTGCGTGTAGAGGGAGAGCCCCGTGACCTCTATCGAGACGGACGGCGACGAGGCGCCGCGCTCGTCGTCGAGCTCGTCGTCATCGAGCTCGTCGTAGTCGTCGTCAGGCTCCCTCTCCCACATCCAGGCGGAAAGTAGCAGCGGCAACATGCAGAGCATCGACGTTCTGGGCGACGTCATGCACTCTGAAGATCATGGCCCCGCGCTCCAGCGCCAGGACGTTTGTCGCGATCGTCCCCGGCAGGCGATGCGTCTCGTCGCGGCCGCCGGCGAGCTTGCCGAGGAAGCTCTTCCGCGAGGTGCCGATCACGACCGGGCGGCCGATGGCCACGAGCTCGTCGAGACGGCGCAGCAGCTCGAGGTTGTGCTCGACCGTCTTGCCGAAGCCGATGCCGGGGTCGAGCCATACGCGCTCCTCGGCGATCCCCTCTTCGACCGCGAAGGCGAGCCGCTCCTCGAGGAACGACTTCACCTCGGAGACGACGTCGTCGTAGCGCGGGTCGTCCTGCATGGTGCGCGGCTCGCCGAGCATGTGCATCAGGCAGCAGGCGGCGCCGGCCTCTGCCACGATCCCGGCCAGCGCTGGGTCGTTGCGGAGGGCGGACACGTCGTTGACGATCGTCGCTCCGGCCTCGAGCGCCGCTCGCGCGACCGCGGACTTCGTGGTGTCGATGGAGATGCGTGCGTCTCCGCCGGCGAGTTGCTCGACCACGGGCAGCACGCGCCGCAGCTCCTCGTCCTCGGGCACCGGGTCCGACCCGGGCCGGGTGGACTCGCCGCCGACGTCGAGGATCGCCGCGCCCTCGGCCGCGAGCCGCCGGCCGTGCTCCACCGCGGCCGCGGCGTCGAGGAACAGCCCGCCGTCGGAGAACGAATCGGGCGTCACGTTGACGACCCCCATGATCACCGGCGCTTGCACCGGCCGGAGTATCGACTAGAAAGTCGCCTATGACGCTGTACGAGTTCCTCC
>JBEVKE010000040.1:0-5808 GCA_040509835.1 Thermoleophilaceae bacterium
TCCGGGTGAAGGACATCGCGGAGCGCGCGGGGATCACGCCCAGCTCGGTGCTCTACTACTACCCGCGCCTCGACGAGCTGATGATCGAGGTGTCGCGCGAGGCGATGGAGCGCTACGCGGAGCGGCGCTCGACCCAGGTGCGGGCGCTCGACGACCCCGTTGAACAGCTGCGACTTGCGATCAGGCTGGGGGTGCCGACGGGGCCGGACGACGAGGAGAGCCGGCTCCTGTACGAGCTCGACGCGTTCGTCGGGTCGAGCTCGGCGTTCCGGGTGCTGAGCTCGGCGTTCTTCGACCGCCAGGTGGCGCTGTACGAGCAGGTGCTCGAGGGAGGCGCCGCGCGCGGGGCGTTCGAGCTGGCCGCGCCGGCGGACTCGCTCGCGCGCGGCATCGTGGCGATGGAGGACGGGCTCGGCCTCCAGGTCGTGATCGGCCATCCGGGCCTGGACAGCGCGGCCGCCGAGCGCATCCTGCTGAGCCACGCGAGCGCGGTCACGGGCGGCGGTTTGCTGTAGCTCGCCAAGCACCGGGCGGTGCCCGGTGCGCCGGCATGCTGTAGCGAAACGGCGCCGGCCCTGAGGGAGAAGACCGGCGCCGTTTGGTGGAGGGGGCTGTCGGTTGGAGCCCCGTCGGTGTCCCGCGCCCGGGTGCGCGCGGCGACGTTCTCAGGCGTGCGAGAGGCGACCGCGGAGGAGCGAGCGGAAGCCGCCCGCGGGAGCCGGCCCCGCCTCGGCGGCACCGAGCTGGCTCCGGCGCAGCTCGAGGAGCTGCACGAGCTCAGCGGTCGGCTCGAAGGGGTCCGCGATCGGGCGGCCCGAGCCGAGCGGGAGCGCGGCCAGCATGCGCGTGTCCGCCTCCGCGATCAGCGCCGGCCCCCTTGGCGGGCTCGCGCTGTCGAGTGCAGCCAGGCGGGCGAGGGCGCTCTCATCAGCTGAAGTGGACCGACGAACCGTTACGTTCTGCATGTGTGACCTCCTGGGTGGTACACCCGTTGCGTGTATGACCGTCTACTGATACTGTACGACGTACAAGCGTGGATTCAATGTCGTACAAGATCAACTTGTCTGAGCTGGAGCGCGATGGTGCGACCTCGCTGACGCAGCAGGTGGTGGACCGGTTCGCGGCCGCCATCGAGTCCGGCGAGCTCGACCCCGGCGAGAAGCTGCCGCCCACGCGCGAGCTGGCGGAGCTCGTCGGCGTGAACCACCTCACTGCCGCGCGCGTGTACCGGCGACTCGCGGAGCTGGGCTACGTGACCGCGAGCGTCGGCCGCGGAACGTTCGTGCGCACGCTCGCGCCGGCGGGCAGCGCCGAGCTGGGCGACGATTGGCAGCTGTACGCGCTCCCCGATCACGAGCTGAGCTATTCCGAGGAGGTCCTGGCCGACGTCATGTCGAGCGGCGGCCAGGAGGATCTCCTCTCGCTCGCCATCGGCTGGCCGTCGCCGAGCCTCTTTCCCACGGCCGAGCTGGCCCGTATCACCGCCGCCGTGTTCGAGGAGGAGGGTGGCGAGGCGCTTGCCTACCTGCCGGCGGAGGGGCTGTACTCGCTCCGCGAGCAGCTCGCCTCGCGCGGCCGAACCGACGGCTTCGCACAGGACGCGGATGAGATCATCGTGACCTCGGGCGCCAAGCAGGGGATCAGCCTCACCGCCCGCGCCACGCTCGAGCCCGGCGATGTGGCGATCGTGGAGTCGCCCACGTTCGCGGGCCTGCTGGACTCGCTGCGCCAGACCGGCGCGCGCGTGATCGGCGTGCCGGTGGACGAGAACGGCTTCGACGTGGGTCAGCTTGAGCGTCTGCTCGCGCGGCACGAGGTGAAGCTGGTGGCGCTCCAGACGGCCTGTCAGAACCCGACAGGCCGCGATCTCTCGGAGGAGCGGCGCGTGCGACTCGCGGAGCTGGCGATCGAGCGCAACTTCTTCATCCTCGAAGACCGCGTGTACGCCGACACGAGCTTCGGCCACGAGCCGACCCGGCCGCTCCGCGAGCTTGCCCCGGCGCACGTGATCTACATCAACTCGCTCTCCAAGGTCGTGGGCGGCGGCCTGCGGCTCGGCTGGGTCGCGGCCCGCGGCCCGGTGCGCGAGCGGATCGCGATGCTGAAGCTCGAGGCAGACTTCTTCACCGCGGCGCTGATCCAGCACATCGCCGCCCGCTGGCTTGCCACGGGCGCCTACGACCGCCACGTGGAGCACACGCAGCCGTACTACCGCGAGCGCCGCGACGCGCTACTGGCGGCGCTCGAGCGGCACATGCCGGGCGAGTACCAGGCCGACCGCCCCGAGGGCGGCCATCACATCTGGGTCACGCTCACGCGCCCGCTCGACGAGCGCGCCCTCTACCGCGAGGCCGCGCGACACGACGTGGCCTTCACGCCGGGGGACGCGATCACGGCAGAGCGGCGCACGCAGACGTCGTTCCGGCTGTCGTTCTCGCTGCTCGACCCGGACGAGCTCGACGAGGCCGTGAAGCGGCTGGCGCGCGCGATCCGCGAGGTACGCCGCCGGGCGCGGCGCACGGTGGCCGCGCCGATGTCCTAGGCGCCCCCGACCTTCTCCCAGAACGCGCCGAGCGTGCGCAGCTCGTCGCGCGAGAAGTGGTCCAGGAACAGACGGTGGACTCCGTCGAGGTGGGTCTTCCGCGCCTCGGCGAAGACGCTGCGCCCCTCGTCGGTGATCTCGGCGAACAGACCGCGGGCATCGCTTGCGCAGCGCTCGCGCCGGAGCAAACCCTGGCGCTCGAGCCGGTCCACCAGGCGCGTGAGCCCGCTGCGGCTGAGCAGCACGGAGTCGGCCAGGTCGGACATGCGCATCCGGCCGCCGTCGGAGTCATTCAGGAACAGAAGCACCTCGTAGGAGGACAGCGGGAGGTCGTGGTCGCGCGCCAGCTCGGCGTCGAGTGTCCGAGTCAACTCCGAATGGGCGCGCAGCATGCCCCGCCAGGCGGCGAGCTCGTCCGTGTCCAGAAGCGCTGCTGTAGAGTGGTTGCTGATGCAATCATTATACCGTCCCGCGGCGGGTGATCCCGAGGGAGCGCTCGTCCTCTTCCACGGACGCGGCGCCGACGAGCGGGACCTGTTCCCCCTGCTCGACATGCTCGACCCCGACCGGCGTCTGCTCGGCGCCACCCCTCGCGGCCCGCTGTCGCTGCCGCCGGGGGGCGCGCACTGGTACGTGGTCAGGCGGGTCGGCTACCCCGATCCGGAGACGTTCGACTCCACCTACGCGCAGCTCACGCGCTGGCTCGACGACATGCTCGCCGAGCACGGGATCCCGCCGGAGCGGACGGTGCTGGGTGGCTTCTCGCAGGGCTCGGTGATGTCGTACGCGCTCGGGCTGGGTCCGGGACGGCCACGTCCCGCGGGGATCATGGCTCTGAGCGGCTTCCTCCCCACGGTCGAGGGGTTCGAGCTGGACCTCGCTAAGGCGAACGGCCTGCCGGTCGCCATCGGCCACGGCACGCAGGATCCTGTGATCGGCGTGGAGTTCGGGCGCGACGCCCGTGACCGCCTGGCCGCGGCGGGCGCGAGGGTCACCTACCTGGAGTCCCCGATGCCGCACACGATCGACCCGCAGTTCCTCCGCGAGCTGCAACAGGTGTGGCTGCCCGAGACGATCTCAGCCGCGGCTGAACAGCCGGCGGATCCGGTCGAGTAGCGCCCGAAAGAAGAGCGAGAAGCCGCCGACCGGCTTCGTCGTGGTGGGTGCGTCAGCGCCGCCCACGGCCGGCGGAGAGGTGGCCGCTCCCTCGGGAGTGGCGGCAATCACCGCGTCGAGCACGCTCGGCTCCGCCGCCGGCGGAGCCTCGATCCGCCGCTGGAGGCACTCGGCGAAATCCTTCAGCAGGCGGTTCGAGATGTCCTGGATCATCCCGCCGCGCCCGAAGCGGGCGAGCCTGCCGGTGATGGTGAAGTCCGTCTCCACGTCCACCCGCGTGAGATCTCCCTCCTCGCGCATGGTGCTCACGATCGTGGCCTTGGCCGACCCCTGGCCGCGCTTGTCCTGCCCGCTCGCGTTCATCACCACGCGCCGCGCCTCCTCGTCGAGCTCCTGCATCCTGAGCTCGCCGCGGTAGGCGGCAGTCGTGGGACCGAGCCGAACGCTGAAGGTGCCGCGATAGGTGCCGTCGTCGCCTGCCTCGGTGATCTCGGCGCCCGGGAGGCAGGGCGCCACGCGCTCGATGTCGACGAGCGTCTCCCAGACCCACTCGACGGGTGCGCGGACGTCGAATGACTGCTCGAGCTTCACTCGACCGGGGCCGCGCCGGTGACCGGACCGCCCGCCCGCAGCGCGTCGAGCTCGGCGCGGGTGTCCACGTCCTCGCCGCCGCCGAGGTCGTCGCAGGGAATGTCGCGCACGGGCACGCTGAGCAGGAGGTTGCGGGCGCCCTTGTCGCCGGTCACGTCGCGGAGCGCCTCGAACAGGTCGCGCTCAAGGAGCACCGGATGGCCGGGGTTGCCGTTGTAGGTGGCGCGGATGGCCGAAGCACCATTGCGGCCTGCGACCACCCGGCGGATCGCGTCGGGCGACACGCGCGGCTGATCGCCCAGCGTGACCACGACCGCTTCACATTCGGCGAGCTCGGCCAGGCCGCAGGCGAGCGAGGCCGACTGGCCCTCCTCCCAGCGAGCGCAGACCACCGGGTCGGCACCGTGCAGGTTCACCTCCGAGGCGATCTCCTCCGCGCCGGACCCGAGCACCACCACGACCCGGCCTATCGGGGCCGAGCGGATGGTGCGCAGCGCGTGCTCGAGCAGCGGAACGCCGTCGAGCTCGGCGAGCTGCTTCTGCGCGCCGAAGCGCGTGGATCCGCCGGCCGCAAGCACGAGCCCACCGATCATGCACCCACCTCATGGATCCGGCCCGCGACCTGCGACAGCCGGCCGCCGTCGCGGCCGTTCCGTACGGCCACCACCTCGGCCATGATCGAAAGCGCGGTCTCCTCGGGGCTCACGGCACCCAGGTCGAGCCCGATCGGGGCGGCCACGCGCTCCAGGAGCTCCTCGCCGATGCCCGCCGCCAGGAGCCGCTCACGCCGGTGCGCCTGGGCGCGCCGGCTGCCCATGGCACCCACATAGGCGGCGTCTGAGCGCAGCGCGATCGTGAGCGCCGCGTCGTCCAGCTTCGGGTCGTGGGTGAGGACGGCGATGTAGGTGGCGCGGTCGATCCCGCCGAGCCGGGCAAAGGCCTCGGCTGGCCACGCCGCGATCACCTCTTCCGCGTCGGGGAAACGCTCGCGCGTCGCGAACTGGGAGCGCGGGTCGCACACGAACGGGCGCCATCCGGCGGCGCGGGCGAGCCGCGCCAGCGAGGCGGCATAGTCCACGGCGCCGAAGATCACGAGCCTCGGCGCGGGCGCGACGACGTCGACGAACAACGTGCTTTCGCCGGCCTCGCGCGTCTCCGAGCGCTCGGCCCAGAGCAGCTCCTCCGCGGCCTCGACGCCCGCCGCGTCGAGCTCGGGGGCGCCGAGTCCTCCGTCCGTGCTGCCGTCCGGGCGCACGAGCAGCTTCGCGCCGATCGTCCGCCCGCTGATGACGGTGACCAGCGCCGCGCGCCCGTCCGCGGCAGCAATGTCCGCGAACTCGGACTGGAGGCTCACCGCCCGAATTCCTCAACGAACACGTCGATCTCGCCGCCGCACGGGAGCCCGACGTCCCAGGCCTCGCTGTCCGCGATCCCGAAGTGGAGGAGGCGCGGCTCCTCCGCGCGCAGCACCTCGGCGGCGGCCTCCACCACGGCGCCCTCGACGCAGCCGCCGGAGACGGCGCCCGACACCTCGCCGTGCTCGTTCACCGCCATCTTCG
>JBEVKE010000041.1:0-10075 GCA_040509835.1 Thermoleophilaceae bacterium
GCGACCGGATGCGCCCGGCGGGCCTCGGCGGCTCGAAGTCGCTCCAGGACCTGTTCACCGACCGCAAGGTCCCGCGCGCCCTGCGGCGCACGCTTCCGGTGGTCGAGGCCGGCGGCCAGATCGTCTGGGTGGCAGGGGTGGCGGTGGACGAGCGCTTCGCGGCCCGAGAGGGCCAGCCGGGCTCAGTGGCACTGACGGCGAGGTCCGCCGTCAGCTAGCTCAGGTCCCGAACACGCGGTCGCCCGCGTCGCCCAGCCCCGGGCGGATATAGGCGTTCTCGTCCAGCTCGCGGTCGATGGCGGCGGTCCAGATCTGCACGTCAGGGTGCGCCGTCTCGACCGCCTCGACTCCCTCGGGCGCCACCACGAGGCAGACCAGCGCGAGCCGGCGCGCCCCGGCCGCCTTCAGCTTGCCGAGCGCGTGCACGGCGCTGCCGCCCGTGGCCAGCATCGGGTCGACCACGAACACGTGCGCGTCGGCCAGGCCCGGCGGGAGCCGCTCGTAGTAGTCGACGGGCCGGTGCTCCTCCTCGTCGCGGTACACGCCCACGTGTCCCACGCGCGCCCCGGGCAGCAGCCGCAGGAAGCCGTCGACCATGCCGAGGCCCGCCCTCAGCACGGGGACGATCGTGATCTCCTTCGGGAGCCGCACGCCGGTCGTGGATTCGAGCGGCGTCTCGATGCCCACCTCGGTCACGGGCAGGTCGCGCGCGGCCTCCACGGCCAGGATCGCAGAGGCTTCGAACAGGGCCTGCCGGAAGTCACCGTGCCCCGTCGAACGGTCCCGCATGACGGTCAGCCGGTCGGCCAGGACGGGGTGATCCACCACCACCAAATGCTCGGACATGGACGCGACGATAACCTCGCGGCGGCCTTGGACGCCTCGATGCGCAATGTGGAGCTCAAAGCGCGCGACCCTGACCCGGCGCGCACGCTCGACCGTGCGCTCGCGCTCGGCGCCGACGACAGGGGCGAGTTCAGGCAGCGCGACACCTACTACGCCGGCGCCACTGGGCGGCTGAAGCTCCGTGAGCACGAGACCGGCGGCTCGCCGATGTGGGACGAGCTGATCGAGTACTCGCACGAGCTGATCGGCTATACGCGGCCGGACTCGACAGAGGCGCGCACCAGCAGCTATCGCCGCGCGCCCGTGGCCGACGTGGCGCCGCTGCACGAGGCGCTGGATGCCGCGTACGGGACGCTCGTGACGGTGGCGAAGCGCCGCCATCTCCTGATCTGGGCGGGCGTGCGGATCCACCTCGACGACGTGGACGGGCTCGGCACCTACGTCGAGCTGGAGGCGGTGGCCGAGCCGGGCTCGGACCTCACCGCGGAGCACGAGAAGGTCGAGCGGCTGCGCGCGGAGCTCGAGATCGAGGACGAGCACCTCGTCGCGACCAGCTACGCCGACCTCCTGCTCGAGACGACGGGCGGACCGGAGGGCGCGACGCTGCCCGGCGCGAGCATCGTGGGGCCGGACGCCGCGGACAACGAGTCGGCGGAGGAGCTGCTTCGCGCGGCGGACGAGGTGATGCACACCGCTCACGTCCGCTACTCGCACTTCCCCGTGGGCGCCGCGCTCCGCGGCGTCGACGGGCGCGTGTACGTGGGCTCGAACGTCGAGAACGCGTCGTATCCCCAGGGGCAGTGCGCGGAGACCTCGGCGCTCGGCGCCCTCGTGGCGGGCGGCCAGACGAGGATCATCGAGGTCGCGGTGACCGCCGCCCACATGGAGTTCTGCCCGCCGTGCGGAGGCTGCCGCCAGCGGCTGGCGGAGTTCGCGGCGCCCGACACTCCGGTCCACCTCGGCCGCCCGGGCGGCCGCCGCATGACGACGACCGTGGGCGAGCTGCTGCCGCTCGCGTTCGACTTCGAGCCCAGGGCGTGAGCCACACCGAGGCCGCCGCCGTCATGACGGAGCGGGCCGGGCTGCGCCCGCGTGTGGGCGTGGTGCTCGGATCGGGGCTGGGCTCGGTCGCCGACGCGGTCGTGGACCCCACCGCCATCGACTACGCCGACCTCCCCGGCTTCCCGGAGCCGACCGTCGCGGGGCATGGCGGGCGCGCCGTGCTCGGGCGGATCGGGCAGGTGCCCGTGGCCGTCCTGCAGGGTCGCGCGCACGTGTATGAGGGTGGCGACCTCGACCGCATCCGCGTGCCGGTCCGCGCGCTGCGCGCGGCCGGCGCCGACATCCTCGTGGTCACGAACGCGGCCGGATCGCTGCGCGAGGACGTGCGGCCCGGGCAGCTCATGCTGATCGTGGACCACATCAACCTGAGCGGCACGAACATCCTCGCCGGCCCGAACGACGACGCGATCGGCCCGCGCTTCCCGAGCCTGCGCGACGCCTACGACCCCGAGCTTCGCGAGCGCCTGCGCGCGGCGGCGGGCGAGCTCGGCACCGAGCTGGCCGAGGGCGTCTATCTCGCGGTGTCGGGACCGACCTTCGAGACGCCCGCCGAGATTCGCGCCTACCGGGCGCTCGGGGCCGACGCGGTCGGGATGTCCACCGTCCACGAGACGGCGGTGGCCCGTCACAGCGGCCTGCGGGTGGCGGCGGTGTCGGCGATCACGAACCTCGCCGAGGGGATGGGCCCTGAGCCGCTGAGCCACGAGCAGACCCTCACGGACGCGCAGCGGG
Organism: Thermoleophilaceae bacterium; assembly: GCA_040509835.1. Lineage (GTDB taxonomy): Bacteria > Actinomycetota > Thermoleophilia > Solirubrobacterales > Thermoleophilaceae > JACVRW01. The sequence goes on from JBEVKE010000041.1 coordinate 2,641, forward strand.
CGGCGGATGCCCTGGCGCCCCTCCTCGTCCGGTTCGTCGAGGGACTGGCTGAGTGACGTACGTCCCCGACCTGATCCGGGTCAAGCGCGACGGCGGCGAGCTCAGCGAGGATCAGATCGGCGAGCTGGTGACCGGGATCGCCGACGGCTCCGTGTCGGACGCACAGGTGGGCGCGCTCGCAATGGCGATCGTCCTGAACGGGATGACGAGCGCCGAGCGGATCGCGCTCACCGGCGCCATGCGCGACTCCGGCGACGTCCTCGACTGGTCCGACGCCGGCCTCGCGGGGCCCGCCCTCGACAAGCACTCCACCGGCGGGGTGGGCGACAAGGTCAGCCTGCTCCTGGCGCCGATAGTGGCCGCATGTGGCGGCGCGGTGCCGATGATCTCGGGCCGCGGGCTCGGCCACACGGGCGGCACGCTCGACAAGCTCGAGTCGATCCCGGGTTACGACACGACCCCTGAGCCGGACGCGTTCCGCGCCGCCGTGGCGAATGCGGGCGCCGCCATCGTCGGCCAGACCGCGCGGCTCGCTCCCGCCGATCGCCGCCTGTACGCGATCCGCGACGCCACCGGCACGGTCGAGTCCATCCCGCTGATAGTCGCCTCGATCCTGTCGAAGAAGCTCGCCGCCGGGCTCGACGCGCTCGTGATGGACGTAAAGGTCGGCTCGGGCGCCTTCCTGCCGGACCGCGATAGCGCCGAGGAGCTCGCGGGCGCGATCGTGGAGGTGGCCACCGGCAACGGCCTGCCGACCGCCGCGCTGCTCACGGACATGGACCGCGTCCTCGGCCGCACGGCCGGGAACGCCGTCGAGGTGCGCGAGTCGATCGAGCACCTGACCGGCGCCGCGAGCGACGAGCGGCTGAGGGAGGTCACGCTGGCGCTCAGCGCCGAGCTGCTCGCGCTGGGCGGGGTCGAGCCGGACGCCGCGCGGGCGCGCGAGGCGGCCGAGCGGGCGCTCGACTCGGGCGCCGCGGCGGAGCGCTTCGCCGCGATGGTGACCGAGCTGGGCGGGCCCGCCGATCTCCTCGAGGCGCCCGACCGGCACCTTCCGCAGGCGTCGGTGACGGTGGCGGCCGAGCCGGCGGAGGAGGGCACCGTGAGCGCCGTGAACGTCCGCGCCGTGGGCCTGGCAGTGGTGGCCCTCGGTGGAGGGCGCACGCGCGAGGACGACCGCGTGGACCACGCCGTCGGCCTCACCGAGGTTGCGGCCCCCGGCGAGCAGGTCGCACCCGGCGGTCGTCCGCTCGCGATGATCCACGCGAAGGACGAGGACAGCGCCCGCCGCGGGACGGAGGCGCTGCGAGAGGCCTACGAGCTCGGCGATGGGGCGGCGGACTCGGAAGCGGTCCTGGGAGTCGTCAGGTGATCCCCAAGGCCGAGCTCCACGTCCACCTCGAGGGCACCGCTCCACCGGATCTGATTCGCCGGATCGCCGAGCGCAACGGGCTCGAGCTTCCGGACGGGCTGTTCGCGGCGCCCGACCGGTTCGCCTACCGCGACTTCCTCGACTTCCTCGACACCTACGACAAGGCCGCCAGCGTGATCCGCACGGTCGAGGACTACCGCGACATCACGTACGAGTACCTCGAGAGGTGCGCGGGCGAGGGAGCCGTCTACGTCGAGCTGACGGCGTCGCCCGACCATGCCCGGCTCGTGGGCCTCACCGATGAGGAGCACGTGAACGGCATCGCGCGCGGAATCGACGACGCGCGCGACGAGGCCGGCATCGAGGGCCGCATCCTCATCTCGTGCGTGCGCAACTTCGGGGTGGAGTCCGCGCTGCGCATCGCCCGCTACGCCGCGGAGCGACCGCACCCGTACATCGTCGGCTTCTCCATGGCGGGCGACGAGGAGAACTACCCGCCGGGCGCGTACACGGAGGCGTTCGAGATCGCCGCGGGCGCCGGCCTCGGCTGCACGGTCCACGCCGGTGAGTGGGCCGGCCCCGAGAGCGTGAGAGCGGCCCTCGAGCTGCCGGTCACGCGGATCGCCCACGGGGTCCGCTCGATCGAGGATCCGTCGCTCGTCGAGGAGCTCGCGGAGCGCGGCGTCTTCCTCGAATGCTGCCCCACCAGCAACGTCGTTCTCGGGATCTACCCGAGCTACGAGGAGCACCCGCTCCCACGCCTGCGCGAGGCGGGAGTCAGGGTCACGCTGGGGTCCGACGATCCGCCGTACTTCGGCGCCTCGATCGGCGGCGAGTATGAGGTTTGTCGGCGGTACTTCGGCTTCACGGACGGCGACCTGAGGAGCATCACGCGCACGGCAATCGACGCCGCATTTTGCGAACAAACACTCAAAGATCGCTTAAACGAAACGTTGTAGGGTGGCTCAGTCCCTGACCCAATGAGGAGACTCAACCGTGCGTAAGTCCTTCCGCTTCACCCTCTTCGCGCTGCTCGCGGCGCTCGTGCTTGGAATCGCAGCCTGCGGTGGCGACGACGACAGCGGCGGCAGCAACACCACCAGTTCGAGCGCCAGCGGCGGCAAGGCCATCAAGGCCGGCCTCGTGACAGACATCGGCGGCCTGAACGACCGCTCGTTCAACTTCCTGGCCAACAAGGGCCTGGAGGACGCTGAATCGCAGCTCGGCACCCAGGGCCGCGTCTTCCTCTCGAAGTCGAACGGCGACTACATCCCGAACCTGCAGACGTCGGCACAGCAGCAGAATGACCTGACCATCTCGGTTGGCTTCCTCATGGGCGACGCGACGGCTACGGTCGCCAAGAAGTTCCCGGACAACAACTTCGCGATCGTCGACTTCGCAGCCGCGGGGCTGAAGGGCAAGCCGCAGAACGTCCAGGGCCTGCTCTTCAAGGAGCAGGAGGCGGGCTACCTCGCCGGCTACCTCGCCGGGCTGTGGGCCAAGGACAACAACGCCGACACGATCTCGAGCGTGGGCGGCCAGAAGATCCCGCCGGTCGACCACTACATCGCGGGCTACCAGGCGGGCGCCAAGGCGGCCAACCCGGGGATCAAGACGCTGAACGGCTACTCGCAGGACTTCGTCGACCAGGCGAAGTGCAAGGAGATCGCTCTCAACCAGATCGCGCAGGGCTCGAAGGTCGTCTTCCAGGTGGCCGGCCAGTGCGGTCTCGGCGCGCTCGACGCGGCGAAGGAGAAGGGCGTGCAGGGCATCGGCGTGGACGCCGACCAGTCCTACCTCGGCCCGCACATCCTCACGTCGGCGCTCAAGAAGGTCGACGTGGCCGTGTTCGACGCCATCAAGCGCGCCCAGGCCGGCCAGTTCAAGGGCGGCACGGACCTCGTGGCCACGGTCAAGAACGGCGGCATCGGCATCGGCAAGATCGGGCCGGCGGGCACGAAGTACGCCGACCAGGTCAAGAAGGTCCAGGAAGACATCGCCTCCGGCAAGATCAGCAACATCCCCGACACGGTCAAGTAGCCAGGAGTGGAGTCAGAAGCACCCGCTCTCGAACTCCGCGGAATCACGAAGAGGTTCGGTCCGGTCGTTGCCAACGACCGGATCGACTTCGATCTGCGGAAGGGTGAGGTGCACGCCCTGCTGGGTGAGAACGGGGCCGGCAAGTCGACGCTGATGTCGATCCTCTACGGGCTGTACAGCCCGGACGAGGGCGAGATCCGCGTGAACGGAGAGCCGACCGAGATCGATTCGCCTTCGCGGGCGATCGATCTCGGCATCGGGATGGTCCATCAGCACTTCATGCTCGTGCCGGTGATGACCGTGACCGAGAACATCGTGCTCGGCGAGGAGCCCACGCGCGGGGTGCTGCTGGACGTGCGCGAGGGCGCGCGCAGGGTGAAGGAGCTGTCCGACCGCTACGGACTCGCGGTGGATCCCGACGCCGTGATCGAGCAGGTCTCGGTCGGGATGCAGCAGCGGGTCGAGATCCTGAAGACGCTCTACCGCGATGCCCGCATCCTGATCCTGGACGAGCCGACGGCGGTGCTCACGGCCCAGGAGACGCAGGAGCTGTTCCAGGTGCTGCGGGCGCTGACGGAGGACGGCGTCTCCATCGTCTTCATCAGCCACAAGCTGAACGAGGTGCTCGAGATCTCGGATCGGGTCACCGTGCTGCGGCGCGGGGAGAAGATCGACACGGTGCCCACCGAGGGCGCCACCGAGGCGAGCCTCGCGCGGCTGATGGTGGGCCGGGACGTGCTGCTCCGGGTGGAGAAGAAGACCGCCAAGCTGGGCGAGCCGATGCTCGAGGTGGAGGACCTTCATGTGCGTGACCAGCGCGGGCTCGAGGCGGTCAAGGGGGTGACCCTCACGGTCCGCGGCGGCGAGGTCGTGGCGATCGCGGGCGTCGAGGGCAACGGCCAGCTCGAGCTGGTGCAGGCGATCGCCGGCGTTGTGGTGCCCGAGTCGGGGCGCGTGTCGATCGCGGGCGAGGACGTGACCGGCGAGGGGGTGCGTGAGACCACCGAGGCGGGCGTGGCGCACATCCCCGAGGACCGCCAGCTGTTCGGGCTCGTTCTCGACTTCACGCTTGCCGAGAACCTGGCGCTGCGCGAGTACCGCCAGCCGCCGATCTCGCACCACGGTGTGCTCTCGATTTCGGGGATGACCGACCGGGCGCGGAAGCTCCTGAAGGAGTACGACGTGCGCGGCGGCGAGCCGAGCACGCTCGCGAGCTCGCTGTCGGGCGGCAACCAGCAGAAGGTGGCTGTCGCGCGCGAGGTGGCCAGCAACCCGAAGCTCCTGATCGCGCACCAGCCCACTCGCGGGCTCGACGTGGGCGCGATCGAGTTCGTGCACGGGCGCCTGCTCGAGGAGCGCGACCAGGGACGCGGGATTCTGCTCGTGTCGCTCGAGTTCGAGGAGATCCGCGCGCTCGCGGACCGCATCGTCGTGATCTACGAGGGGCAGATCGTCGCCGAGTTCCCGCCGGACGTGTCCGAGGAGGAGCTGGGCGTGGCGATGACCGGCGGCCGCGGGGGCAAGGCGGCGGCTTGAGCGCCACCGAGGAACCCGAGGTCCGCGCCGCCACGCCGGCGTCCCGGCTCGCGGGCTACGTCCGCGGCGGCGGCGTGATCGTCCCGCTGCTCACGACCCTGATCGCCTTTTTCATCGGCGGGCTCGTGATGCTCCTGACCGGCAGCGACCCGATCGCCACTTACGAGGCGATCTGGAAGGGCACGGGCCTTCAGTGGATCTTCCCGTGGACCACGGGCGCGGATCGCGACCTCGCGGCGTCCAACCTCCAGCAGACGCTCATCATCACGACGCCGCTGATCCTCACGGGCCTCGCCGTGGCGTTCGCCTTCCGCGCCGGCCTCTTCAACATCGGCGGCAACGGCCAGTACATCGTCGGCTCGATCGCCGCGGTATGGGTGGGGTCGTCGTTCGCCGACATGCCGAGCTTCCTCCACATCGTGCTCGCGATCGTGGCCGCCTGCATCGCCGGCGCGTTCTGGGCCGGGATCGCGGGCGTGCTAAAGGCCTACGCCGGCGCGCACGAGGTGATCAGCACGATCATGCTCAACTGGATCGCGCTGTGGATCGGCGTGTGGCTGTTCTCGCTGGGCGGGCCGCTCCAGAACGACACGCAGAAGTCGATCCCGGTCTCCAACGATGTGGTCGAGGGCGCCAAGCTCCCGGTGTTCTGGGGCGACCCCGTGCTCCAGGGTCTCCACATCGGCATCTTCATCGCGCTCGCCGCGGTGGTCGTCTTCTGGTTCATCCTGAACAGGTCGACCGCCGGCTTCGAGGTGCGCGCCGTCGGGTTCAACCCCGAGGCGGCGCGCTACAGCGGCATGAGCGTGGCGAAGAACTACATCCTCGTCATGGCCGTGTGCGGGGTGTTCGCCGGCCTCGCGGGCGGCATCGACGTGCTCGGCTGGCAGTTCCGGATCGCGACGAACGACATTCAGAAGCTCCAGCTCGGGTTCTTCGGCATCGCCGTGGCCCTGCTCGGGCGCAACACCGCCGTCGGGACGGTCGCGGCGGCGCTGCTCTTCGGCTCGCTCCTCAGCGGCACCTCGCAGCGGAACCTCGATCCGACCGTCTTCGAGCCGTCGCTGGCCGAAAACCTCACCTACATCATCCAGGGCCTCGTGATCCTGATCGTGAGTGCCGACGTCCTCGTGCTCACCATGATCAGACGCGGCCGAGGGCTGTTCCGACGAGGTAGTGAGCCCGCCGTAGCGCGGGCTGGCGGGGAGCAGGAGCCGTGAGCGCGTCGACAGCCGCGGCGACTCGCACGGGCGTGTCCGCGCGGACGGCCGCATGGGCCGGCATCGTGCTCGGGGTCCTCGCCGCGTACGTCGCGTTGCCGCCGATCATGCTCCGCACGCCCGTGGTCTCGCTCGTGCTCGCCGCGGCGGGCGTCGCCGCCGGCGTCTACGCGGCGCGCGCGGGCGAGCGTCGGCTCGGCAACATCGCGGTGGCGCTCGCGGTGCTGGGCGCGATCCTCGCCGTGATCGCCGTCAACTCCGGTGAGGCCAACCTGGACACGGTGTTCGTGTGGTCGGCGCTGATCGCGGGGATGCTCCGCTTCGCCACCCCGCTCATCTTCGCCGCGATGGGCGGCATCATGTCCGAGCGCAGCGGGGTCATCAACATCGGGCTCGAGGGCATGATGCTGATGGGTGCCTTCTTCGGCATCTATGGATCGGACCTGACGGGCTCGTGGGTGGGCGGGCTCGCGATCGGCGCCGCGGCCGGCGCGCTGACGGGGCTGCTGCACGCCTTCGTGTCCATCTCGCTGCGCGCCGACCAGGTGGTGAGCGGCACCGGGATCAACATCCTCGCGCTCGGCGTGACCGGCTACGTGTTCATCTATCACTACGGCACGCAGGGCACTCCCCCGGGTGTGTCGCGCGTGCCGGACGTCACGCTGCCGGGCGTGGAGAAGATTCCCTTCATCGGTGAGGCGATCGGCAACGCCAACCTCCTGACGTGGGCCGCCCTCATACTCGTGCCGATCCTGACCCTGTATCTGTTCAGGACGCGCAGCGGGCTCCGGCTCCGGTCCGTGGGCGAGAAGCCGCGCGCCGCCGACACGGTTGGCCTCCCGGTCATCCGGACGCGCTACCTGGCCGTCGTCGCCTCGGGCGCGCTCGCTGCGATCGGCGGTGCCTACCTGTCGATCGCGCTGCTCGGCTCCTTCAACGAGAACATGACCGCCGGGCGCGGGTTCATCGCGCTCGCCGCGGTCATCTTCGGGGGATGGCGGCCATGGGGCGCGCTCGCCGGCGCGCTCCTGTTCGGCGGCTCGACCGCGCTTGCCCAGCGGCTGCCGGCCTTCTCCGAGTCCACGGCCGTGCTATTCCAGGCATTGCCGTATGTCTTGACCCTGGTCGTTGTGGCCGGCGTCGTCGCCCGATCCCGACCGCCCGCCGCAATCGGCGTGCCGTATGTGAAGGAGTAGTTCTTGGTCGTATCCAGGCTTGTCCTCGCCAGCCCCACGGATGAGCACTCGGGGCGCCTCAGCGACGAGGT
>JBEVKE010000042.1:0-7731 GCA_040509835.1 Thermoleophilaceae bacterium
GGGGTGCGGCTCGACAAGCGCCGCGTCCGGCTGGAGGAGCCGATCAGGACAACGGGCACACACATGGTCTCCGTCGAGGTCTCCGACGGAGTGACGGCCGAGATCAAGACGATCGTCACCCCAACGGCGTAACTCGCCCGTGAGGCCGTCGTGGCCGTAGCGGTCCCGCCCCAGGCAGGGGCAGGCGGCGTCCCGCCCCACAACGAGGAGGCCGAGGCCTCCGTCCTCGGGGCGATCCTGCTTACCGAGCAGGCGCTCGACGGCGTCCTGCTCGAGGTCGGGCTGCGTCCGCCCGACTTCTACCGCCCCCGGCACGGGGCGATCTTCCAGGCGATGATCCGCCTGAAGGAGAAGGCCACCCCCGAGGCGGTCGATGCGCTCACGGTCGCCGAGGAGCTGCGCCGCGGCGGTGAGCTCGACAAGGCGGGCGGTGAGGCGTACCTCCACTCGCTCCCGACCGTCGTGCCCGCGGTGGGCGCGGTGCTCGACTACGCGCGGATCGTCAAGGAGCACTCGCTCCTGCGCAGCGTGCTGAGGGCCACGCGCGAGATCCAGGACGACGTGGCCACGCACCGGGCCGACGCTCGCGAGCTGATCGAGCGCGCCGAGTCCGTGCTGTTCAAGATCGGGCATGACGGCGGCACGTCGGAGATGCGGTCGCTGGAGGCGATCCTCCACGACGAGATCGACAAGCTCGAGGAGCTCTCGAAGACCGATGTCGGCCTGACCGGCACACCATCGGGCTTCACCGACCTGGACGCGCTCACCGGCGGATTCCAGCCGGGCAACCTGATCGTGCTGGCCGCGCGCCCGTCGATGGGCAAGAGCGCGGCGGCCACCAACATCGCGGAGCACGCCGCCGTCGAGGCCGGCGTCCCGGTGGCGCTGTTCTCGCTCGAGATGTCCGAGACCGAGCTGGCTCACCGCTTCCTCGCCTCCCAGGCGCGCGTGTCGAGCGACGATCTGCGGAAGGGGCGCGTGCGCGCCGAGAAGTGGCCCAAGGTCCTCCAGGCGGTGGAGAAGCTCGCCCGGGCGCCGATCTTCGTGGACGACTCGAGCGACATGAGCGTGCTCGAGCTGCGCGCAAAGTCACGCCGCCTCGCGGCCCGACACGGCCTCGGCCTGGTGGTCGTGGACTACCTCCAGCTGATGCGCCCGGAGGGTCGTGCGGAGTCGAGCCGGGTCGAGCAGATCGGCCAGATCAGCCGAGGCCTGAAGATCCTGGCCCGCGAGCTGAACGTGCCCGTGATCGCCGTCTCCCAGCTCTCGCGAGCCGTGGAGTCCCGTAACCCGCCCGTGCCGATGCTGTCCGACCTTCGCGAGTCGGGGTGCCTCACCGGCGAGTCACGCGTCTACCTGCCTGAGACGGGCGAGTACAAGCCGATCGCCGAACTGGTGGGGCTCTCCGGTTTTCAGGTCCTGGCGGTGAACACGGATACATGGAAGCTGGAGCGGCGGCGAGTCACACGTGCCTTCGCGACCGGGCGCAAGCCCGTCTACCGCCTGACGACCCAGCTGGGCCGGACGATCCGCGCGACCGGGAACCACAAGTTCCTCGCTTTCGAGGGCTGGAAGCGCCTGGACGAGGTGATGGTCGGAGACCACCTCGCCCTGCCTCGCGAGCTCTCCGGGCCGAGCACGCAGACGATGACGCCCGACGAACTTGCGCTCCTCGGCCATCTCATCGGCGACGGGTGCACCCTCCCCCGCCACGTGACCCAGTACACGACCCGCGAGCCGCTTCTCGCTGAGACCGTGGTCGAGCTGGCCACCGCGATATTCGGGTCCGCGATCCGCCCCCGGATCAACAGCGAGCGGCGGTGGTACCAGGTGTACCTGAGCTCGGCGCGCCGGCTCACCCATGGCCGGCGGAACCCGATCGCCGCCTGGCTGGACGAACTCGGCGCCTTCGGGCTGCGTTCTTACGAGAAGCGCGTACCGGCGAAGGTCTTCGAGCAATCGCCGAGGCTGATCGCGCACTTCCTGAGGCATCTATGGTCCACCGACGGGTGCGTCTACCTCGCCAGGGGGAGACGAGCCACCCCGATCGTCTACTACGCGACGAGCAGCCCTGGTCTCGCCGCCGACGTGCAGTCGCTACTCCTCCGGCTGGGCATCAATGGCATCCGGTCTCGCGTCGGCAACACCCGAGGCCGGCCCCAGCACCACGTCAAGCTGACCGGTGCCGCCGACGTGTCCCTGTTCCTCGAGAAGGTTGGATGTCTTGGGGAGGGGCGTGAGGGGACAGGCCGGCGGATCGAGGCCGTACTGGCCTCGAGCAAGGCCAACACGAACCGCGATGTGATCCCCGCGGCAGCATGGCGCTCCGTCGTGGAGCCGGCGCGTGTGACCGCCGCGGTTACGACACGTGGACTGCAGGAGCAGCTCGGACTGCAGGAGCAGCTCGGCAACCAGTACTGCGGCTCGACGCTCTACAAGTCCAATCTGTCCCGTGAGCGCGCGGGCCGGGCCGCGGCCGCCGTCGGCTCCGAGGAACGTGCGCTCCTCGCCGCGAACGACGTGTACTGGGATCGTGTCGTCTCGATCGAACCTGAGGGCGTCGAGAAGGTCTATGACCTCACCGTCGAGGGGCTGCACAACTTCGTGGCCGAGGACATCGTCGTCCACAACTCGATCGAGCAGGACGCCGACGTCGTCATGTTCATCTACCGCGACGAGTACTACAACCGGGAGTCAGAGCGGCTGGGTGAGGCGGATGTGATCGTCGCCAAGCACCGGAACGGGCCCATCGGCGAGGTGGCGCTCACGTTCCTGCCGAAGTATCCGAAGTTCGCGAACCTGTATCGCGACCGGGGTACCGTCGAGCCGGCGCCTTCGGTCGCGGACGACGGCGCCTTCTAGCCGGGCGCCACCTAGACTCGTCCTCGCCATGCCAGGAGTCGTGATCGTCGGCGCCCAGTGGGGCGACGAGGGGAAGGGGAAGGTCGTAGACCTGCTCGCGGAGCAGGCCGACCTCGTCATCCGCTTTCAGGGCGGCAACAATGCGGGCCACACGATCGTCCGCGACGGCGAGACCTTCAAGTTCCACCTGATCCCCTCGGGGATCCTTTACCCCGGCAAGCTGTGCGCGATCGGGAACGGTGTTGTGGTGGATCCCGTCGTGCTCGCGCAGGAGATCGACGAGCTCCGCCGGCGGCGGATCGACCTGCGCGGCCTGCGCGTGTCGGCTAACGCGCACCTGATCATGCCGTACCACAAGCTCCTCGACCAGGAGGGCGAGGCCAAGCTCGGGAAGCTCCAGATTGGCACGACCCGGCGAGGGATCGGCCCCTGCTATGCCGACAAGGCGGCCCGGCTGGGCATCCGGATGCAGGACCTGCTCGACGAGAACATCCTTCGGAAGAAGATCTACGCGGCGATGGAGCCCAAGCGGATGATGCTCCGGCCGTACGCCAAGCTCCCCGAGCTCGACCTGCACACGATGACCGAGGAGTACCGCACCCACGGCCACCGGCTCGAGCCGTTCATCGCGGACACGCCTCCGATCGCGTGGCGCGCACTCGACGAGGGCGGCCTGGTCGTCTTCGAGGGCGCGCAGGGCGCGCTGCTGGACATCGACCACGGCACGTACCCGTTCGTGACCTCGTCCAACACCGTCGCCGCAGCGGCCGGCCCGGGCGCGGGCGTGGGCCCGGGCTCGCTCGACGAGGTGTGGGGCATCGCCAAGGCGTACACGACGCGCGTGGGCGCGGGGCCCTTCCCCACCGAGCTCGACGACGCCCTTGGCGACCAGATCCGCGAGTCAGGAGGCGAGTTCGGCACAACCACCGGCCGGGCGCGGCGCACCGGCTGGCTCGACCTGGTGGCGCTCAAGTACGCCACACGGATCAACGGCCTCACGGGCCTCGTGGTTACGAAGCTCGACGTGCTCACCGGCATCGACCCGCTTCACATCGGCGTGCGTTACCTCGGGCCGGACGGCGCGATGTTCGACGAGTTCCCGTACCACCAGTCGATCGTCCACCGGGTGCAGGGCGACTACATCGAGATGCCCGGCTGGCACGAGGACATCCGCGGCTGTCGCTCGGTCGACGAGCTGCCCGCGAACGCGCAGGCGTACCTGGACTACATCGCCGAGTCGCTGGGGGTGCCGGTCGTGATGATCGGAGTCGGCCCCGGCCGCGAGCAGATGATCTGGACTGGCGCGGCCGAGCACGTGCGCCGCGCCGCCGCCTGAACGCTACGCGTGCACGACGTGCGTGGACACGATCATGTCGTGGAGCGCCCGGTTCTCGTCGTCCCAGAGCGGCCAGAAGAAGTCCAGGAACCAGGGGATGAACGGGATGATCGACGAGGCGACGCCCACGGCGAAGCCCTTGATCACGATCTCGCGCAGCGCCGCCCAGCCGAAGCTCATCCGCTCGCCGTTGTCCCGGATCACTCGAATGCCGAGGATCTGCTTGCCCCACGTCTGGCCGTTGTGCGGGCCCTCGCGCGCCATCAAAAGCGGCCAGTACAGGAACGCGACGACCAGGTAAGCGAGGAAGCCGATGATCCCGGTGACCCACGCCCCGGTGTCGCTTCCCGTGGCCACCGCCACGATGATCACCGTGAGCGCGATGACCGGGACCAGGAGGATCAGGCCGTCGACCAGGTAGGCCGCGAGCCGCGATCCCCAGCTCGCCAGCTGCCGGCCGTGCCACCCGGGAGCCTGCTGGGCGATCGGCTGCTCCCAGCCTCCCGGCGGGACCTGGCCGCCGTACGCGGGCGCCTGGGGGCCCGGAGGGGGAGGAGGCGCCTGCGGCAGGGCCGGGCTCGGCGGCGGGTCAGGTACGGGCCGCTCAGGCGGCGGTGGCGTCTCCATGGCGCGGAATCAAATCAGCTTCAGCAGATGCGCCTTCCGGCACCAGCACGAGCTCCTCGCCCCGCCGGAGGAAGCGCAGCGCCAGCGCCAGGGCACCCAGCATCGCCATCACCGTGAGCGTGATCTGCACGCTCAGAAGCCCCTCGCGCGTCCAATAGACGTCCTCGAGCTCCAGGAGAAGCGCGGACTCGTCGAGCGTCAGGCCCATGCCGATCCCGAACGGGACGGCCAGGACCGGCTCGAGGTGCTCGTCGCGCGTGACGATCGCGGCGGCGCCGGATGCGAGCGCGATCACGATGCCCGGCACGTAGTGGTGGATGTGACGACGCCCCACGCGCAGAGTCCGGAAGGGTCCGACCGTGCGGCGCGTCCTCAGCCTGTAGGTGACCGTGCGCACCACCAGGAACGTCGTCGCGAAGGACGTGAGCAGGTTGAACATCGAGTTCTCCCGTGTCGGCACGTCGCGATAGCCGGCCCGGGCCACCCGAGCGACGTCTGCAACCGCCTCGTCAGAGCCGCTCCGCCGCGCCCTCCTGACCTCGACGGCGATCAGCGTCGCCACGGTCGCCGTGGCAAACGCTCCCAACAGGAGCGTCCCTCTGCCCGGCGCGAGCGAATGACGGCGGCGCCTCACTGGACAACCCGTGCCGGCACGCCCATCACGAGCGCCCCCGCCGGCACGTCGCGCGTCACGACGGCGCCCGCCGCCACGAACGCGCCGGCGCCGATCTCGACGCCCGGCAGGAGCACGGCGCCGGCGCCGATGCGGCACTCGCGTCGCAGCGTGGGGCCGCGGAGCTCCACACCGTCGGGGCGCCGGCCCGCGGTCGGGTCGTTCGTGAAGATCACGCCGGGCGCGATGAAGACGTCGTCCTCGACCACCGACCACGCGGTCACGTACGCCCCCGTCTGCAGTCGCACGCGCGCGCCGATGCGCACGTCGTTCTCGACCGATGCGCCACGCCCGACCACGCACTCGTCGCCTATGGCCGTACGCTCACGCACGTGCGCCTGATCGGCAATCACGCAGCGCCCTCCGATCACGGCCCCCTCGAGCACCACGGCGCCCGCTCCGACCGTTGTGCCGGCGCCGATGGTGGCCGGCCCGGGGGCCTCGCCCCCGGCCGAGCTGGACCGGCTGCCGAGCGCCACCCGCTTTCCGACCACGCAGCCGTCCTGGAGCCTCGCCCCGGCGCCGATGCGGGTACCGGCGTGCACCACCACATGACCGGCGATCTCCACGTCCTCCGGCAGCTCGACGCCCTCGCCGAGCAGCAGGCCGGGCGCCCGGTCCGACGCCCGCAACTCAGCGGCTGGCGACATCCGAGCTCTCCGCCAGGGAGCGCTGCAGCCGCTCCAGCACGCGCACTACGCGCAGCGCGGACTCGCCTCCGGTGCGCGGCTCCGTCCCGTCCCGGACGCACTCCACGAAGTGGCGGGTCTCGATCCGGAGCGGCTCCTCGTTAGAGATCCGGGGCGAGAAGACGTCGCCTGAGCGCGCGATGTACTCGCCGTATGACGAATAGCTCTCGTCGAACCCCTTGTCGTACACCGTGAGCTTGCGCTCCAGCTCCATGTCGTCGAAGGTCGCCATCCGCTGCGACCCGACCACGGTGAACCGGCGCTCCTTGTGCGGGTCGAGCCAGGACAGGTGCATGTGCGCCGTGAGCCCGGATTCAAAGCGCATGAACGCGAACACCACGTCCTCGACCCCCGGCTTCACGTAGCTCTCCCCCACGGCAGTGGAGTCGACCGGCTCCTCGTCGGCTAGCCGAAGGATCACGGACACGTCGTGGGCGCCGAGCGACCACAGCGCGTTCTCGTCCTGCCGGTGCTTCCCCAGGTTCAGCCTGTTCGAGTAGATGTAGCGCAGGTCGCCCAGCTCACCGGAGCGCACCAGCTCGGTGAGCCGCTCCACGCCGGGGTGGTACTCGAGCAGGTGCCCGACCATCAGAACCCGGCCGGCCGCGCGCGCCGCCTCGACCACCCCCTCGGCCTCCTGCTCCGAGCGCGCCAGCGGCTTCTCCACGAAACAGTGCTTCCCCGCCTCCAGCACGCGCGTGGCGAGGTCCGCGTGCGTGGGCACCGGCGTCGCGATGACGACGGCGTCGAGCGCCTCGTCGTTCAGCAGGTCGTCGAACTCGGCCGTCGTGCGCGCCGACGGGAACGCCGGGCCCCAGCGGGCCAGCGCCTCCTCGGACGCGTCGCAGAGCCACGTGAGCTCCACGTCGGGCAGGCGGTCGAAGTTGCGTGCGAGGTTCGGGCCCCAGTAGCCGAGGCCCACCACCCCGACCGTCGTCACAGACGCACGAGGTTCGGGGCCTCGATCCCGCGGGTCACGCCTCGGAAGTCGACCACGATCGGTGCCTCGCGCACTACGCGCTCGACGTCGAGGCCCGGATGCGCCGTCACGATCACGGCGCAGTCGACGTCCTCGGGCCATTCCGAGCGCAGCCCGTGCTCGGGCAGCTCGGGGACGAACTCGTCGTGGTAGACGATGTCGGCGCCCTGCTCCCTCAGGAGCCGGATGATGCGGAGGGCCGGCGACTCACGCAGGTCCCCTACGCCGGGCTTGTACGAGACGCCGAAGATGCCCACGCGCGAGCCGCGCACGGCCTTCGAGTGGTCGTTCAGCGCCCGCGCCACGCGCTCCACGCAGAAGTACGGCATGCGCTGGTTGACCTCGCCGGCGAGCTCGATGAACTCGGTCTGCATGTCGAACTCACGCGCGCGCCAGGCGAGATAGAACGGATCGACGGGCAGGCAGTGGCCACCCATGCCCGGTCCGGGCTTGAAGGACATGAAGCCGTACGGCTTTGTGGCGGCCGCGTCGGTGACCTCCCAGACGTCGATCCCCATTCGATCGCACAGGATCGCCAGCTCGTTGACGAGCGCGATGTTCACCG
>JBEVKE010000043.1:0-15097 GCA_040509835.1 Thermoleophilaceae bacterium
CGCAGGCCGCCACAACGCCGGGGCAGGCCGTGCCCGCCGGCGCGCAGTCGGCGAAGCCGGGCCAGCCCTTGCCCGCGACCGCGCAGGGCGCTCCTAAGCCGGGCCAGCCAGCGCCGGCTACCGCGCAGGGCGCCGCGAAGCCGGGCCAGCCCGTTCCCGCGGTCGCGGCCGCCGCCGCGGCCCAGGCCAAGGGCGAGGAGGCAGAGGAGGCCGGCGCCGCGAAGCCGGACGAGGCCCCGAAGCCCGGGCAGCCGCAGCCCGCCACGGCCGCCGGACAGGCGGGACAGCCCGCGGCGACGCCAGGGCAGGCGCAGCCGGCGTCGGCCGAGAACGGGTCCGACGATGCCGAGAAGGCCGGCAAGGAGGCGGACTCGCCGCAGGTCCCCGCTCGCGCAGGCGCGCCCGCGATGGCGGCTGCGGCGGGCGCAACCGCGGCATCGGCCACGCAGGCGAAGCCGGCGCAGCCCCAGCCCGCCCCGGGCGGAGGCAACGCGGGCTCACAGGCCACGTCGCCTGGACCGGCCCGCCCGGGCGCTCCCTCCACTCCCGCGGGCGGCCGGCCGCCCGGCGCCCCACCTCCCGTCCCTGCCGCTCAACGCGCCTCCGGCCAGCGCGCCCCCGTGCGTCCAATGCTCCCGCCCCGGCCGATGCCGCAGCAGACGGCGATCATCCCCCCCCCGAGGCGGCCCTGGTACAGACGCCTGCTCGCCAGCCCGCGCTATCTCGTGCTCGTCGTCGCGGGCATCCTGATCCTCGGCGGCGCGGCCGCCTTCGGGGTGACGCAGCTCTCGAGTGACGACACCGGTGGCGGCAGCACTCCGGCGGCCGGCAGCGGCGGCGGCGGCTCTTCCTCCGGAGGCGATCAGGCGAGCGATGGGGGGAACCAGAAGCAGAAGCCGGCCGTCGACCCGGCGGAGGTCACGGTCGCGGTGCTGAACGGCACGACCGTCCCCAACCTCGCCAAGAGCGTCGGCGAGCAGGTCTCGGGCAAGGGGTTCCAGCTCGGCACGGTGGCCAACACGGCCGACCAGCAGCAGCAGCGCGCGGAGTCGGTCGTGCTCTACTCGCCCGGCCACCGCGACGAGGCGAAGGCGGTCAGCAGGCGCCTCGGTATCCCACAGCGCCAGCCGATCGACGCCGCGAGCCAGGGGCTCGCCGGCGACGCCACCGTCGTCATCATCGCCGGCGCCGACCTGTCGCAGTAACCGGCTCGGCTCAGCTCTGGCGCAGCTGCTCGCTGCCCGCCGCGAGCGCGCGGGCCCGCTCGGCGAGGTGTGGCACGCCGAGCTCGTCGCTCTGCTCCGCGGCCTGCTCCAGCAGCTCGCGGGCGCGGTCGTCGTCGTGACCCTGCAGGACCTGTCCGGCAAGCAGGCGAGCCCGGGTCGCCTCCAGCGGTCTGTCGAGCGCCCGCCACGCCTCCTCGGCCTCGGCGAGCAGCTCGGCTCCGGCCACCGGGTCCTCCTCGGCCACGCCGCGCGCCTCCAGGGCCGCCGCCCGCCCAACCGGGTAGTGCAGGCGCTCCGCCATCTGTGAGGCCATCTCGGCGGCGTCCCGAGCCGCCTGGGGCCGGTGCGCCAGCGCGAGGATCACCGCGCGAGCCCCGGTCGCCTGGATCGACTGGGCGATCAGTCCCGCGCGCTCGCACACCTCGATCGCCTGATCGAGTGCAGCGGTGGCCCCGTCGAGGTCGCCCTGGTCACGCAGCGCGATCGCGAGGCCGAACAGCGCCTGGAAGGCGATCTCCGACCAGCCCACCTGTTCGGCCAGCTCGTGCGCGCGGTGGAACAGCACCGTCGCCTCGCCGATCCGGCCCTCGCGCCAGCGCAGGAGGCCGCGCAGTGCGTACGGCAGGCACAGCTTGCCAACGAGGCCCTCGCGCTCCGCCAGCGTCGCGCTCGCCTCGGTGGACTTCTCCACCTGCTCCCAGTCGGCGCAGTACGCCGCGAGCTGCGCCAGCCACGCATGCAGCTCCACCTGGGCGGGGAGCATGCCCACCTGCTCAGCGAGCGCGAGCGCCTCCTCGTACACGGCCCGCGCGCCCTTGACGTCCGCCTCCGAGATCTCGAGCTGCCGCCCGAGTGCGGAGAGCGCCAGGATCGTCTCGCCGTCGTCCGAGCCGCGTGCCAGCTCCACGGCGCGCTCGAGGTTCTGGCGCGCCTTCTCGGTGTCGCCGATGCGACCGAACACCCGCCCGAAGATCCCGTGCGCGCGGCTGGCGGCGCGCGTCTCGTCGAGGCGCTCCGCGAGCCGCAGCGCCTTCTCGGACGCGTAGATGGCGAGCATGTTGTCGCCGGTGTGCAGGTACAGCCAGGCCGCCTCCTCGTAGAGCCGCACGAGCTCGATCCGAGGCGGGCCGTCCTTCAGCAGGTTGATGCCCTTCTGGTAGTGCTCGATGGCCGCCTTGCGCTCGCCCTTGTGCGACAGCGCCGCGCCGATCTTCCGGTGGAGGTCCGCTACCCGCTCGAGGTCCTCCTGGCCGCGGTGCCACTCGAGGCAGTCCGACCACACGCCGATGGCCTCGTCCACCCGGCCCAGGCGGAGCGACACGTCGCCGAGCTTCTCGCCGATCCTCACGCCGGCCTCGCGGGCGCTCTCCGGGCAGATCGCCCGGGCGTGGCGGTAGTGCGCCGCGGCCTCGCGGTTGGCGTACAGCTTCGCCGCGGCGTCACCGGCCTCGTCGAGGAAGCGGAGCGCCCGGGCCCGCATCGACTCGAGCTCCTGCGGCGCCACCCCGCTCTCCCGGCCGAGGGCGGCCGCGCGCCCGTAGTGCTCGGCTAGCAGGGCCACCACCTCATCCGTGCGGTCGCCGAAGCGATCCTCGAGGAAGGCGCCCACCTCGAAGTGCTTCCGCGAGCGGACGGCCTTGGGCAGCATCCCGTAGGCCACGTCGCGGATCAACACGTGCTTGAACGCCAGCTCGCGTTCGGTGCCGAGCGGACTGTCCATCGCGGGAGCCAGGATGTCCTTCTCCTGGAGCGAGATCAGCGCTCGCTCGAGGTCGCGACCCTCGGCGTCGGCGAGGCTCGCCAGGGCGGCGTCCGGGAACGTGCGCCCCACAACGGACGCCTGCTGTACGAGCCGCCGCTCGAATGGCTCGAGCGAGTCGAGCCGCGCGGCCAGCACCGCCTGCACGGTGTCGGGCAGCTCCGCGGCCTCGATCGTGCCCTCCTCGGCGATGCGGCGCGCCATCTCCTCGGCGAACAGCGGGTTGCCGCCTGAGCGCTCCGCCACGGCGGGCACCACTTCGAGGCCCTCCGGCAGGAGCGCGCGCACCAGTGCGCGGCTGTGCTCGTCGCTCAGCGGGCTCAGCATCAGCTGCGTGGCGGATCGTCGGCCACCGCCCCAGCTCGGCCGCCGGTCGAGCAGCTCGTCGCGTGCCAGGCACACCAGCATCAGCGGGGCGCGCACCCACTGCGCCAGGTGCTCGATGGCATCGAGCATGCCGTCGTCGGCCCAGTGGATGTCCTCGAAGGCGATCACGAACGGCCGCCGCGTCGCGATCGCCTCGATCCCGCGCCGGAGCGCGGCGAGGAACGCCTCACGCATGCGCTCGGGGTCGTCCTCGTCGGGGACGAGCTCCCCGGGCACGTCGATGCCGAGCAGGCGCCCGATCAGCGCGGCCTCGCGATCCGAATGGCTGCTCTGCCTGCCCATCAGCTCGGCGACGTAGGCGCGCAGCTTCCGCCACGCCTCCTCGGAGGAGTCCGACTCCACGATCCCGCACTCGGCGCGCAGCACCTCGCCGAGCGCCCAGAAGACGATCCCGCTCCCGTAGGGGAGGCAGCGGCCCGTGCGCACCGTCGGCGCCGACGGATGCGCGGTCAGCCGGCGCTCGAACTCGCGCAGGACACGCGACTTGCCCACGCCCGCCTCGCCGACGACCGTGACGAGATGCGAGCTGCCCTCGCGCACCACCCGCTCGTACAGGCTGTCGAGCGCGTCGAGCTCCTGACGGCGGCCCACGAGCGGCGACTCGCTCGCCGGCGCCACCCTCCGCACCGAGTGCTCGGCGATCAGGCAGACGGCCTCCCAGGCGGGCACGGGCTCGGCCTTCCCCTTCAGCTCGAGCGGCTCGAGCGTCGTGTACTCGACCGCCGCGTCGGTGGAGCGCATGGTGCGCTCGCCGACCGTGACGCTCCCCGGCCGGGCGGCGCTCTGGAGCCGCGACGCGACGTTCACGGTGTCGCCCACGACGGTGTAGGCGTCGCCGACCGCACCGGCGATCACCTCACCGGTGTTCACGCCCACCCGGAGCGCGAAGTGAGCGCCGGCGGGCAGTCCCGCGTTCACCTCCTCCATGGCGGCCTGCATGCCGAGCCCGGCGCGCACGGCGCGTTCGGCGTCGTCCTCGTGCGCGACCGGTGCGCCGAAGATCGCCATCACGTTGTCGCCGATGTACTTGTCGACTGTGCCGCCGTAGCGCTCGACCTCGGCGCCGAGGCGGAGCAGGGCACGGTCGACCAGCGACTTCACGTCCTCCGGGTCGAGCCGCTCCGCGAACGCCGTGTATCCGGACAGGTCCGCGAAGAGCACGGTCACCTGGCGGCGTTCCTCGGGAGGGATGGTCGGTGCTGCCCGGGCGGCGGGCGGCGAGGGCACGGCGGGGGCGGTGCGCGCGTCCAGCGCGGCGCCGCAATTCATGCAGAAGCGCGCCTCGGCGGGCGCCGGCGTGCCGCAGCTCGGGCAGCGACGCTCGAGCGCGGTCCCGCAGTTCATGCAGAACCGCGCCCCGGCCGGATTCTGAGTTCCGCAGGCCGCGCAGTCCATGTGCCGAGGTTAGGGCACCCAACCCGCTTCGCGGTAGAGCCGCGCCAGCTCCGCGAGGAGCCGTTCATCCACGAGCGTCAGCTCCCGTCCGTCCACGTCCAGCAGGGCGCCGGGGTGGGGCGGGTACCAGAACGCGCGCAGCTTCCGGTCGAGGTCGTCGCCGGGTCGCACGCGACGCAGCTCCTCGAACGCCTCGCGGCTCACGTATCTGCCCTCGCCCTGGGGTGTCCGGGGCAGCTCCTCCTCCGCGAGCACCCGCCTCATCACGCGCTTGAAGAGCTCGTACAGGTGCTCCTGGCTGTCCACGTCCACCGACAGCGCCGTGGCCGCGTCCGGGTCGATCGCGAACCGCTCCACCTCCACGATGTCGCCCGTGTCGAGGTCCGCGTCCACAAAATGGCAGGACACGCCCCACTCGCTCATGCCCTCGAGCACCGCGACGTTGTAGCCGCCCACGCCGCGCATCTCGGGCAGCGGCGCCGGGTGGAAGTTCAGGCAGCCGATCCGCCCGAGCGACAGGAGCGGCTCCCTGATCCGGTTCCAGAACAGGAACGAGATCACCAGGTCCACGTCGTCCGGGGGCGACGTGTAGAGCTCCGCGTCGGACACCAGCTCGAGCCCGTGCCGCTCGGCGACCAGGTCCACGCGCTGCTCGTCGCGCGTGAACTCGTCGGGCTCGCCCGCCACGACCGACGCGACGTCCACGCCCTCGACGGCCAGCCACTCGAGCGCGCGCGCCGCCGAGCGCTTCGCCTTCGCCATGTACACGACCCTCACGTGCGCACCTGCTCGTACAGACTGGCGGTTTGCGCGGCGATCCGGTCCCACGAGAACGGTCCGGCAGCCGCGGCGAGCGCGCGCTCCTCGAGCCGGCGCCGCTCGGCGTCGTCGGAGACGAGGCCCGCGATGGCGGCCGCCAGCGCATCCGGGTCCTCGGGCGGCACGAGCACGCCCACGCCGTGCTCCTCGGCGATCTCGCGGAAGCCGCCCACGCCGGACAGCACCATCGCCTTGCCGAATGCGAGGCCCGCAAACAGCACGCCCGAGACGTCGACGCTCCGGTGCGGCAGCACGAGCACGTCGGCACGACGGAAGAAGGCCGGCAGCTCCGGGTCGCTTACGTAGCGGTCCAGGAACCGGACGCGACCGGGGGGCGCAAGCCGCCGCAGGTGCTCGATCGACACCTCGAGCGGCCGCCCGACCACCCACAGCTCGGCGTCCTCGACCTGCTGGAACGCCTCGACCAGCACGTCCACTCCCTTATAGGGACGGATCACGCCGAAGTAGAGGACCACCGGCCGGTCGACCGCCGCGAGCTCGGCGGGCAGCGGCTCCTCGCGCGGCTGCCGGGTCAGGTGCTCGAACGCGCCGTGCGGAATCACGTGGACGCGCTCGCCCCCTCCGAGCAGCGCCGCGCCGTGGCGCGTGTGTACGACCACGGCGTCCATCCGGTCCGCAAGCCGAAGGTCCACAGCCTCGCGCCGGATCACGTTGTGCATCGTGAGCACACGCGGGCGGGCGGCCGGAAGCAGGTAGGAGTCGATTCGCTCGACCGGAAGCCACTGGAAATGGCGCACGTCGGCGACATCGGCGCGGAGCCGGTAGCGGAGCATGTCCGGCACGTGCTCCGCCAGCTTCACCGCGCGCCGCCGCCGCGAGGCGTGGTCCCCGAGTCGCGTGGCGAGCCGGTAGAAGGACTCGCTCACGCCGTACCCGTCCGGCTCCGGAGCCGGACCGTGCACGAAGCGCGATGTCACGAGCTCGACGTCCACGCCCTGGCGTGCCAGCGCGGCGGCCAGCGCGTGGTCGTATGGCAGGACGTCGCCGGAGGGGTCGATCAGGTGTACCCGCACGCAGGGCATTCTCTAGGGTCCGCTCACCGATGACCCGGTCCCGTCCCTGATGACCCGTCCCCTGGTCCGGGCGGTGTTCGCGGTCATGATCGCCGCGACGCTGGGGGCGTTCGTCCTGGCGCAGCAGCTGAAGAGCGATTTCCCGCTGGTGATCCGCTTCGCGACGAAGCCGGCGCACTTCTCTCCGAACGGCGACGGCTACCGCGACAAGACCCAGATCGGGTTCGACCTGTCCGAGCCCGCCAGCGTGTCCTTCATGGTCGTCGACTCCGAGGGAACGGAGGTGCGGCGGATCGTGAGCGACCGCCGGCTCGCGGGCGACGCGAAGCACCGGTGGACTTGGGACGGGCGCTCGGACGACGGCGCCGTGGTTCCGGATGGGACCTACCGAATGCGCGTGGTCCGCCGCGACGAGAGCCGCGTAATCGACTCGGTCAAGGAGATCGACGTCGACACCGTGCCGCCGACGGCGGCGCTGGTCTCGGCGAAGCCGTCCGTGATCGCGACCGACCTCCCGGGCGACACTCCGAGCGTCACGCTCAGCTATCGCGGGCCGGAGAACCGCGCCCCGGTGGTCCGGGTGTTCCGGACCGATGCCGGGAAGCCGCACGTCGTGAGGCGCTTTCGCGGCCGGCCCGACCGAACGGCCATCTGGGATGGCCGCGTGAGCGCCGGCGACGAGCGCACGAAGCCCGCGCCCGAGGGCGACTACGCCTTCACGGTGGCCGTGCGCGACAGGGCCGGCAACATCACCGAGGCGCCGCTGCCCACGCCGACCTCGAGCGTGGCGGGGCCTGGCACCGGCGTAACCGTGAGCAACTTCAACCTCCGCGGCCCTCTCTCGGCTGTCGCCGCCGGCGCGGTCGCCCACTTCGAGGTCGGCCCGGTCGACCGCGACTTCAACTTCGCGGTGTCGCGGCTCGGGGATCCCAAGCCGCTTCTCCACGGCGGCCGGGTGGCCGGCCGGTTCCGCATCCACGTTCCCTCGAAGATGCGGACGGGCGTGTACGTGGTCCGGGTCCGCTCGGGGCGGGAGCGCGCCGTGTGGCCGCTGGCCGTGGCTGGGCTTCCGCCGCGCAGCGCTCGCGGTGAGGCGCGCCCGCTGGTGGTGCTCCCGGCGCTCACGTGGCAGGGCCTGAACCGGGTGGACGACGACGCCGACGGCTTCGCGGACCGGCTGCCGTTCGCCGGCTCGGTGCGTGTCGACAGGCCCTTCCGGGACGGCGCCCTCCCGAAGCGCTTCGACGCCGAGGTGTCGCCGCTGCTCCGCTGGCTCGACCGGGAGCGGCTGCCGTACGACCTCACGACCGATCTGGCGCTCGCGCGCCACGAGGGGCCGGCGCTCGGCAACGCCCCGGGGGTCGCGTTCGCCGGCAGTGAGCTGTGGCTCCCGGACGAGCTCCTGAAGCGGCTGCGCGACTACGTCGCGGACGGCGGCCGGCTGGCCACGTTCGGGGCCGAATCGTTCCGGCGCGCCGTGGCGCTGAAGGGACCTGTGATGAGCGACCCGACGCCCAGACGGCGCGAGGACGCGCTCGGCCAGCGCTCGAAGCTCGTCAAGACGAGCGCGGCGCCGCTGACCGTCTTCGAGGACAGCCTCGGCCTGTTCGAGGGCGTGTCCGGCTTCGTCGGCGACTTCACCGTCTTCGAGACCACGACCGGGTTCCCCCAATCGGCGCGGCGCATGTCCGAGGCGGGCCGAGACCCAGGTGAGCCCGCATTCGTGGCGTTCGGGCTCGGCGGCGGGATCGTGATCCGGTCCGGCACCCCGCAGTGGGCCGGCCAGCTGAACGAGTCGACGCTCAGCCTCGAGCTCCCACAAGTGACAAAGCGCATCTGGAAGCTGCTCTCAGGCGGCTCCACCGGATGACCCTTTTGCCATCCTGCCCCGCGTGACTCGACGACGCCTGCTCGTGGGAGGTGGGCTCGTCGCGATCGTCATCGCGGTCGCGGTGGGCCTGTACGTCCGCAGCCAAGACAAACCGCCCGAGAAGCGCGGCTCCGCCACGGAGGAGTTCGTGACGACCGAGGAGCCGGAGCCCAAGCCGCCGCCGAAGGCGGAGAATCCTCGACCCTGGCCGACGTACGGCTACGACGACGCCCGCCAGCACATCTCGCCGTACCACCTGCGCCCGCCCTACAAGCGCCTGTGGACCATCGACGCGCACGACACGCTCGAGTTCCCGCCCTCGCTCGGCTACGGGAAGATGTACCTCGCCCAGCAGAAGGGCCTCTTCTTCGCGCTGAACGCGAAGAACGGCAGGGTCGTGTGGCGGAAGAGCCTTGGTCGCTGCGCCGCCTCCTCGCCGACGATCGGCAGGAAGGTGGTCTACCAGTCGTACATGCACCATGTGGTGTGCGCCCAGGACCAGGCGGGCGCCGACGGCTTCGTCGTCGCGTGGGACGCGGACACGGGCCGCGAGCTGTGGCGCTACAAGACCCAGCCCATCGAGTCATCACCGCTCCTGCACGGCAACCGGCTGTTCGTGGGCTCCTGGGACAACGGCGTGCACGCGATCAACGCGAAGACCGGCAAGCGCATCTGGCGCTTCCAGGCCGACAACCAGGTGAACACGTCAGCCGCCTGGTGGCGCGGCCGGATCTTCATCGGGTCGGACAGCGGCACGCTGTACTCGCTCAGCGCCAAGACCGGGAAGCTGCTCTGGAGCTCCGGCGCGGGCACCGAGTTCTGGTACGCCACGCCGACGGTCGCGTACGGGCGCGTCTACATCGGCAACACGGACGGCACGATGTACTCGTTCGGCGCGAAGACCGGCAACCTGCTGTGGGCGCGCCCGCTGGGGAGCTACATCTACGGCGCGGCGGCCGTCTACAAGCGGACGGTGTACGTGGGCACCTACGACGGCAAGTTCTACGCGCTCGACGCGGCCACCGGCGACGTGCGCTGGCAGATCGACGCGGGCGGCGCGGTGCACGCGGCGCCCACGGTCATGGCCGGCCTCGTCTACTACGCGGTCTGCTCGAGCTGCGGGGAGGCAGCGCAGCGGAGCGTGGCGCGCGGCCCGGACGCGACCTACGCGGTGCGCGCCCGCGACGGGCACCGGGAGTGGCGCTTCCCGGCGGGCAAGTACGCGAACCCGGTCGTCGCCGACGGCGACCGGATGTACGTCACGGGCCGAGCGCACGAGTACGCCTTCGCGCGGAAGGGCTCGAAGGTCGTCAAGGAGTACCTGGCAGCCCAGCGAGCCAAGAAGAAACGCGCTCAGTGACGGTCCGGAGGGCGTCGAGCGAAGCAGACGGAGTACCGCTGACCTGCAGCGAGTGATCCAGGCCCGGCAGCTCGAGCACGTCGAGGGCCGGGTTCTCGGGCACGGCGCCGCCGCTCCAGGTCGGGTCGGCCGGGCTGCCCGCCAGCAGCGTGGGCGCGCGCGTTTCGCGCAGCGCATCGACGATCTCGGGGCGGATCAGTAGCGGCGTGAGCCAGGCCGCGGGGCCATCGTGGATCGTCGCCGCGATGCTGCCGAGCGACTTGCCCACGACCGCGACCATGGGGTATGCGCTCGCCGCGTCGAGCGCGCGCTCGGCCTGGCCGAGCATCCACTCGAACGGCTCCTCCTCAGCGGGCGCCCGCTCGTCGACCTCCACGACGGACCAGCCATGCGCCTGCGCCACCTCGCGCGCGAACCAGAGCAGCGGCGCCTGGCTGAAGTAGCGCACCCCGGGCAAGAGGACCGCGCAGCGCTCCGGGTCACCCTCGTGCTGGATCACGTGGCGACCCTAGCGCCATCAGAGCCGCCACGATCGCCCCCGTCATCGGCCACACGAGGTAGTAGTTGTTGAAGGTGCGGCCGATGAACATAAGCCACAGGATCGAGACCGCGAATGCCGCCGCCCCGATCCACAGCTCGCGCGCGCGCCGTTGGGCGTACAGGAGCCACACCGTCAGCGGCAACCAGGTGAGCAGCGCGATCAGCGCGAACGGGTAGCTGCCGTCGCGGTCGTCGATGATCCCCAGCCGGACCAGGATCGCCGAGAGGCCGTAGCCGACGATCCGGTACGTGCCCGCTCCGTACTTGACGGTGTCGTCCCAGAACGCGCGCGGATCGGCGATCAGGAACGGAAGCGCGCCCACGGCCAGCACGCCGCCGAATGCGAGCCCGGCCCGTTTCCACTCCTGGCGCGGGATCATCAGCGCCATGAACGGCACGGCCACTACGGCGAACTGCTTCAACAGGATCGCGCCGGCCAGCGCCGCGGCTGCCCACGCGAACCGCCGGCGCGTCACGAGAGCGAAGGCGAGCACGAGCAGCAGCAGACTGGGTGCGTCGTTCTGGCCGAACCACGCGGAGCGGATGGCGATCGGGTTGCACACGAGCACGGCGCCCAGCGCCAGTCGCCAGCCGATCGGCCCGCGGAACATCAGCGCCGCCGGCAGCAGCGCGAGCGTGGCGAGCAGCACCAGCAGCCGGTAGTCGTCGAACGGCTCCGGCAGCAGCCGCCACACCGCGGCGCTCAGGACCGCGCCGGGGAAGTACGCGAAGTGGCGGAGCGCCACCTCGTCCCGGCGCACGCGCTCGGAAACGCTGCCGTCGCGGGTGTAGAAGCGCTCCAGCCCCGAGTGCGTGTAGTCGTGCCCGTACGGGTCGTGGCCGTGGAGGACCAGCTCTCCGCCCAGCTCGGCCTGGTAGGTGGAGTCGTTCGTGAAGAACCAGGGGGCGGTGGACTCGCGGAGCCCGAGCTGGAGCAGGGTCGAGGGCGCGGTGAGGAGGACGCCGACGGTGAGCACCAGCGCCACGCCGGTCCAGGCTGGCAGCGCAGGCCGTGAGCGCGTGAGCAGCACCGTCGCGAAGCCGCCGCACAGGAGCGCGGCGAGGAACGCGCACGCGCGCGCGATGCCGAGGTCCCACTCCTGGCCGGCTGCGCGCACGAGCGGCGCCAGCGGGCCCTGTGGGTGGACGCTCGGCGGGCGGAAGTGCCACGGGTCGGAGCCGAGCTCGGGCAGCGCGATTGCCACGAGCGCTAGCAGCACGGCGCTCAGGATCAGCCCGTCGCGCTGGGTCACGCCGCGGCGACCCCCGGCTTTCGTTCCGCCACGAGCGGCGCCCCGCCGTACGCGGCCGCGAGGCCGATCACGAGCCAGGTGAGCGGGTCCTCGATGAAGCCGCTGTAGAAGAGCGCGTGCACGAACAGCCCGAGCAGGCTCGCGCCGAGCGCGAGGCCGAGCGCCTGGTCACGCCGGGTGACGCGCCAGATCAGGACCGCGGCCGCGACGAGCAGCCACGCATACAGCGCGAGCCCGATGGCGCCCAGCTCGGCGAACACGGTGAGCGGCGTCGTGTGCGAGACGAAGTTGAGCGTGGGACGGTCGCTGTGCGCGAGCCGGCGGCTGGCGCGCGGCTGGCCGCCGATTCCGACCCCGACCACCGGATGATGCTTGATCACTCGCGTCGCGTCCTGAACGCGCTCGGTGCGGTCACTGGTGATCCTGTTCAAGGACTTGCCGTCCGCCACCTGCACCGCGACGTACGCACACGTGGCAAGGAGCGCGGCCGCCGCGAGCACCGCGACCCCGCGCCGGATGCGGGCGTCACCCGTGGCCACCGCCAGGGCCAGCGTCACGACGAGCAGCGCGATCATGCTCGACTGCGAGTAGGAGAACAGGAGGCCGGCCCACATGAGGACGATCAGGCCGATCAGCGGCCACGTGCGCCAGCGCCGGGTGGCGAGCATCGTGAGCGCGACGCCCAGGCCGAGCATCACGTGCCGCCCGTACAGGCTCGGGTCGCCGAACAGCGACGTCACGCGGAAGTAGTCGGTGTTCGCGTTCGACGCCGCCAGGTTGGGCGCGTAGAAGAACAGCTTGTGCGTGGCCGCCTGCCACAGCCCGACCGTCGCGAAGATGGCCCCCATCCCGAGCGCGAGGCCGGCGAGCCAGCGCGGCGTCCAGTCCCGGTAGTCGGCGCGCGCCACGCTCGCGAGCAGGGCGGCGAAGGGCAGCGTGAAGAACAGCAGCAGGTTGGCTCCCGCCTCCACGTCATCGGCCCACAGAAGCGAGCAGCAGGCGAAGGCGAAGAACGCGGCCGCGGGGAATGCGATCGTCCCTGGAAGGGCGCGCAGGTCGTTCCCCCGGAGCGCCCGCCAGCCGAGGGCCGTGGACGCGGCCGCCAGCACGAAGTAGAGCGGCAGCAGGCGGCCGAGCCGGCCGTCGTTCGCGATCTGCACGAGGAAGGTGCTGGAGCTGTCGAATGACAGCGGCGGCCGTAGCGGCGCGGTCACGAGCACGGCGAGCGGCACGACCGCCGGCCACCGCACAAAGGCGGCCGCGGCGGCGAGCACGGCGGCAAGGCCGAGCACGAGCGCGGCCACTCCGGTGGCCCCGCTCAGCCGGTCGAGGAGCCCGCCTCCGAGCGCCCACGCCAGCGCGAGCTCCACGCCTGCCAGGAGCGCCAGCCCGAGAACGAGGACCGGGCGCGCCGCTCGCCCGAAGGGAAGCAGCACGAGCACCGCGCCAAGGGCTCCGCCCACGGCGGCTAGTTGGGCGGTGTCAGCGTGCTCCATGGCGGGCGGGCACGTTATTGGCAAGTGCGCGGTTGCGGGCCTCGGCGGCGTCCCGGATCCCCTCGCCGCGACCCGGGAACAGCTCCTGGCGGGCGTGGATCAGGTAGCGACGCGCATCGCGGCCGGGCATGAGCGCGGCCACCGCCGCGCGGGCGAGGTACGCCCACGTCCAGCATGCCTTCCAAACGAGCCTGGTCGCGGCCAGCCCGTGCTTCTTGAAGTAGAGGTCGCGGTTGCGGTGGAACTCGACGATCCGGCGGGACATCGCGGCGGCGTCCGTGCTCAGCTGGTTGTGGTGGACGGCGCGGGCGGCCGGAGCGAACAGGATCCGCCAGCCCGCGTCGCCCAGGCGCTTGCAGAAATCGGTCTCGTCCGAGTACACGAAGAAGTCCGGGTCGAGCCAGCCGACCTGCTCGGCGGCGTCGCGCCGCACGAGCGCCGCGCTCGACTGCACCCAGCCCACCTCGCGCACGTCGCCGTCGCCGGTGCTCTCGACGGCCACGCGGTCCTGCAGGAACACGGCGGCGGCGAGCGCCCACGGGATGTCGGGCAGCCGCCAGGCGCACGGCACCGGCCTGCCGCTCGGGTCGAGGAGCTGCGCACCGGCGATCGCGGCGCGGGGATCGGCGGCGAGCGCATCGAGCAGCGCCCGCGCCGCGCCCTCGCGCAGCTCCGAGTCCTCGTTCAAGAGCAGGCAGTAACGGCCGCGCGCCTCCCGCAGGAGCGTCGAGTCGTTCTCCGCCTTGCCGGTGCGGCGCTCGAGCGCGAACAGGCGCGCGCCGGGGTACCGCTCGCGGACCGCGTCCGCCGATCCGTCGTCCGAGGCGTTGTCGAGCACGAGCACCTCGTGCTCCACGCCGTCCGGGTGCGTGCGCTCGATCGCGGCCAGGCAGTCGAGCAGGTACTCGCGCCCGCCGGTGTTGACCACGCAGTACGAGAGCTCGGTCAGCGCGCCGCCTCCTCCAGCACCGTGAGGGCGCGCTCCGCGAGGTCGTCGCGGCCGAACTCGCGCTCGGCGAGCGCCCGCGCGTTCTGGCCCATGCGCCGCGCCTCGACGGGGTTGTCGCGCAGCCAGGCCACCTTCTCCGCGAGGGCCTCGGCGTCCCCAGCGCGCACGTACACGCCCGCGTCGTTTCGCTCCACGAGCTCGCGCATCCAGCCGTCCATGTTCACGATCGCGGGCCGGCCGGCCGCGAAGGTGTCGAACAGCTTGTTCGGCGAGTTGGTGGCGAGCACGGGCACATCCTTGAATACGGTGAGGCAGGCGCTCGACTCGGCCGCGAGCCGGGCCACGTCAGTCTTGCTGCCGCTTCGGAAGTGCACGTTCGGCGGCGCGGCGCGCTCGAGCCCGTCGCGCCGCTTCCCGTCGCCCATCAGCACGAACGGGACATCCGGGACGAGTCGCGCGGCGTCGACGACGGCGGTGAGGTCGTTCGCCTCGCCCATCGCGCCGAAGTAGGCCACCTGGAAGGACTCGGGCGGCGATGCGGGGTCGAATAGGTCGAGGTCGGCTGAGTTGGGGACCAGCGTCGTCCTCCCGGGCGGCAGCGCCGCCTGGATCCCGGGCGACAGGGCGATCAGGCGCGCGCTGCGCGCGTACACGAACCGCTCGAGCGCACGGGCGAGCCGGCGCGCCAGCGGGTTGCGCAGCGCGCCCATCTGGATGGGCGCCTCCGGCCACAGGTCGCGCACCTCGAACACGAGCGGCGCGCGCCAGCGGAGCGCCGCAACGAGGGCGGGCAGCGCCATCGTGAGCGGGGGCGAGGTCGCGTAGATCACGTCGGGACGCGGCCCCCGCAGCGCGCCCAGCGTCGCGCCGGCGGCGAAGCGCGCAAAGGCGGCCATGCGTCCCAGGTTCGACATGCCGGTGGCGCGCATGTAGTCCGAGTAGGCGCCGCGCACGCCGACCACCTCGATCCCGTCCACAACCGAGCGCGTATCGCCCGCGGTTACGATGC
>JBEVKE010000044.1:0-10725 GCA_040509835.1 Thermoleophilaceae bacterium
CGGCGCCGCGCGGCATCCCGCAGATCGAGGTCACGTTCGACATCGATGCGAACGGCATCCTCGCCGTGGGGGCCAAGGACCTTGGCACCGGCAAGGAGCAGAAGATCGAGATCAAGGCCGGCTCGGGCCTCGCGGACGAAGAGGTCGAGCGCATGGTTAAGGACGCCGAGGCGCATGCCGAGGACGACCGCCGCCAGCGCGAGATCGTCGAGACCCGCAACGCCGCCGAGAACGCCGCTTACCAGGCCGAGCGCCAGGTGACCGAGATGGGCGACTCGCTCGACGCTTCCTCGAAGGAGGAGATCGAGGCGGCCATCAAGGACGTGCGCGACAACCTCGAGTCCGAGGACGTCGAGCTGCTGAAGCAGAAGACGGACGCGCTGCAGAGCGCCTTCCACAAGGTGTCCGAGCAGATGTACGCGGCCGCGCAGCAGCAGGCGGCTGCCGGCAACGGCGCCACCTCCGACGGCGAGGGCCCGACGGCCGACGCCGACGAGGAGGAGGTCGTCGACGCCGAGGTCGTGGACGGCGAGGAGCGTTCGTAGCCGATGACGTTCGAGACCGAGAAGGACCTCACTCCGGAGGAGGAGCCGGTCACGTCACGTGACGAGGGCGGCGAGCCCTCCGGGGAGGAGGATCCGGCGAACGAGGAAGAGCGGATCGCCGATCAGCCCGAGGTCGATCAGCCCGAGGACTACCTTGCGATGGCCCAGCGCATCCAGGCGGATTTCGAGAACTACCGGAAGCGCACGGCTCGCGAGGCGGCCGCTGCGGGTGAGCGCGCCAAGGGCGGGTTCGTCCGGGAGCTACTGCCCATCGTCGACAACCTCGAGCGGGCGCTCGCGTCCGCCGAGGACGGTGAGCAGCACCTCGCGGAGGGCGTGCGGCTCGTGCACTCGGAGCTGATCGCCGTGCTGGAGCGCAACGGGGTCGAGCAGTTCGACCCCGCCGGCGACAAGTTCGATCCAGCTGAGCACGAGGCGCTGTCGGTCCGCGAGGACGGCGAGCCCGGGCTCGTGCTGGACGTCGTGGAAAAGGGCTACCGCTCCAACGGGACGATCCTTCGCCCGGCGCGAGTGGTGGTCTCAGGCTGACCATGGCCTCAGTCACGGACCCGTACAAGACGCTGGGCGTCGACAAGAAGGCCTCGGACGACGAGATCAAGAAGGCCTACCGCAAGCTCGCGCGCGAGTACCACCCGGACACGAACCACGGCGACAAGGGCGCCGAGGAGCGGTTCAAGGAGGTCCAGGGCGCGTACGCGATCCTGTCCGACCCGGAGAAGCGCAAGCAGTACGACTCCGGCGGCGGCATCTTCGGCGGCGGGTTCCCGGGTGGCGGCGGCGGCTTCGGCGGCCCCGGCCCCGGTGGCGGCTTCGGCGGCTTCGGCGACATCCTGTCCGACCTCTTCGGTGGTGGCGGCGCTTCAGGTCGCGCCCCGCGGCCGGAGCGCGGCCGGGACCTCGAGACCGACGTCCACGTCTCGTTCGAGCAGGCGATGGAGGGCGGCCAGATCTCGGTCACGGTTCCGCTTGCGGCGCCCTGCCCCACCTGCCGCGGAACCGGCGCGAAGCCGGGCACCAGCCCGACCGTCTGCAGCCGCTGCCAGGGCCGGGGCGTCGAGGCGGAGTCGCAGGGGCTCTTCTCGATCTCGCAGCCCTGCCGCCAGTGCGGCGGCACGGGCACGGAGATCAAGGACCCCTGCCCCACGTGTCACGGGTCGGGCCAGACGCGACAGGTCAAGAAGTACGCGGTGAACATCCCGGCGGGCGTGAAGGACGGCTCGCGAGTCAGGCTGAAGGGCAAGGGCGAGGCCGGCCCGCGTGGCGGGCCGCCGGGCGACATCTACGTCGTGACGCGCGTGGCCGAGTCCCCGATCTTCAAGCGCAAGGGCGACAACCTCGAGGTCGACGTCCCGATCACGATCCCGGAGGCCATCCGCGGGGCCACGATCGAGGTCCCGACGCTCAGTGGCTCGAAGCGCATCCGCGTTCCCCCGGGCACGCAGCACGGAACGGTGCAGCGCCTGCGCGGCGAGGGTCCGCCGAAGCTCGGCGGCCGCGGGCGCGGCGACATGCGCTACCGGCTTCAGATCGACGTGCCCAGCTCGCTCTCGAAGGAGCAGGCAGAGGTCGTCGACGAGCTGGCGACGGTGATCAACGGCAACCCCCGCGAGAGCCTGCTCTCGCAGAGGAGGTAGCTGACAGGTGACCGAGCGTCCAGGCCGCGACCGCGGCGTCTACATGATCTCGGTTGCGGCCGAGCTGGCCGGGATGCACCCGCAGACGCTGCGCATCTATGAGACGCGCGGGCTGATCACCCCGAAGCGCTCACCGAAGAACACGCGCCTCTACTCGCACGAGGACGTCGAGCGGCTGCGCCGCATCCAGGAGCTGACCGGCGACCTCGGCATGAACCTCGCCGGCGTGGAGCGCGTCTTCGAGCTCGAGGAGGAGATCGAACGGATGCGCCGCCGGATGCGGAACCTGGAGCGGCACGCCCAGCAGGTGCAGCAGGCGCTTGAGAAGGAGCTCGACCGCGTACGCCGCTCGTTCAAGTTCGAGCTGGTTCCCTACGAGCCGCCCTCGCAGGCGCTCATGCCGCGCGCGGGCGAGGCCGGCGTGCGGATTCCGGTGCGGCGCCCGCCGACCTAGTGTCTGCGATCGCCGTCGCGACGAGCACGGCGGTCGACGCGGCGATGCCGGCGATCATGGTGAGCGGAGCGGTGGCGACCGCGAGGATCGCGAGCGCGGCCAGCCCGATCGGGCGCGAGCGCGGGACGCGTCCGAGCGCCCAGCCGAGAAAGAAGATCTGGGCGAGCAGGAACAGCGCCGGCCCGCCGAAGGTGAGGATGGTGAAGCCGAGCGTCGCGTCGTCGCCGGGATGGGCGATCGCGAGCTCGTCGCCGACCGCGATGCCGATCAGCGCGAGCACGATCAGCGTGAGCGTCCACGTGCCCGACCAGGCCACGGCGCCGGCGTCTTCAGAGGCCTCCGCCACCTCGACGCCCACGCCCTCCGCGCGCTGGAAGTAGCACCACCAGAGCGCCACCGTCCCTGTGAATCCGATCGCCAGCGCGATCAGGCGCTCGAGCGTGAATGGCTGGTCGGTGAAGGCCGTGCCCGTGGTCAGGACGGTCTCGCCCAGGGCGATGATGAAGAACAACCGAAAGCGCTCGATGAGATGCCCCGCCGCGATCCCGGTGTGCTCCAGATCGATGGCCCGGCCACGGCCGGGCAGCCAGTGCAGGCTCCAGACGCCGGCCTGGGTGGCCACCACGGCGAGCCCCCAGAGGACGAGCCGGGTGTCGCCGTCCGCGATCGCGCCGGCCACCCACAGGCCGCCGGTGCCGAGCTCCCAGACGAGGTCGTTGACGAAGTGCTCGCCGAGCGGCCCGCCGCGCAGGGCAAGGATCAGGAACACGGAGCGCCCGACCTGGAGAAGCAGGTAACCGCCGACGAAGAGCCACGCGCGCCCGTCGAACGCGTCCGCGATCGAGACCGACATGAGGAGGCTGGCGAACATCAGCCCCACCAGCAGCAGCCGCACCGGCCGGCGATCGGGGTCGAGCCAGTTCGCGCCCCACGCGGTCATGTACCAGGCGTAGATGACCGCGAGCGTCAGGATCGCCGTCTCGGCGCCCGTGCGCAGGTCGACATGCGCGAGCAGGTGGTGCGACAGCTGCCCGATCGCGAAGACGTAGACGAGGTCGAAGAACAGCTCGAGCGGGGTGACGACGCGCTCCTCGCCCGGCGCTCGCGAGACGGCGACCTTCATCAACCGCCGGCGATCCTCTGCTTCAGGAGTGCCGCCGCGACCGCGTTGTCGTAGGCACGCTGCGAGTGCCAGTTCGAGATCGCGCTCCGAAACAGGAGCAGGGTGCGGCGCCCGGCGAGGAGAGCGCGGGCACGGTCGAGTCGGCGGGACAGCCGCGCCGCGGTTTTCGCGGGTAGGCGCGGGCGGGCGACGTCGTCCTGCGCCGCGTGCACGCGCAGCCGGGCGGCGTGGAACTGCTCGCGCGCGGTCCTCGCGTCGCCTGCCCAGATCGCGGCCTTGGCCTGCTCGACGCGCTGGTCCTGCTCGTATTGACGCTGCTGCTCCCGCCAGGCCAGCAGCTGGTCCCAGTTCTCGATCAGGCGGTGAACCGCGGCGAACGACGCTCGCCGCGTCACCGCGTAGTCGCCGCCGGGGGTCTCGTCGATCTGCTCGAGGCCCTCACTCACGTACTTGCCCTCCAGCGCGCTGTTGTCCCGGAGCGTGACGAAGACCTCCTGTGCGCCCACCTCCCCGAGGCCCACGAGCACCTGCGTCAGGTAGGCGGCCTGGGACGCGTCGCCGTCCTTGTAGGCGGGGTCGGTCTGGAATGCCGGGTCCGCCGGATAGCCGAGCTCGGTCACCCACAGCGGGCCGTGGAAGCCATGCTCGGCCAGCCACGACCTGAACGTGTCGTAGCGGTTCACCACCGCGTCGACCGTCCCGCGCAGGTGAACGTTCGCGATGTCGAACTTGTGGAGCGCATCGGCGCCGGGAGTGTCGAACACCCGCTGGAGCCACCCGGGCTCGTGCGGGCGCGCGAGGCCGCCGAGGAGCACCGTCGCACCGGGCTCCTTCGCCTTGATCCGGTCGTACGCGGCGCTGAGCATCCGGGCGTACTCCTCGGCCGTGCCGTCGAACGCCCAGTCGCCGTCCGGCTCGTTCCAGATCTCCCAGTGGTCGATCACGCCCGCCGCGTGCTCCGCCACGAGGCCGCTCAGGCGGCCGTACTCCTCCTCGTCCGCCCAGTCCGGGGAGCCGAGCAGGATGCCGAGCACGGGCAGGTGATCCTGCTTCGACAGATCGATCACCTGGTCGAGGCGGTCCCAATTCGGCTCGGACCCGGGCGCGGTGAAGATGCCGCTCAGCTCGACGTCCACGCGGATGTACGCCGCGCCGAGGTCGTGCGCCTCGCTGAAGATGCGCGCCTTTTCGGCCTCGGGCGTGCAGCACGTGTGCACCATGGCGTGCGCGGAGATGGGCGCGTTCGCGTGCGCCGGGGCGGCCATAGCGAGCGCCGCGCCCGTGACGGCGAGGAGCAAATTAATGCGAACTACTCGCACAACCGGTGCTCCAGGGTGTACAAGAGGCCGGGATGACCCAGACCGGGGACGTTGCCGTGCGTCTCGACGGGGCCCGCAAGACGTACGGAGACGTCGTGGCCGTCGATCGCGTCGACTTGGACATCCGTGAGGACGAGTTCTTCACGATGCTTGGCCCGTCTGGATCGGGGAAGACCACATGCCTGCGCATGATCGCGGGCTTCGAGCGGCCTGACGAAGGAAGGGTAGAGCTGGCGGGACGCGACGTGACCGACCTCCCTCCCTACGAGCGCGACGTGAACACCGTGTTCCAGGACTACGCGCTGTTTCCCCACATGACCGTGGGCGAGAACGTCGAGTACGGGCTGCGGATCAGCGGCGTGGGCAAGGATGAGCGCCGCCGGCGCGCGAGCGAGGCGCTCGAGATGGTGAGGCTGGGTGGCTACGAGAAGCGCCGCCCCGGCCAGTTGTCGGGCGGCCAGCGCCAGCGTGTGGCGCTGGCGCGTGCGCTCGTGAACCGGCCGAAGGTGCTGCTCCTCGACGAGCCGCTGGGCGCGCTGGACCTGAAGCTGCGCCAGCAGATGCAGAACGAGCTGCGCACCATCCGCGGCGAGGTCGGCATCACCTTCGTGTACGTGACGCATGACCAGGAGGAGGCGCTGACCATGAGCGACCGCATGGCCGTCTTCGCCGACGGGCGGGTCGAGCAGGTGGGCCCGCCCGCAGACGTCTACGAGCACCCGGCGAACGAGTTCGTCTCCGGGTTCGTGGGCGTCTCGAACATCGTCGAACGCGACGGGCAGCGCTTCACGATCCGGCCCGAGAAGGTCCGGATTTTGGAGGGCTCCGAGAGCGCGAACGAGCTGCGCGTGGAGGAGGGCCGCATCAGCGACGTCTCGTACGTCGGCATGGTCACGCGCTACATGGTGGACCTGGATCAGGGCGGCGAGCTTCAGGTCGTCCGCCAGAACCTCGAGATGTCCTCGCAGGAGGCGCTCGAGCAAAGGGGTCGCCGCGTGCGCGTCGGATGGCACGGCGAGCACGCGTACGAGATCCCGGATTCGCAGGAACCAACCCCGGAGGAGGGACGAAGTTGACTGGACATATCAGGCGGCGCTGGCTGGTGTTCGCCGTCTTGACGCTGGCCCTGGCGGCGCTCACCGCAGCCGGTTGTGGTGGCGATGACGACAGCGGCGGCGGCGGAAGCGCCTCGAAGAGCGACGCGCTGCAGAAGGTCGGTAAGGGCGAGGGGCAGGTGAACCTGATCGCCTGGGCCGGCTACGTGGAGGACGGCTCGACCGACCCGAACGCCGACTGGGTGACCGACTTCGAGAAGCAGAGCGGCTGCCAGGTCAACGTCAAGATCGGCAACACCTCCGACGAGATGGTCACGCTGATGCGCACGGGCAAGTACGACGGCGTGTCGGCGTCGGGTGACGCGACGCTGCGCCTGATCGCGGGCGGCGACGTGGACCCCGTCAACACGGACCTCGTCCCGAACTACAAGGACGTGTTCCAGGGCCTCAAGGACCAGCCGCACAACACTGTCGACGGGGTCAACTACGGCATCCCGCACGGCCGCGGTGCGAACCTCCTGATGTTCAACAAGGACGTCGTCAAGCCGGCGCCCGACTCGTGGGGCGTCGTGTTCGACAAGAACTCGCCCTACAAGGGCAAGATCACGGCGTACGACAGCCCGATCTACATCGCGGACGCCGCGCTGTACCTGAAGGCGACCCAGCCGGACCTCAAGATCGACGACGTCTACGAGCTCGACGACAAGCAGTTCAGCGCCGCGGTGGACCTGCTGAAGCAGCAGCGGCCGAACATCGGCGAGTACTGGTCGGACTACACGAAGGAGCAGTCCGCCTTCACGTCCGGCGACACCGTCGTCGGCACGACGTGGCAGGTGATCGCGAACCTCGTGCAGGCCGACAAGAAGTCACCGCCGGTGGACGCGATCCTGCCCAAGGAGGGCTCAACCGGGTGGTCCGACACCTGGATGATCTCGTCCGAGGCCAAGCATCCGAACTGCATGTACAAGTGGATGAACCACATCGTCAGCCCCAAGGCGAACGCCCAGGTGGCCGAGTGGTACGGCGAGGCTCCGGCGAACTCGAAGTCGTGCACGCTGACCGCGGATAAGAATTTCTGCAAGACCTACCACGCCGACGACGAGGCCTACTTCGACAAGGTGGCCTACTGGAACACTCCGCGGAAGCAGTGCGGCGACGACCGCGGGGACGTCTGTAAGGACTACTCCGAGTGGGTCAAGTCCTGGACGGAGATCAAGGGCTAGTCGCCCTGGGTTCGAGCTGGCCGCAGTAGCCAGATACCTCTGGCGCCGGCCCCGCCTGCAGCTGTCGCTGCTGTTGGCGGGGCCGGTCGGCTGGCTCCTGATCGCGTACCTCGGCTCGCTCGCGGTCCTGTTCGTCGCGTCGCTGTGGCAGCTCGACGACTTCAGCGGCGAGATCGTCCACAAGGTCGGCTTCCAGAACTTCCAGGAGCTGATCGAGACGCCGGTCTACCGGAAGATCGTGCTGCGCACGGTCACCATCGCGGCGCTCGTGACGATCACCGACGTGATCCTCGCGTTCCCGATCGCGTTCTTCATGGCGAAGGTCGCGTCGGCGCGCGTGCGCGCGCTGCTGGTCGTGGCGGT
This sequence comes from Thermoleophilaceae bacterium, assembly GCA_040509835.1. Taxonomy (GTDB): domain Bacteria; phylum Actinomycetota; class Thermoleophilia; order Solirubrobacterales; family Thermoleophilaceae; genus JACVRW01. Next base: position 7,738 of record JBEVKE010000044.1, read on the forward strand.
GCTGATGCCGCTGTGGTCGAGCTACCTGGTGAAGGTCTACACGTGGCGGATCATGCTCGCGCACGACGGGATCGTGAATTGGGCGCTCGACCCGTTCGGCCTCAGCGGGCCGGGCTTCGGGAACGTGGCCACGTGGCTCGTGTTCTCGTACCTGTGGTTGCCGTTCATGGTCCTGCCGATCTACGCCGGGCTCGAGCGGATACCGAACTCGATGCTGGACGCGTCCGGCGACCTCGGCGGCCGCCCCTGGACGACGTTCCGGCGCGTGGTGCTCCCGCTCGCAATGCCGGCCGTGGCCGCCGGCTCGATCTTCACGTTCTCGCTGACGCTCGGTGACTACATCGCGCCGACGCTGGTGTCGAGCACGCAGTTCATCGGCAACGTCGTGTACTCGAACGTCGGCATCGCCAACAACCTGCCGCTGGCCGCCGCCTTCGCGACGGTTCCGGTGGCCATCATGATCGTCTACCTCCTGATCGCCCGCCGGCTGGGCGCGTTCGAGTCGATCTGATGCACATCTCGAACGGCATGCGCTGGGTGCTGCGGATCGGGACGGCGATCACGCTCGCCTTCATCTACATCCCGCTGATCGTGATCGCGATCTACGCGTTCAACCAGTCGCGCTCGCAGGCGTGGCCGGTCGACGGCTTCACGCTGCAGTGGTTCGACAGGGCATTCCACAACCCGGGCGTGCGCGACGCGCTCTGGACGTCGGTCAAGGCCGCCACCGGAGCCACGCTGGTGGCGCTCACGCTGGGCACCCTGGCGGCGCTCGCCATCTCGCGATACCGCTTCTTCGGGCGCGACACGGTCTCGTTCCTGATCATCCTTCCGCTCGCGCTGCCCGGCATCGTCACCGGCATGGCGTTGAACGCCACGTTCACGCAGGTGCTCGGCGTGGACCTGTCGCTGTTCACGGTGATCGTGGGCCACGCGACGTTCTGCATCGTCGTGGTGTTCAACAACGCTGTGGCGCGGCTCCGAAGAAGCGGCAGCTCGCTCGAGGAGGCGTCGATGGACCTCGGCGCCAACAGCTGGCGCACGTTCCGGTTCGTGACCTTCCCAACCCTGCGCACCGCGCTGGTGGCCGGCGCCCTGCTTGCCTTCGCGCTGTCGTTCGACGAGATCATCGTCACGACGTTCACGATCGGGCAGGAGCAGACGCTCCCGATCTGGATCTTCGCGAACTACGCCCGCCCGAACCAGCTGCCCGTCGTGAACGTGGTCGGCCTGACCGTGATCCTCTTGTCGATCATCCCGGTCTACCTGGCCAACCGGCTGTCCCAGGACCCGGTGGGCGCAGGAGCCGGCGCGGCGCCGGCGGGTGGCGCGGCGGCAGCGGCCGCGCGCTGATCCTCGCGGCCGCCTCGCGCTTTCGGCGAGCGAGGGCCATTAAGGGAGCCGGGTTGGGCGTCTTATGTACTCACGTCGGTACATAACTCGACCCACCCCGATCCCGACACCCTTTACCGCTGCCGTTCGCCGCCGCCAGCTTGGCGGCGGAAAAGGTGGGCGAATGGGTCGGAATCTGCTATAAACAGACTTAGATTTTATGCAGGCAGATCGTTTCACCGTAAAGTCTCAGGAGGCGCTTGCCGCTGCGCAGCGGCTCGCCGGCGCGCGTCATAACCCCGAGGTCACGCCTCAGCATCTGCTCGTGGCGCTGCTCGAGCAGGACGGCGGCATCGTCGTGCCGGTCCTCCGGCGCGCGGGTGCCGAGCCCGAGCGGGTGCGCCGCCTCGTCAACGAGGCACTCGATGCGCAGGCGACGGTCACCGGTGAGGCGACCGCGATCCCGGCGCTCGGCCAGGACCTGATCCGTCTGCTCCAGGCTGCCGACGAGGAGGCGAGCGGGCTCGGTGACGAGTACGTCTCGACCGAGCATCTGCTGCTCGCCCTCGCGGCCGAGCCCGCCATCGACGCGGGCGCCTCGCGCGACCAGTTCGCCGAGGCGGTCCAGCAGGTCCGCGGCCCTCATCGCGTGACCGACCAGAATCCAGAGGACCGCTACCAGGCGCTCGAGCGCTTCGGGCGCGACCTCACCGAGCAGGCCGAGAGCGGCAAGCTCGACCCGGTGATCGGTCGCGACGACGAGGTTCGCCGCGTCATCCAGGTCCTTTCCCGCCGCACCAAGAACAACCCCGTGCTGATCGGCGAGCCGGGCGTCGGCAAGACCGCCATCGTCGAGGGCCTCGCCCAGCGGATCGTGTCGGGCGACATCCCCGAGTCGCTGCGCGACCGGCGCGTGATCGCGCTCGACATCGGCGCGCTTGTCGCCGGCTCCAAGTACCGGGGCGAGTTCGAGGACCGGCTGAAGGCCGTCCTGAAGGAGGTCGCCGAGGGCGAGGGCCGCATCATCCTGTTCCTCGACGAGCTACACACGATCGTGGGCGCCGGCGCCGCCGAGGGCGCCGTCGACGCCGCCAACCTGCTGAAGCCGATGCTCGCCCGCGGCGAGCTGCGCGCGGTCGGCGCAACCACGCTCGACGAGTACCGCAAGCACATCGAGAAGGACGCCGCGCTCGAGCGGCGCTTCCAGCCCGTCTACGTGGACGAGCCGAGCGTCGAGGACGCCATCGCGATCCTCCGCGGCCTCAAGGAGCGCTACGAGGTGCACCACGGCGTGCGCATCCAGGACTCGGCGATCATCGCCGCCGCGACGTTGTCGCAGCGCTACATCGCCGACCGCTTCCTGCCCGACAAGGCCATCGACCTGATCGACGAGGCCGCGTCGCGGCTCCGCATCGAGATCGACTCGATGCCGACCGAGATCGACGAGGTCGAGCGCCGCATCCAGCAGCTTCAGATCGAGCTCCAGGCGCTGAAGAAGGAGAAGGACGACGCGAGCAAGGCTCGCCGCGACGCCATCGAGCGCGAGCTCGCCGACCTGCGCGAGCAGTCGAGCGAGATGAAGGCGCACTGGCAGGGCGAGAAGGAGGCGATCGAGGCGATCCGCGCCGTGAAGGAGCGGCTCGAGCAGGCGCACCG
>JBEVKE010000045.1:0-11214 GCA_040509835.1 Thermoleophilaceae bacterium
CGAGGACGCCTCTCGACATTCCGGTGGAGGCTAGTTGGCCTGTTTCAGGGGAGTTAAACGCGCAGGAAGCGGCGGAGCGTGATGCCACTCCCGAGCGCCGAGACCGCGATGCAGGCGAACATCAGCACGGCGACCAGCAGCGGGAAGTCGATCGTGTCCGGCGCGGCGAGCAGCGCGAAGCGCTCGGACAGCGGGTCCACGAACGTGGCCTTCACGATCGCCAGGAGCAACACCGCGAGCAGGCCGCCGAAGAAGCCGACGATCATGCCCTCGATCACGAACGGCCAGCGGATGAACCAGTTCGTGGCTCCCACCAACTTCATCACCTCGACCTCGCGCCGGCGGGCGAACACGGACAGGCGGATCGTGTTGGCGATCAGGGCGATCGAGGCGAGCACGAGCAGCACCGCCATCCCGGCGGTGAGACCCTTCACGAGGCCGGTGGCGGAGAGGATCTTGTTCGTGTCCTCCTCGCGGTCGCGCACCTCGTCGATGGCGGACAGCTGCGGCTGTCCTCCCGCGCTCAGGCGCTGGACGATCGCCCCGATCTTGTCGGGGTCCTCGGGCGTGACGCGGAACGAGGCGGGCAGCGGGTTCGACCCGAGCAGCTCGGCGCCCTGCTTGAACGCCTCCGGGTTCTTGCCCTGGGCGCGCTTCAGCGCCTCTGCCTTCGAGATGTAGTCGACCGACTTCACGTTCGCCGTGTCCTGGATGGCGCTGCGGAGCTGCGCCTGCTCGACCGGCGTGGCGGTGTCCTTGATGTAGACGTCCACCACCACGCGGCTGCGGACCTCGTTCGCGGTGCCGGTCGTGGCCTGGACGATCGGGATGAACACGCCCAGCACCACGGCCGTGAGCAGCACGGTCAGGAGCGCCGCGAGCGCCGGCGCCGAGCTGCGCCGCAGTCCGCGCAGCGCCTCCCTCAGGAAGAAGCTCCAGCGCATCGCTAGTTGGGGTGTCCCTCGTCGCCGATGCCGAGCTCACCGCGCAGGCGGATGGCGAACTCGGTGGTGGACTCGTCCTGCAGGTACATGCCCGAGCGCTCGTCGCGCACGATGCGGCCCTCGCGCAGCTCGATCACGCGCCGGCGCATCTTGTCGACCATCTCCTTGTCGTGGGTGGCGACGACGACGGTCGTTCCGGTGCGGTTGATCCGGTAGATCAGCTGCATGATCCCGATGGACGTCTCGGGGTCGAGGTTGCCGGTGGGCTCGTCGGCCAGGAGCAGCGGCGGGTGGTTCACGAACGCGCGCGCCACCGAGACGCGCTGCTGCTCGCCGCCGGACAGCTCGGTCGGGTAGTTGTGAAGCTTGGTGGAGAGACCGACCAGCCGGAGGATGTCCGGCACCTTGCGGCGGATCTCCTTGCGCGACTCGCCGATCACCTGGAGCGAGTACGCGACGTTGTCGTACACGGTCCGGTTCGGCAGCAGCTTGTAGTCCTGGAACACCACGCCGAGGTTGCGGCGCAGGTACGGCACACGCGAGCGCGGCACCTCCGAGAGCGGCCGGCCGGCGATCGAGACCTCGCCGCGGCTCGGCTCGAGCTCCTTCATCATCAGCCGCATGCAGGTGGACTTGCCGCAGCCGGTGGGGCCGACCAGGAAGACGAACTCCCCGCGGCCAATCCGCATGTTGGCCGACTGAACGGCGACCGATCCCCCGTCGTAGACCTTCGTCACGTCCTTGAACTCGACGACCGGTACGTCCACGGGCCGCTCGCGGGCCGTCGCCGCGGACCCTGTCTTAGCTACTGCCATCGGACCTGATTACTAGCGGACGAGGGCTCGATTACGCGACAGATGCAGGAATTTCTGCACTGGTGGGGCGAAAAATGACATCGCTGCGCAGCGGTCACCGACCGCTGCTTGCGCGAAAACGCCAGCGTGTGTAGAGCTCTCCCTCGTGCTCCGCGACCGAGACGAGGGCGGGCTCGGGCGGCTCCACCAGCTCGCGCCCGGCGACGATCGTGAGGGCGCTCGCGCCGCCGATGACCTTGGGGGTCAGGGTTAGGAAGAGCTCGTCCACGAGGTTCGCCGCGAACAGGTGTGAGTTCAGGGTCGGGCCGCCCTCGCAGAGGATCGAGCGCACGCCGTGCTCCTCATGGAGGTAGGCGAGCAGCCGGGGCAGGTCGTCGCCAGTGCGGGCGTACTCGACGTCTCCGGTCACGCCCGGCAGCTCCTCGTCCGACGCCGTGGCGATGACGACGGTCTGGTCGGCGTCGTTCACAAGCGGGAGGTCGGGCGGCAGGTTCAGCCGCCCGCTCACCACGACCGCGAGGGCGTCCGGCACGAGCCCCTCGTTCGCGCGCTTCTGGCGCAGCTCGTCGTTCTTCGTCATACGGCCGTAGCGCTCCTCGCGGGCGGTGCCGGCGCCGACCATCACCGCATCGGCCTGGGTGCGCAGGTGGTGGAAGAGCCGGCGATCGACGTCGGTTGACAGCCCCCTGGTGCGCCAGTCGAGCGTGGCCTTGCCGTCGAGGCTCGAGACCATGTTGATGCCGAGGTACGGTCGGCCCGGAGGCGCCAGCTCGTGCAGCCGCAGGCTGGAGGCCAGCTCCTCCGGCGACGTGGGCCTGCGCTCGGGGTGGATCACCTGCACGCCCGCAGCGTAGGTCAGTTGGTGCGGATCACGCAGTAACCCGGGAACTCGAAGCCGCGCGGCGGCGACAGGCCGCGCCCCGCGCGGTAGATCCCGCCATCCGACGGCTGCTCGGCGATGAACGCGTTCTCGACGCCGTGGCGCCGGCGGCGCTGGTCGACCGCCACGCGGCTCGAGACCACCTGGAGCAGGCCGGCACCGGCGCGGCGGCCGTACGCATCCGTCCGGAAGCGCGACGAGCCGCTGTTGTGCACGTACCAGCGCGGGTGGAGCACGCTCCGGCGGTCACCCTTGCAGCGGGACCTCCACCCCGCCGCGTCGGCTCCGCAGATCGCGCGCTTGTTGAAGACCACCGCGTCGGGGCTCGCCGGGTCGAACTGGGTGATCGCGTTGTGAATCCCGAAGCCCGGGCGCGCTCCGAAGACGCCGCCCACGTCGATGGACGTGTTCCACTCCTCGTAGCCCGGCCGGCAGCCGGGTGCCGGCAGCAGCCGCCACGCCCCGCGGGGACTGGCACCCGGGCAGTTCGGGATCGCGTCGCCGAAATCAGCCATCTGGCGCGTGTGCGCCAACCTGCGGCCGTCGCGCCGCCGGAACAGCCAGGCCTCGAGCGAGTGGAAGCGGACCGTGCCGCGCTTCGGCGAGCCGGAGCCCTGGTGCAGGACCATCATCCAGGCGAGCCCCCTGCGGTCGTCGTTCGCCACGAACACCTTGAAGCCGGCGTGCGCCTCGGGGCTTCCGGCGTACTCGCTCACCAGGCCGAACACGGGCATGCCGGTGCGGCGGAAGAACCTGAACGCACGCGGGTTCGAGCCGTGCTCGTGGCCGAAGGCACAGCCGTAGCGCGGGTCCTTCGGCGGGTGCCACGTGGCGTAGAACCGGCCGCCGCGCTCGACCGTATACCGGTCATGCACCCAGGCGGCGCAGATGGGAGTGCCGTTGGGCGCCGGCGGCTGCGTGTGGTCGACCGGGTCCGCGGCGTGGGCGGGGGCGACGACGAGGAGCAGGGCTACTATCGCGGGCGGCAGAGCTCGCACGGGAGCAGCGACACGCTAGCGAGCGTGATGTTGCGCCCCCTGGTGTGTTTTACGTTCGAGCCGATAACCCAGCCATGACCCCGAGAGCGCTCTTTCACCCTGCCCGTCTGGCCCGCAGGCCCGTGCTCTCGACCCAATCTGACGAGCGGCTGGTGGACCTGGTGCGGGCCGGCTCCGACCCCGCCTTCGAGGCGATCGTCGAGCGGTACCGGCGCGCGCTGATGCGGTACGTCTCGCGGCTGCTTCCGCCCGAGCGGGCCGAGGACGTGGTCCAGCAGTCCTTCGTGAAGGCGTACGAGGCGATGCACAAGGGCTCGGCCGAGCTCAACCTGCGGCCGTGGCTGTACCGGATCGCACACAACGGAGCGCTGAACGCGCTGCGCGACCGCGGAGCGAGCCACGCGCAGCTGAGTGACACGATCGACGGCGTCGAGCGGCCGGATCAGGCGTTCGAGCGCAAGCACGGCCTGCGCGACCTGGTGGTGTCGGTCCAGGCGCTTCCCGAGCGGCAGCGCAGCGCGATCCTGCTGCGCGAGATGGAGGGGCGGAGCTACGAGGAGATCGCGGCCGCCCTGGGTGTCAGCGACGGCGCGGTGCGCCAGCTGCTCCACCGCGCGCGCAACACGCTGCGGGCCGCGGCGGCCAGCGTGATCCCGATGCCGCTGGTGGAGAGGGTGGCGGCGTACGCGTCGAGCGACCCGATGTCGAGCCGCGTGGCCGAGCTGGTGGGCGTCGGCAGCGGCGCGCTGGCGATGAAGGTGTGCTCCACGGCACTCGTGACGGGCGCCGTCGTGGGCGGCGCGGCGATCGTGCCGAGCGGAGGCCGCGATCACACCCGGGATGGCACCGGCGGCGTGGCCGCGGCGCAGGCCGCGGAGGCGAGCGGAGACGCCTCGAGCGCCTCGAGGTCAGCGGACAGCGGCCGCTCCGGTACCGGATCGCGCGGGGGCGGCGAGCGGTCGGGCCGCGACGCGAGCGGCGATCGAAGCCGCGGCGACGGCAGCCCGTCGGGCGGGACCGGCGGTGGGCGCCGATCGGGCTCGGGCGAGCGCGGCGGCGAGCTCGGCGACGACGGCTCGGGCGAGCGCGGAGGCGGCGGCGAGCGCGGGGACGACGACGGCGGCCGCAGCGGCGGGGGCCGGACCCGGCGCGGCGACGATGGCGGCGGCTCGGAGCCGGACGGCGGCGGCCTGCCCGACGGTCACGGCAGCCTGCCCGACGACGATCCGATCAGCGAGCCCACGCACGCCCGCGACGATCCGACCGAGCCCGACGGGGGCGGAGGGAACTCGGGCCCGGGCGGCGGGACCGACGACCTCCCCGAGCCAGAGCCGCTGGACGGCTCCGGCATGCCGGACAACTAGCCGATCGCGACCATCCGGTCGATCGGCACCCGGGCGCGTGCCGCGAGCTCCGGATCGACCTTCACCACCGGCCGCAGGTCGCGCAGGGCGTCGCGCAGCTTCGGCAGCGTGATCATCTTCATGTACCGGCACGCCGCCGCGCGGTTCGCCGGGATGAACTCCTTGCCCGGGTTCTCCTTCTCGAGCGGATGCAGCATGCCCGTCTCAGTGGCAACGATGAATGTGTCCGCATCCGAGTCGTGCGCGAACCGCAGCATTCCGCCCGTGGAGAGCATGTGCGTGCGCTCAGGGTCCACATCGCCGGACGCCACGTACTCCATGACCTGGGTGGTACAGCCGCACTCGGGGTGGATCATGAACTCGGCGTCGGGGTGCGCCGCCCGGACGGCCGAGATGTCGGCGGGTCGGATACCCGCGTGCACGTGGAACTCGCCGTCCCACACCTGCATCCGCTTCCCGATCGTGCGCTCCACGTAGGCGCCCAGCCACATGTCGGGGCCGAACAGGATCTCCGTGTCCTCCCCGTGCTCGCGGTAGATGTGCTCCACGACCTGCACGGCGTTGGCGGACGTGCAGCAGTAGTCGGTCTCGGCCTTGACCTCGGCCGTGGTGTTCACGTACATCACCACGATCGCGCCCGGGTGCTCGGCCTTCCACGCGCGCAGCTCAGCGGCGGTGATCGAGTCGGCGAGCGAGCAGCCGGCGTCGAGGTCTGGCAGAAGGACGGTCTTGCCCGGTGACAGGATCGAGGCGGTCTCGGCCATGAAGTGGACGCCGCAGAACGCGATCACGTCGGCGTCCGTGTCGGCCGCCCGGCGCGACAGGCCGAGCGAGTCGCCCACGAAGTGGGCCACGTCCTGCACCTCGGGCACCTGGTAGTTGTGGGCGAGGATGACCGCGTTGCGCTCCTCGGCGAGGGCGCGCACCTCGGCGGCCATGTGCGTGACGTCCTCGGGGCTGAGCGCAGCCGGACCGGGCGGCGCGAGTGTCGGGAGTTCGATGGGCTTCATGGCCAGTTTTTGCCTTACAATCGAAAACCTATGCCGGATCAGCATACCAGCCCCACCCATGTGACGCTGGGGGTAGTGCTCCAGGTGCGCGGCAACTCGCTTTGCGTGCTGCTCTGGCAGCGCGGGCGGCCGCCCTTCGAGGCCGCGTGGTCGCTCCCGGGCGGCTACCTGGAGCCGGGCGACGCCCTCGACGATTCGATCCGGTCCCAGCTCGCGCGGAAGGTGGACGTGGGCGAGCTGTCCTGGCTCGAGCAGCTCGAGACCGTCGGCGACCCGGGCCGCCACCCGGGCGAGTGGCAGCTCGCCACCGCGTATCTGGGCCTCGTGCCGCGCGGCATGGACCCGGAGCTTCCGCCGGATACCGCCTGGCACGCGGTCGACGACCTGCCGGCGGAGCTGGCCTTCGACCACGGCCCGATCGTGCTCGCCGGCCGCGAGCGGCTGCGGGCCAAGCTGTCCTATACGAACATCGGCTTCGCGCTCGCGCCGGCGACGTTCACCATGTCCGAGCTGGCGGCGATCTACACGGCCGCGCTCGGCTATCCCGTCGATCCGACGAATCTCCGCCGCGTGCTGGAGCGCCGCGGTGTGCTGGAGCCGACCGGCGAGCGCCGATCGTCCGGCCCCGGCGGAGGCCGCCCTGCCGCGGTGTACCGCTTCAGCTCGCGTGAGCTGTCCGTGACCGACCCGTTCGCGGTGTTCCGCCCGCCTACAGCGGCTCGAGCAGCAGGCTGACGTCGAGCGCGGGCGCCGAGTGGGTCAGGGCGCCGACGCTGATGTAATCGACGCCGGCCTCGGCCACCTCGCGGACGGTGTCGAGTGTGATCCCACCGGACGCCTCGAGCTCGGCGCGACCCCCGGCCAGCTCCACCGCCTGCCGCAGCTCCTCGGTGCTCATGTTGTCCAGCAGGATCCGGCCGATCCGCGCGTCCAGTGCCTCCCGGACCTCGTCGAGCGTCCGGCACTCGACCTCGACCATGACGCCGGACCCGGCAGCCTCCACAGCCCGGCGCCCGGCTTCGCCGACCCCCCCGGCCAGCTTCGCGTGGTTCTCCTTCACGAGCATCGCGTCGAACAGCCCGCTCCGGTGGCTCACACCACCGCCGATCCTCACGGCCTCCTTCTCAAGCGCGCGCAGCCCAGGCATCGTCTTCCGGGTGTCGAGAATCTGCACTCCCGTTCCCTCGACGGCGCGGACGTAGTGGGCCGTGAGCGTCGCGACCCCTGAGAGGTGGCCGAGGAAGTTCAGCGCCACCCGCTCGGCCGTGAGGATCGACGCGGCCGAGCCGGAGATCTCGGCCACGGCGCCCGCCTCGCGCCACTTTCCCTGCGGGCAGTGCATGACGAACACGAGCTCTGGATCGATGCGCAGGAAGGTGCTCTCCGCCACACGCACACCGGCGATCACCCCAGGCGCCTTCTGGCTGATGCGTGCCTTCGCCTGAGCGCCGTCCGGCACGACGGCGCGCGTAGTCAGGTCGCCCTCCCCGATGTCCTCGGAGAGGGCGATGTCGATCACAGCTGTCATCGGGCGGCGACCGCGTCGCGCTCCACGCCGGCGGCGGCGTAGGCGTCGGCCTCGTCCAGCGTCTCTCGCTCGAGCAGCGCTTCGGCAAGCGAGTCGAGCCGCTCCCGGTTGTCGCTGAGGAGCTGCTCGGTGATCTCCATCTCCTCGTCCACGATCCGGCGCACCTCGGTGTCGATCAGCTCCTGAGTCGCCTCCGAGACCGGCTCGGCGCCGGGGAGCAGCGGGCTCTGACCGTCCTGCTGCGCGACGGTCAGGAAGCCGACCTTCTCGCTCATGCCCCAGCGCTCCACCATCCCGCGCGCGATGCGCGTGACCTGCTGGATGTCGGACTCGGCCCCCGTTGTGGCCTCGCCGAACACGATCAACTCCGCCGCCCGCCCGCCGGCCGACACGCGGATCTTCGCCCGCAGCTCCTGCTCGGAGAAGTTGAAGCGGTCGTCGTCGGGCGTGGACAGCGTCACGCCCAGCGCCTGCCCGCGCGGGATGATCGACACCTTTCGCACGGGGTCGGCACCTGGCGTGAGCATGCCGACGATGGCGTGGCCGCCCTCGTGGTAGGCGATCCGGCGGCGGTCCTGGTGGGAGATCAGCACGTTCCGCTCGGCGCCGAGGATGATCTTCTCGAGCGCCTCCGTGAAGTCCGGGTACTGCACCTTGTCGTGCCCGCGGCGAGCGGCCAGGAGCGCCGCCTCGTTCACCAGGTTCGCCAGGTCGGCGCCCACCATCCCCGGCGTGCTCGATGCCAGCCGGTCGAGGTCCACGTCGTCGGCGAGCGGGACCGAGCGGGTGTGCACGCGCAGGATTGCCGCGCGGCCGGCCGCGTCGGGCGACTGGACGAAGACGCGCCTGTCGAACCGTCCGGGCCGCAGCAGGGCGGGATCCAGCACCTCGGGGCGGTTGGTCGCGCCGAGCACGATCACGTTCGCGTCCGAGTCGAAGCCGTCCATCTCGGTCAGGAACTGTGTGAGCGTCTGCTCGCGCTCGTCGTGGCCGACGAGCGCGCCCGCGCCGCCGCGCGAGCGCCCGATCGCGTCGAGCTCGTCGATGAAGATGATCGCGGGCGCGGCCTCCTTGGCCTGCTGGAAGAGGTCGCGCACGCGCGAGGCGCCGATGCCCACGATCGCCTCGATGAACTCGGATGCCGACGCCGAGAAGAACGGCACGCCCGCCTCGCCGGCCACGGCCCGCGCGAGCAGCGTCTTGCCGGTCCCGGGCGCCCCGGCGAGCAGCACGCCGCGCGGGATGCGAGCGCCCAGGCGGCGGTACTTGTCCGGGTTCTTCAGGAAGTCCACCACCTCGGCGAGCTCCTGCTCGGCCTCCTCGATGCCGGCCACGTCGTTGAAGTTCACGTCCTGCGTAGATGACTCCACGCGCCGCGCCCGGCTGCGGCCGAATTGGCCAAGCACGCCACCGCCACCCGCCGCGCCGGCCGCGCGCCGCGCGAACCAGACGAACAGGAGCACGAGCAGGATCGTCGGGCCGAAGCTGAACAGGAGCGTCTGCAGCAGCGAGCGCTCGTTCGGCGGCTCGGCGTTGATCGTGACGTTCTGCGTCTCCAGCAGGCTCGAGAGCTGCTGCCGGTTGGCGAAGATCGGAATCTCGGTCTCGAAGCGGGTCGCCGAGTCGCCCTTGTAGGTGACCTTCTTCTTGAAGTCGCCCTTGATCGTGTTGCCGCTGGCCGAGATCTCCTCGACGTTCCCGCCCCGCACCTGTGTGAGGAAGGTCGGGTTGTACGGAACCTTGATCTTGTTCTGGGGCGGCGCGAACACCGCCACGATCAGCCAGTTCAGGATGAACAGCCCGAGCAGGATCGCGATGAAGCGGCGCGGGCTCCAGGGGATCATCGGCTGCCGCTGCGGCGCGCCGCTCACCCTCAGGTTTCCGCGCTTCGGATCGGGCGGCGGCGGCGCAGTGCGTGGGTCGGGAGCGCGAGCCTCATCGGCCATAAGCCCATGCTACGCGGCCCGTGCGCGATGCTCCTTGACGCCGCCTGCGCCGGGGATCAGGATGAGTCTGGACCCGGCACAGGTGCAGACCATGCGAATCCTCCGCGGCACCGCACTGGCCGTCATCGGAGTCACCGTCTTCGCGCCGGCAGCCTTCGCTGCCAAGCCGAAGCTCTACAGCGTCTCGCTGACCGGGAGCGTCAAGAGTGACCTGACCTCCACCCGTGATCTGCCCCCGCCGGGCGGCTGTGTCGGAAGCGCCTCGGAGACGCAGCACTTCACCGCTTCGGGGAGCCTGTCCCCGCGCGCCGGCGCCGCCCCGGTGGCCTCGTACTCGCGGCTCATCTTCAAGGCGCGTCTGGGCTCGCCCGCCGCCTCGTACACGGTCGACACCTCCGGCGGCTACAGCGTCGACCCGAGCGATCCGTTCCCGCCCGACCCGAGCGTCTGCTCATTCACCCCCGAGCACAAGACACTCACCTGCAAGTTCCTCTCCGCCGCAACCCGCAGGTCCGGCGGCGAGTACGCGCTGCTCCCGAACAGGGGCAAGTACCAGCTCTACTACAACCGCGCCGAGGGGGCCATCGACTGCGGCGACGACGACGAGCTCGGCGCCCGCACCTTGCTCGGGACGGAGTCGCCGGCCACGAAGCTCCGAGTCAAGGCGGTGAAGCGGCTCGGCCGGGGGAAGCACGTGACGGTCTCGGGATCGGTCCACACCCTGCCCTTCATAGACAACGTGACCGGCGGCGAGACGCTCGACTACAAGCTCACGGTCAAGCGGGTCCGCTAGCGCGCCGAATATCGTTGGGGACGTGAAGCAGCAGCTCAGGCCGCTCTTCGACCAGGTGGTCATCAAGGAGCTCGACCCCGACCGGGTTCGCCGGTCAGGGCTGCTCCTGCCGCCGGGCGAGCATGAGACGCCGCCTCAGCACGGGATCGTGCTGGCGGTCGGGCCGGGGCTCGACTGGTGGAGCGGCGTCGGCATCAAGATGCCGGTGGCGCCCGGCGACCACGTCGTGTTCCCCGGGAGCGCGGGCGTGTGGGTGGAGATCGAGGAGGAGCGGCTGCTCGTGTGCCGCGTCGGCCAGCTGCTGGGCGTGCTCGAGGAGCTCGAGGAGCCCGGCGAGCCGACCCTAGGCGGCGGCGCCGTTTCCGGCTCGGCGGAGTAGCTCCGCGCGCACGAACTCGTCGAGGTCGCCGTCCAGGACGCCCTGGGCGTTGCCGACCTCCACGTTCGTGCGGTGGTCCTTGACCATCGTGTAGGGGTGCAGCACGTAGGAGCGGATCTGAGAGCCCCAGCCCACGTCCTGGGCCTCCCCCTTCTCCTTCGCGATCTCCTCCTGGCGGCGGCGCTCCTCCTGCTCGATCAGCTTCGCCTTCAGCATCTTCATCGCGGTGTCCTTGTTCGCGGACTGGGAGCGCTCGTTCTGGCACTGCACGACGATGCCGGACGGCCTGTGCGTGATCCGCACGGCCGAGTCGGTCTTGTTCACGTGCTGGCCGCCGGCCCCCGACGCGCGGTAGGTGTCGATCTGGATGTCGTCGGGCTCGATCGCCACCTCGACGGCGTCTTCAACGAGCGGCGCGACCTCGACTCCCGCGAACGCGGTGTGGCGGCGCGACTGCGCGTCGTACGGCGAGATCCGAACCAGCCGGTGCACTCCCTTCTCGGCGCTGAACAGCCCGTAGGCGTTCTCGCCGCGAGCGATGAAGGTCGCGGACTTGA
>JBEVKE010000046.1:0-18423 GCA_040509835.1 Thermoleophilaceae bacterium
CCGCGGATGGACTCCTGGTAGCGGCAGTACACCTCGCCGTCGGGGAACGTCTTGAGGCCGGCATCGATCGGCTCGACGCCTAGCTTCCCGGCGATCTTGCCGCCCAGCTCCATGCTGGCGCGCCCGGCCGTGAGCATCAGGCGCTTCTCGTAGGTGGCCGAGACGCTGCGGGCGCCGGTGGGCGCCTCCGTGGGCTCGAGGAGCCTGCTCATTTCTGCGAGTCCTCCTGCTCCTTGCGGTCCGCGTAACCCTCGATGTTCTTCTGTTTCTCTCGCGCGATCGCCAGGGCGCCGTCCGGGACGTCCTCGGTGATCGCCGAGCTGGCGCCAGTGTACGCCCGGTCACCGACGTGCAGGGGCGCGATCAGCGACGTGTGAATGCTCGTCTTCACGCTCTTTCCGATCTTCGTGCGGTGCTTCTGCCTGCCGTCGTAGTTAGCGGTGATGGTGCTGGCGCCGAGGTTCGTGCCCTCGCCGACGTCGGTGTCGCCTATGTAGGAGAGGTGTGGCACCTTCGAGCCGGCGCCGATGTCCGAGTTCTTGATCTCGACGAAGGTGCCGACCTTGGCGCCGTCGCGCACCACCGTGCCGGGCCGGAGGGACGCGAATGGGCCGACCTTGACGTCGTTGTGGAGCGCGGTGTCACGGAGGACCGCGTATGGGCCGACCTCGCAGCGCTCGCCGATGGACGTGCTGCCCTCGAGCACCGTGCCGGGCCCGATTACCGTGTCGCGACCGATCGTCACCGCTGCCTCGAGTCTCGTTGTGCTCGGTTGCAGGAACGTGACACCAGCGCGGGCGTGCCGCTCGATCAGGCGCCGCTGGACCGCCTCCTCGGCATTCATCAGGCCGACCCGGTCGTTGACGCCGATCGCCGCGTCGGCGTCGTCGGTCATGTGCGCGGCGACCGTGCCGCCGTTCTTCCGGATCACCGGGAACACACCGGTGAGGTAGCGCTCGTCGCGCTCGAGCCCGACCTGGTCGAGCGCCTCGAACAGCGTGTTGGCGTCGAAGACGTAGGTGCCGAGATTGACCTCTCGGGCGGCGAGCTCGTCCTTGGACAGGCCCTCGGTGTGCTTCGTCTCGAAGATGCGCTCGACGTGGCCCTCGCCGTCGCGGACGATCCGCCCGAAGCCGGCCGGATCGATCCGGTCGGTGGTCAGAAGCGTGGCGACCGCGCCCTGGCGATCGTGTTCCTCCAGGAGTCCCACGAGCTGTGCGCCGGTGATGAGCGGCTGGTCCGCGGACAGGACGACCACGGACGCCGGGTCGCCACCCTCCGGCGCACCTCCGTCGCGGAGGACGGCGGCGCGAGCGGCGAGCACGGCCGAGCCTGTGCCCTCCCCATCGGTCTGCTCGACGACCTCGACGCCGTCCGGAAGGCCCTCGGCCACCCCGTCACCCGGCCTCACCACGGCCACGATCCGCTCGGCACCAGCCTCCCTGGCGGCATCCACGACCCACTCGACAAGCGTCCTACCGGCAATTCGATGAAGCACCTTCGGAACATCGGAAAGCATCCGAGTGCCCTGGCCAGCGGCCATGATGAGGACCGTGAAAGGCGCCGCCATGGATGGATGAGGGTACCGACGCCGGGACCCTCAGGCGGCCTCCGCGTCCCGCCTGTACCACCGCATCCATTTCCGCACAGCGTTGTCGCTGACGCCGTACTTGCGTCCGACCGCGACCCAGCTCATGTGCGAGAGGTCCTCCTTCAGCTGTTCGTATGTCGGTCGTGGCACCTTGCGGCGCTCGGGCCGAGGTATACGGGTGAGCGGCCGCTCGTGGTGCTGGCCGCAGTGGAGCGAGCAGAACCGCTGCTCGACTCGGCTGGGCCGATACCTGGCCCCACATTCTTCGCACGTCCGGTCCTCTATCAACCGAAGGTTCCGGCCGCAGTGCGTGTCAAGCGTCGAGGCACAGTTGGGGCACACGATCCGCAGGTTCTCGATGCGGTTGTCCGTGGCGACTCCATTGATGTGGTCGAGGATCAGCGCCATGCGTCGACGGCGCCACTCCTCGCCTTGTCCGCAGAGCTCGCACCTCCGCTGCTTCAGGCCAGTCGCGTAGAGACGTCTCTTGAGGCTGCCACGAGAGTAATGCGAGTGCTCGACCAGGATCTCTTCGAGCGGTGTGACGTCTCGCCGGAGCAGTTGTCGTCGCTGGGCAAAGAGCGGATCGAAGTGATCCGTCGGAATGCCCCAGATCTTCACGTACTTCTGAAGCGTCAGATGATTACCGCCGGCTGCCCGCATCCCAAGTCGGCGAAGCGCTTCGGCATACGACAACGAGTCGGCCACGGCCTCCCGCGCTTGGGCCTCTGTATATCTCGGGCCTCGCGGTGGCATAGCGAACGTATGTTCGCGTAGGCATCGGACAGATTCTCAGCTGGGGAGCCCGGATTTGAACCGGGTCTTGACGGGCCAAAGCCGTCCGGGCCGCCGATTACCCCACTCCCCAATTGCTTTCTCGCGACGGTACCACCGTCGCAGTGGACTAGCGGGGCTTGCGCTGGTTCGGCACCCGGCCGGCTTCGCTCCCCTTTTCGGAGGCGGGGCCGCCTGGGGGCACGATGCCCAGGACTCGCATTGCCTTCAGGCCCAGGCTGAGGCGTTCGCGGCCGTCGGTCGAGTTCACGTCGAGGCCGGTTAGCTCCTTCACCCGTTCGAGCCGGTAGCGAATGGTGTGGCGGTGGGTGAAGAGCTTCTCGGAGGTCTTCGCCACGTTGCCGTCGGCGTCGAGGAACGTCTCGAGGGTGCGGACCAGCTCGGTCTCGTACTGGTCGTCGTATGTGGCCAGCTTCGCCACGGTCTCCTCGTAGAAGCCCTGCAGCTCGCGGGGGTCCTCCGCCATCGCGGGCAAGAGGAGGCGGTAGGCGCCCGTCTCCTCGAACGAGAGCTCCTCGAGGCCGCGGGCCTCGGCCACGTTCGCGGCGAGCAGTGCCTCGGCGCCGGCGCGATGCACGTCGGCCGGCTCGGCGGTATGGCGGCTCCGCGCGACCGTCACCACGAAGCCCGGCAGGTTCGACTCCAGCTCGTTCAGGACGGCGGTCGCCGCGCGGCGGCCCACCGACCGGTCGCCGCCGGGGACGAGGATCACGAGCTCGCGCTCGGCGAGTAGGCCGGCGCCGTCGTTCGGACCGCCCGCTCCGTGGCGGGACCAGCCCGGCTCCGCCAGGGCCGCAAGCGCGCCGCGTTCGATCGCGCGCGCTCCGCGCTCGGCAAGCGTCAGGACGCGCGCGCGCCAGTCGCCCTCCTCGGGACCCTGTGGCCGCGCGCGCACCACGATCGCGGTCGCGCCCTCGGCGAGGTCGCAGCCCAGTTCGCCCGCCCGCGCCACGATGTTCTCGCGGTCCGTGATGCGGCGGCCCAGCAGATCCTGGATGAAGTCGCCGACCGCCGCCTCGGTGGCGCGCTCGGGCGCGCGCGAGCGCTCGAGCTCCAGCCCGATCAGGTTGCCGACCAGGCGCAGCAGCGCGGCGGGCGGCGCCTCGCCGCGCGGCCGGTACCGCAGCCGTCCCACCTCGGCATCGGCGACCCGCAGCTCGACCGTCTCGGTGCCGGCCTCGCCGGCCATCACCGCGCGCTCGTCCTCCGGCGACGCGCACGCCACGGCCAGCACGCTGCTCCCCGTGTCGAGCACGATCACGCTCGCGTCGAGGGCCCTGCCGGCCGCACGCGCGACCGCGGGAAGGCCGGAACCCGACTCGACCGCGTCCGAGACCTCATCGAGAGCCTCGAGGAATGGGCGCTGCTGGGTGGACATCAGGCGTAGGTGTCGTACGACCAGACGATCAGGAACCCGATGGCCGCTCCGATCCCGAGCATCGTGCCCAGCACGTACAGCGTGAGCACGCCGGCGGCGCACTTCTCCCAGACGCGCCCGTAGCAGCGAGTCGCCGGGATGAGGATCAGAGCCACGTAGCAGGCAAGCGTGAGCGCGCCCGCCAGGACGAAGACGATCTCGGTGGTGGACAGGTCGACGCTCCCCATCAGCCGTCCCCATTGTGGCGAATGTGCTCGACGACAAGGACGATCGCGCCGAGCAGCGCGAACACGGCGGCTCCGAGACCCCATCCGCCGGCGACGTCGGACCACCAGTGTGCGCGCAGGTAGACGCGCGTCACGCCGACCACCGCCGCTATCCCGAGCGCGACGAACACGAGCGTCCCGCTCGTGACCAGGCGCAACCGCCGCGTGAGGACCACCGCGGCGGCCACCCACGCCGTCGCGTACGCGGCGTGGCCGCTCGGATATGCCGAGCCGGTCGTCTCCACGAGCGACCCTGTGGGCCGCGGTCGGTCGATCGCGGCCTTCGTGACATCCACGGCGACGTAGACGATCGCCATCCCGACCACGAGCAGGAGCGCCTCGGGATAGCGCCGGCGCACCACGAGCAGCACGCTCGTGGCCACCACCAACGCGATCACCGTCGGGAGGGCGCCCAGGCTCGTGACCACCTTCGCGACGTCGACGAGCATCTCGTTGTAGAGCCGGTCGGCGAGGTCGAGCAGGTCGTTGTCGAGCGGAGTGGGCGAGAAGCTCTGGGAGAAGTGGACGAGGTAGGCGACGAAGAAGTACGCGCCCACCCCGGCGACGGCCACGAGCGTCGTGAGCTCGAGCCCGAGCTGCCCTGGCATGAGCCGGTTGCCCACGAAGCGAGCGGGCGGCGCGAACACGCGCACCAGCGGCCGGACGAGCCAGCGGTACAACGGCCTGCCGATCACGAACAGCGGCTTGATCAGCGGGTGCTCGCGGTGCGCCTCGAGCCAGGCGCCGATCTCCTCGCGCCGGCGATACGCCGTGACCACGCCGACGATCACGGCGACGGTGACCGCGAAGCCGAACAGCGCCTGGCCGACTAGGTGCTGGACCTTCTCGAACGAGCGCCAGAAGATGTACCCGAGGACGCAGAAGAGCGTGGCCCAGGCGCCGCAGCCGACGACGCTGTAGGGGATGAAGCGCCGGAAGGCGAGCCCGGAGGAGCCGGCGATGAACGGCGCGAGGGCGCGCACGAGGCCGATGAAGCGGCCGATCAGAATGGTCTTGCCGCCGTGCCGGTCGAAGTAGCCCTCGACCTGCTCGAGCCGCTCGTGCGTGATCTTCACCCGTGGGCCGTGCTTCTCGAGGAACGCGCGGCCGAGCCGGCGGCCGATGTAGAAGCTCGTGGTGTCGCCGAGCACGGCGCAGGTCCAGACGATGCCGATCAGGGGAATCAGCTCGATCTCGCCCTGGCCCGCGATCACGCCGGCGGCGATCACGATCGTCTCGCCGGGCGCGATCAGCCCCACGAAGGCGCCGGTCTCGAGGAACGCCGCGACGCCGACCACCACGTAAGTCCACGCCCCGAGCGTCCCGGCTACGTCCTCGATGATCTGCTTCGGGTCCGGCAGCGCCGAGAGGACGCCGCTCGCATAGATCGCGAGCCCGAGGACCGCCACGACCCCGAGCGCCTTTCGCTCGAAGCTCAGCCGGCGCCAGCGCCAGACGACGTACGCCGCGACGAGCACGGCGACCACCGCGGCGACCATCTCCCGAGCCGACATGACCGCGGAGGGTACGTCAGCGCAGCTCTGTCACGAGCGCACCGGGCAGCCGCTCTGCCGCCCGCTCAGCGGCGGCGCGGTCGGCGAACAGCCCGAAGCATGTGGGCCCCGAACCGCTGACCGCGGCACCGAGCGCGCCGGCGGCCACGAGGGCGTCGAGCCGCTCCTGAAGGTCAGGGCGGAGCGATAGCGCGGACTGCTGCAGATCGTTGTCGATCGACCTCGCCAGCTCCGCGGCGCTCGATCCGCTCAGGCGCTGAAGGGGGTCAGGATCCAGGGCCTCGCGGGCGGAATCCAGGCGGTCGAACTCGGCATATACAGCGGCCGTGGAGAGGCCCTCGGCGTCGGCGATCAGCACCGCCGCGAGCGATGGGAGGTCCACCGGCTCGACGCGCTCGCCCGCTCCCTGCACCAGCGCGTGCCGAGGGTCGAGCTGGCTCGGGACGTCCGAGCCGAGGCCGGCGGCGATGCGCACAAGCTCCTCGCGTTCCAGCGGGTGTCCCGCGAGCTCGTTGGCGATCCGGAGAGCGGCGGCAGCGTCGGCGCTGCCGCCGCCGAGCCCGGCCGCAACCGGCACCCGCTTCCTGATCGTGATCGCGAGCGGCGGGAGCTCCCTTCCGGCGCGCGAGCGGAACCCGGCGAGCGCGCGAGCGGCCAGGTTGTGGCCGGAAACGCCCTCGCACTCGACGGTGTCCTCGCCCGACTGCTTCGGCTCGGCGATTACCTCGTCGGCAAGGTCGATCGACGCGACGAGCGAGCACACCGGGTGCATGCCGTCGTCGCGCCGCGAACCGACGTGGAGGACGAGGTTGAGCTTTGCGTAGGCGAGCTCGCGAACCACCGGCCTGAGAGTAGGGCTAGCGCGGCCGCAGATCGGCGAGCCGTTCGGGGCCGAGCGCGGCGGCCAGCCGCGGCCAGTCCTCCGGCGGAAGCCGCTCGGCGCGCACGTCCGGCGGATGGCCGAGCTCCTCGACAGCGGCGCGGGTCGCTGCTCGCATGTCGTCCGCCGCGCCGGGCGTCAGCGCGAGCGAGCCCGCCAGCGCCTTTCGCCTGTGGGCGAACCCGGCGTGCACGAGCGCGACCAGCTCGGCGGACGCGGCCTGTGCGCGCCTGCGCAGCACGAGAAGCGCCGAGTCCACGTTCGGCTCCGGGTAGAAGACCGTCCGGGGCACCTTGCGGAGGAACCGCACCTCGCACGAGAGCTGGGCGATCACCGACGTCGCCCCGTAGCTCTTGCCGCCGGGCGCGGCCGCCAGCCGGTCGGCCACCTCGCGCTGCACCATCGCCACCCACAGCTCCGCGCCGCCCAGCTCGGCGATGGACTTGAGCAGCACGGTCGCCGCCACGCCGTACGGCAGGTTCGCCACGACCTTGTTCGGAGCCGGCTTCAGCTCCGCGAAATCCATCTTCACCGCATCCGCGAGGTGGAGGGTCGAGTTGCCGGCCGGGCCGAGCGCCTCGCCGAGCGCGTCGCGGAGCGGCTCCTCCAGCGACCGGTCCACCTCCACCACGTGCAGGTGCGCGACCCGCGGCGCGAGGTACTCGGACAGCACGCCGAGCCCGCCCCCCACCTCGAGCACGACGTCGTCCGTGTCCAGCTCGGCCGCGTCGCCGATCACGCGCAGGATGTTGTCGTCGATCAGGAAGTTCTGGCCCAGCTCGCGATTCGGCCGGACGCCGAACGACCGCAGCCGCCGGAGGCTGGCCTGGCGCGGCTCGCTCACGCGCCGAAGACGCGCTCGAAGTTGGCGGCCACCGAGCTCTCGAGCTCCTCATACGGGACGCCCCGCAGCTCGGCCACGAAGCGCGCGGTGTGGGTCACGTTTGCCGGCTCGTTGGGCTTGCCGCGCACCGGCTGGGGCGCCAGGTATGGCGAGTCGGTCTCCACCAGGAGCAGCTCGGCCGGCACCCGGCGAGCGGCCTCCTGGAGATCGGTCGCCTTCGGATACGTGACGTTGCCGGCGAACGAGCACATGTAGCCGCGCTCGACGCACTCGTCGAGACGGTCGGGCGCGGAGAAGCAGTGCATCACCACTATCGGCGGCGAGCCGGCGTGCTCGCGCAGGATCGCGAACGTGTCGTCCTCCGCCGCGCGGGTGTGGATCACCACCGGGAGCCGAGTGCGCGCCGCGAGCTCGAGCTGCCCCTCGAAGGCGCGCCGCTGGTCGTCGCGCGGCGCGTGGTCGCGGTAGTAGTCGAGACCGGTCTCGCCAATCGCCCGTGCCCGTGGATGGGCCGCCGCGCGGTCGATCTCCTCGAGCGCGAGGCCGTCGAAGCCGGCCGTCTCATGCGGGTGGCGCCCGACGATCGCCACGACCTCGTCGTGGTCCTCGGCGGCGGTGAGCGCATGCCGGATCGCCTCTCCGTTCGTGGCCACCGTGGCCATCCGATCGACGCCCGCGGCCCGCGCCCGCCCGACGAGCTCGGCCACGGGCGGCTCGCAGTAGTCGAGGTGGCAGTGGCTGTCGATCACCGGCTTGGTCTCAGGCGGCCGGCGCCTCGGCCTCGACCCGCGGGAAGAGCTGGCCGAGCTCGCCGACCTTGGCGCCACCCTCCGCCGCGCCCAGCGCGGCGCCGTCGAGCCCGAGCTCCTCCCGGCCGAGCGCCGCGAGCAGCCGCTCCGCCGAGCCGGGCATGAACGGCTGGAGCAGCACGGACACCACTCGGAGGCCCTCGGCGAGCGTGTACAGCACCTGGTCGAGATGGTCCGCCTCAGCGTCGTCCTTGGAGAGCTGCCAGGGCTCCTCGTCCTGGACGTACCGGTTCAGCCGCTTGATCCGGCGCCAGATCTCGTCGAGCCCGGCTGTGAGCTCCACCTCGTCGATGTGCCGCTTGACGGCATCCGCGATCCCGTCGAACTCGGCCGCCAGCTCCGCCGGCGGCTCGGCGCTCGGCACCACCCCGTCGCGGTAGCGCTCGATCATCGCCAGCGTGCGGCTCGCAAGGTTGCCGTACTCGTTGGCGAGCTCGGTCGTGTAGCGCGTCTCGAAGCCCTCCGGCGACACCTCGCCGTCCGCCCCGAAGCTCACCTCGCGGAGCACGTAGAAGCGCAGGGCGTCGGGCCCGTAGACGTCGGCGACGTGAAACGGCTCGATCACGTTGCCGAGCGACTTGGACATCTTGTGCTCGCCGAGCAGCAGATAGCCGTGGATGGCGACCTTCTCGGGCACCTCGATGCCGGCCGCCATCAGCATCGCCGGCCAGATCACCGCGTGGAACTTGAGGATGTCCTTGCCGATCAGGTGGACGGTGGCGGGCCAGAACCTGTCGGTGAGGTCCTCGCCGGGGCGGGCGTAGCTCAGCGCCGTGTAGTAGTTGAGGAGCGCGTCGATCCAGACGTAGATCACCTGCGACTCGTCCCAGGGCACCGGCACTCCCCACTTCAGCCTGGCGCGCGAGAGCGAGACGTCGCGAAGGCCGCTCTTGATGAACGCGAGCGCCTCGTTGTAGCGGTTCTGTGGCGTGACGAATCCGGGCCGATCCGCGTACAACCGCTCGAGCGGCTCCTGGAAGGTGGACAGCCGGAAGAACCAGTTGTCCTCCTTCTCGATCTGGAGCTCGATCTTGTGGATCGGGCAGCGGTGGCCTTCCTCGAGCTCGGCCTCGGTCTTGAAGTCGGCGCAGCGGGGGCAGTAGTACCCCTCGTAGCTCCCGGCATACACGTGACCGTTGTCGTGGATCTGCTGCACGACCTCGGCGACCTTCGCCATGTGCTCGGGGTCGGTTGTGCGGATGAAGAAGTCGTTCGTGACATTCATCCGCGCCGCGAGCTCCTTGAACCGGACGGCGTTCTTGTCGCCCAACTCGCGCGGCGTGATGCCGAGCCTCTCGGCCTCCTGCGCGACCGGCTCGCCGTGCTCGTCGGTGCCCGTGAGGAAGAACACGTCCTCCCCGCGCTGGCGCATGTGCCGAGCGAGAACGTCGGCCGCGATCGTCGTATAGGCATGCCCGAGATGAGGCTCGCCGTTGACGTAGTAGATGGGCGTGGTCACGTAGTACGACATCCGGCATCGACTCTACCCGCGCCGCCCGCACCGGACCGGCGCGATTCAGCGCCTGCTCGGGAGAGGCAGCGCCCGCCACAGGCGGGAACCCGTCCGGCCGGCAGCGCGGCGGCCATCCTCCGCGAACCCGAGGAGAGCGGCGGCCAGGAGCAGGCCGGCACAGGCCGCCACCCAACCGATGCCGGGGCTCGTACGTGGCCGTGTCGCGGCCGGTGCGGCCGGCCGGGGCAAGCTGACCGTCTGCGGCTGACGCCCCGGCTGTTCCGGAGAGTGCGGCCCGGGTTCCCGGCTCAGGTGGAGGGCCACTCGGGGCACATGCCGCGGGAGTGCGACGGGTCGCGGGCGCGGAGCGACTCGCGGGCGCGGCGCCGCTCGCGGAATGGGTGCGAGGTGCCGGCGCGGGCGCGGGATCAGCTGCGGGCGCGGGACCACGTCCGGGCGTGGCGCCGCTCGCGGCGCATGTGTGGGCCGACGGAGGACGACCGGTCGCGGGCGTGGGTGGACCACGGGGGCTGCTGCCGGTGGCGCGGGCTGTGGCGCGGTGACCGGTTCAGGCGGTGGGTCGGGTGCGCGAGCGGGCGGCGGTGGTGGCGGCAGGAAGGCCAGTGGGTCGTGGTAGTCGTGGCGGGTGCCCGCGTCACGCACTCCGAAATGAAGGTGCGGGGCGGTTGCCGACCGGAGGCCGGTCGTTCCGACCGCGCCGATCCGCTCGCCCGCGGACACCTGGGCGCCCGCGCGCACGGCTAGCGACGAGAGGTGGAGATAGGAGGTGTCGTACCCGTCGGTCGTGCGGATCCCGATCGTCAGGCCCGAGGAGCCGGCGGTGCCGGCGAACCGGACCGCGCCGCCGGCCGCCGCGACGACCGGCGCCCCCACCGGTGCGGCGATATCGATGCCTCGGTGCTGTCCCGTTGCGTAGGGATCTGTTCCGTTGCGATACGGGGTGATGACGTCTCCGGTGACCGGCCAGACCCACCCGGCGCGGGCGGGAGGGGCGACCGCGAAGAATGCGGTGAGGGCGAGGGACGCGATGAGGGGCGGGACGAATCGGCGCATCGGCCGACCGTACGAGCGCCGAGCACGCGACCGGCCGGGCGCGTCACCGAGGCGTGCGCGCTGGTGCGCGGCGGTGCGTGTTCGTCAGTCGGACGCGAGCGCCCGGTACAGCGCGTTTGCACTCGTGCCGGTCAGAGAGGCCACGACCGTCGCCGCCTTCCGAGGGTGGGCGCCGGCGTCTACAAGCCGGCGGAGGGCGTCCAGAGCGCGCGGATCGAGCGCCTCGGATGCGGGCGCGGACGGTGGGGCGACGACCAGCACGATCTCGCCCTTCGGCGGACCGTCCGCGTAGCGCGCGGCCAGCTCGGCCGCGCTGCCGCGCACGATCTCCTCGTGGACCTTCGTCAGCTCGCGGCAGACGGCCACCTCGCGGTCCGGATCGAGCTCGGCCAGCAGCGCCAGAGTCGCCGGCAACCGGCGGGGAGACTCGAATGCGACGAGCGTCGACGGGTGGCCCGCGGCGGCCGAGGAGTCGCCGGCGAGCACCTCGCGCAGCTCGCCCTTCTTGCGCGGCAGGAAGCCCTGGAAATGCCATTCGTCGGCCGGCAGCCCTGACGCGACCAGCGCGGTGATCGCCGCCGACGGGCCGGGCAGGACCTCGACCGGCAGCCCGGCCGCCACGCAGGCGCGCACGAGCAGGTAGCCGGGGTCCGACACCAGCGGCATCCCGGCGTCCGACACGAGCGCCACCACCGCCCCCTCGCGCATCTTCTCCACCAGCTCCGCGGCACGCGCCCGCTCGTTGTGCTCGTGGTACGAGACGAGCCGCGCCTTCACCCCGTACCGGTCGAGCAGCACGCGCGTGCGGCGGGTGTCCTCGCAGGCCACCACGTCCGCCTCGCGCAGAGCCGCCAGCACCCGCAGCGTGATGTCCTCCAGGTTGCCGATCGGCGTCGGGCAGACGACGAGCCTCCCGCTCATGGCGCCAGCGAGTCCAGCGCCATCAGCGCCGCGCCCACCATTCCCGCCTCGTCGCCGTAGTGGGCGGGCACGACGCGAACGCCCTCGCGCGTCGGTGGCAGCGCGTGCATCGCGATCACCGCGCGCGCCGGCTCCAGGATGAGGTCGCCACCGCGCGCGGCGCCTCCGCCGATCACGATCACCTCCGGGTTGAACGTGTTCACGAGGCCCACCAGCCCGAACCCGAGCCGCTCCCCGATCAGGCCGAGCACCTCGCGCGCATGCGGGTCGCCGTCGTGAGCCATCTCCGTGACGATCCCGCCGTCGATCCGCTTCTCCGCGGAGAGCCGCCGTCCCAGCGCCGAGTCGGGCTCCGCCTCGGCGATCCGCAGTCCCTCCTGGCCGATGGCGTTCCCCGACACGAGCGCCTCGAAGCACCCCACGCCGGGACAGTCGCCCGGGCACTCGGGCCCGTGCAGCTGGAGCACCGCGTGCCCCATCTCGCCTCCGAGCCCGGACGCGCCGCGGTACACCTCGCCGTTCAGCCACAGGCCCCCGCCGATCCCGGTGCCCAGCGAGATCATCACCGCGTGCCGGGCGCCCTTGGCCGCCCCGGTTCGCGCCTCGGCGAGCATCGAGGCGTTGCCGTCGTTGTCCACGAGCACCGGCACGCCCAGGCGCTCGGACATCAGGTCGCGGAACGGCACCCCGTCGAGTGGCAGGTGGTTCGACCAGAGCGACACGCCGGTCTCCAGTTCCACCAGCGCGGGGATTCCGAACGCGATCGCCTCCACGTCCGGCGCCGCCGCGCGCACCTCCTCGACGGCCTCCATGAAGATGTCGAGCGTCTCCTGGCGATCCGCTCCGCGCCAGGTCCGGCGCACCCTGTGATGCACCACCAATTCCTGGTCGACGACACCCCCGAGAAGCTTGGTCCCGCCCGCATCGATCCCGATCACGCGCCTCGGTGGCATGGCCGGTAGATATACAGAGGGGGGTGAACGACCCCACTCCCGGCCCCCCGGAATACAAGGTCTACCGCGCGCGGCGCCGGCCGCGGGCGGGCGGTGGCGACCTCGAGGCGCTCCGAAAGCGGCTCTCCCGGCACCGCGACGACGGTGGCGAGCCACGGCGTCCGCGCGGGCGGCGCGACATCACGGTCGGCCGCGTCGCGAAGTGGGTCGCGATCGCGATCGGCAGCTGGCTGCTCCTCTCGCTGGTGCTCTTCCTGATCAGCGCCCAGACCCGCCCGGGAGTGTCGCCGGAGACCGAGCGGGCCCTCTCGAGCAGCGGCAACCTCTTCAGCGGGAGCAACATCCTCGTGCTCGGCTCCGACGTCCGGAAGGGCGACTCGATCGACGAATCGCAGTCCGGCCCGGGCCGCTCCGACACGATCATGCTCGTCCACTCCGCCTTCGGGAGCGTCCGGAAGCTGTCGATCCCGCGCGACGTCGAGGTGAACATCCCCGGCCACGGCGTGAGCAAGGTGAACGCCGCATACGCCTACGGCGGGCCGGCGCTCACCATTCAAACGCTCGAGAACTTCCTCGGCAACGGCCTCCAGATCAACCACGTGGTCGAGGTCGACTTCGAGGAGTTCCCGCATTTCATCGACGCGCTCGGCGGCGTGACCGTGAACAACAAGACGCGCGTCTGCTCGCCGCCGTTCGACAACTTCTGGAAGGGGCTTCACTTCAAGAAGGGCGAGATTCACCTGGACGGGCGCCGCGCGCTGGGCTACTCACGGGTGCGCAAGAACAGCTGCGCGCCCAACGAGGACGACCGGGACCGCGCTCGACGTCAGCAGGAGGTGCTGGCGGCGATCGGCTCGCAGGCCAAGTCCCCGAGCACGTTCTTCCGGCTGCCCTGGGTGAGCTGGAACGCGCCGCGCACGCTCAAGTCGGACCTGAACGGCTTCCAGCTGATGGCGCTGTTCGCGGACATGGCCACCGGGAACTCGAGCGACACCGAGGTGCTGGAGGCCACCTGCTGCAACGGCAGCAACCTGTTCGTCTCCGACGGCTCGAAGCGAGACGCCGTCCACAAGCTGCTGAAGGGCGACTAGTCGCCGCTCTTTGCGGCGGGCTTGCTGCTGTCGTCCTTCTTGGGCGGGTCCTTCTTCGAGTCCCCGCCCGAGCTCTCGCCCTTGCCCTCCGACGCCGCGCCGGACTTCTTCTTGCCGTAGTCGGTGTTGTAGAAGCCCGAGCCCTTGAAGTGGACGGCGACCGGGTGGAAGACCCGCTGCACGGGCGTTCCGTGCTCCTCGCAGAGCTCCAGCGGCTCGTCGGTCATGCGCTGCATCACCTCGAACGTGTGGCCTCGCTCGCAGCGATACTCGTAAATCGGCATGGCACTCTCAGTATAGGAGTGCCAGAGAGGGACGCCTCAGGCGTTCTGCGGCGGCTTGGGGCTGTCGAGGTCCTCGAGCAGCGATACCCGCGCCGCGTGCCAGACGATCCACGCGGTGAGATGCGAAAGCGGGCGCAGGGCCATTCCGACCATCAATTCCAAGGTACCCCACGACTGAACAAATGGTCACATTGCGTTCACATGAAGACGCGTAAAGAGCGGCGAGTTCCGTCCCCGGTACCCTGCTCGCCCCTATGTCCGACCTGGTGACCATGGACAAGATCGTCGCGCTCTGCAAGCGGCGCGGCCTGATCTTCCCGGCGTCCGAGATCTACGGGGGGATCGCCAACACCTACGACTACGGGCACTACGGCGTCCTCCTGAAGAACAACGTGATCGGCGCCTGGTGGAGAGCGATGATCCAGGAGCGCGACGACATCGTCGCCCTCGATTCGGCGATCATCCAGCACCCGCGCACCTGGGAGGCGTCGGGACACCTCGCCGGATTCAGCGACCCGCTGATCGAGTGCCGAGCCTGCAACCGCCGCTTTCGCGCCGACCACCTCCAGGAGGCCCGCGACGGCACCGCCCAGCACCCGGACGTCCGCTGCGGCCACGCGCCCTCGAAGCTGCCGGGGGAGCACCAGGACTGCGACCTCACCGAGGCGCGCGAGTTCAACCTGATGTTCGAGACGCAGATCGGCCCTGTGAAGGAGGCGGGCTCGACCGTCTACCTCCGTCCCGAGACTGCCCAGGGCATCTTCCTCGACTTCAAGACGACGCTCCAGTACGCGCGCAAGAAGCCGCCGTTCGGCATCGCTCAGGTGGGCAAGTCGTTCCGCAACGAGATCACGCCGGGCAACTTCATCTTCCGGACGCTCGAGTTCGAGCAGATGGAGATGGAGTTCTTCGTGCCGCCGGAGGAGGCGGAGAAATGGCACGAGTACTGGATGGAGCAGCGGATGGAGTGGTACGTGTCGCTCGGGATCGACCGGAAGTCGCTGAAGCTGCGCCCCCACGACGAGGACGAGCTGTCGCACTACTCGAGCGCCACCAGCGACATCGAGTACCTGTATCCAATCGGGTGGTCCGAGCTCGAGGGGATCGCCAATCGCGGCGACTTCGACCTCCGCCAGCACGCCGAGTACTCGGGTCAGAAGCTGGAGTTCAAGGACCAGGAGGTCGCGTACGTGCCGCACGTGATCGAGCCGGCGGGCGGCGTCGGCCGCACCGTGCTCGCGCTCCTCTGCGACGCCTACGACGAGGACGACATCGGCGGCGAGCAGCGCACCGTGCTGCGGCTCGCGCCGCACATGGCGCCGATCAAGGTGGCCGTGCTGCCGCTCGTCAACAAGGACGGCCAGCCCGAGAAGGCGCGCGCCATCTACGAGGACCTGCGGACGCGGATGACCGCCGAATACGACACCGGCGGGTCGATCGGAAAGCGCTACCGGCGCCAGGACGAGATCGGCACGCCGTTCGGGGTCACGGTCGACCACCAGACGATGGAGGACGACACGGTGACCGTGCGCGACCGGGACACGCTCGAGCAGGACCGCGTGCCGGTCGCCGACCTAGCGGCCGAGATCGAGCGCAGGCTCGGCTCGTCCTGAGCGGCCCTCGAAGCCCGCGCCTGCCAGTCTGTCCATTGCCGCCTGCACCTACAGGCGTGGATGCCCGCAAATGGCCACGACGACAGTGACGAGGATCACGAAAACGCCCCACGGCGAGGCGCGCGTTCACGTGCACCCGGTCACCGAGCCGCGCGGCGCGCTCGTGCTCGGCCACGGAGCCGGCGGCGGTGTGGAGGCACCCGACCTGATCGCGGCGACCGCGGCTGCCCAGACGCAGGGCTTCAGCGTGGCGCTGGTGGAACAGCCCTACCGCGTGGCGGGGAAGCGCTCGTCACCCGCGGCAAAGCAGCTCGATGCCGCGTGGATCCCGGTGGTCGAGGACCTGATGGCGGACGACTTCGACGGCCTCCCGCTGATCTCCGGCGGCCGCTCGGCGGGAGCGCGCGTGGCGTGCCGCACGGCGGAGGCGACCGGCGCGGCCGCCGTGCTCTGCCTCGCCTTCCCGCTCCAGCCGCCGGCGCGCGCGGGCAAGGAGCCGTCGCCCACCCGCCAGCCGGAGCTGGACGCGGTCGAGGTGCCCATGCTGATCGTGCAGGGCGAGAGCGACCGCTTTGGGATACCCGAGCCCGGGCCGAACCGCGAGGTCGTCCGCGTGAGGGGCGACCACAGCCTGCGCAGCGACCGCGAGGCCGTGAGCGCGGCCGTGGAGAGGTGGCTCGCCGCGCCTACTCGGAAGCTCCGAGCATCCCGCGGGCGGTAGCCACGCCGAGCTCAAAGGCGGCCTGCTGGTCCCAGCGAGGGTCGGACAGCACCTGGATGCCGAATCCATCGCCGAGCGAGAACAGGATCGATGCGACCGCCTCGGGGTCGGCCTGGAGGCGGATCACGCCCTCGCGCTCCTTCGCCCGCAGCCAGCCGGCCAGCCGCTCGCGCCACTGGCGGTACAGCTCGGCGAGCTCCGCGCGGATCTCATCGGAGTGGCGCGAGGCGCTGAGCATCTCGTAGATCACGGCCTGGCCGCCGGCGTCGTCCTCGAGGAACTCCTCGAGCCCGACGACGAGCGCCTGCACCACGTCGTCGGCGCTGTGGGCGTTCGCCATTCGCTCGTCCATGCTGCGGTTGCGCTCGGCCGCGTCGTGGCGCACCACCTCGACGAGCAGCCGCTCCTTCGAGCCGAAGTAGTAGTGCAGGAGCCCGCGCGAGACGCCTGCCTCGCGCGCCACGTGGTCGAACGTCGACGCCGCGGCGCCGCGCGTACCCACGCTCGCCCGCATCGCGGCGATGATCCGCTGGGCCTTGTCGCCGTCGAGCTTGCGTGCGGCATCCGCGCTGGTCGCAGCCTCCATCCCGCGCGGCATCTTAGTTGGCTGGCCAGTCAGGCCCGGCTCATCCAACGAAAAGGGCGCCCGGTGGGCGCCCCTCTCGAAAGCTCGCTGCGAGTCCGCCGACTACGCGGTGCCCACCGGTTCGCTCGTGCTGCTGGGCTCCGGGGTGGTGCTCGCCGTGTACTCGAACTCCTCCTCGGCGCCGAATAGCGCGTCGAGCACCTTCTTGCGAAGGCCCTCGCTCGCGGCGAGCGCAATCGCGCCGCCCACGATTGCAAGCAGAAGGAGACGGCCCTTGCCGCGCTTCTTCTTCTTGCCGCCACGCAGTTGCTCAGCGGCGTCCTTGAGGGACGTCGCCGCATCGCGCAGCTCGCGCTGCACCTTCTTGTCCTCCGCGACCGCCTTGACCGGGCCCTTCCCGTTGGACATACGGCTGTATGCCTTCCGAGCGGACTCGAACGCGTTGCGGAGGTTGTCGCGCAGCTCGTCGTCCTCGACAAGCCGCTGTACATACTCGTTCTTGCGGACCGCCTTGCCGGCGGCGTACGCTCCGGCTCCGGCCTTGACGGCCTTTTTCTTTGCTGCCATTGCTCTCCTCGATCCGCTTGGCTAGGCGGGCACTTTACCCGGGTTTGGAAGGCGACGAACGCCGCGGCCGCTTCTGGAGCGCCGCGTCGAGCACCTCGTCCACCGTGTCGACGAGGGTGAACTTCATTTTCCGGCGCAGCGGTTCAGGGATGTCGTCGATGTCGCGCTCGTTGCGGCGCGGGATGATCAGGCGGTTGATGCCGGCGCGCTGGGCGGCGAGGGCCTTCTCCTTGAGGCCGCCGATCGGGAGCACCATCCCGGTCAGCGTGACCTCGCCGGTCATCGCCGTATCGGAGCGAACCGGCCGGCAGCTGGCGCGCGACGCGATCGCCGTGGCCATGGTCACGCCGGCGCTCGGGCCGTCCTTCCGGATCGCGCCGGCCGGCACGTGCACGTGGATGTCGTGCTCCCTGAACCACTCGGGCTCCACGAGCTCGCCATCGAGGTTGCGCACGTACGACAGGGCGGCGGCCGCGGACTCCTTCATGACGTCGCCGAGCTGTCCCGTGATCTGAAGCTTGCCGTCACCCGGGTAGGCCACCGCCTCCACGAACAGCACGTCGCCGCCCACCGGCGTCCATGCGAGGCCGGTCGCCACACCGGGCTCGCTCGTCCGCCGCTTGACCTCCGCCTGGAACCGCGGCTTCCCGAGCAGCTCCTCCACCGTCTCGGGCCGGATCGTCCGCTTCGAGCGGCGGCTGCCCTCAGCGAACTCGCGCGCGACCTTCCGGCAGATCGAGCCGATCTCGCGCTCGAGGCTGCGCACGCCGGCCTCGCGCGTGTACGCGTCGATCACGCGGTCGATGGCCGGCTTCGTGAATGCAATCTTCGATCTCCCCAGCCCGTTGCGCTCCATCTGGCGCGGCACGAGGTACCGAACCGCGATCTCGCGCTTCTCCTCGTGCGTGTAGCCGGCGAGCTCGATCGTCTCCATCCGGTCGAGGAGCGCCGGCGGAATCGTGTCCACCTGGTTCGCCGTGCAGATGAAGAAGACGTTCGAGAGGTCGACCGCCAGGTCGAGGTAGTGGTCGCGGAAGCTCGAGTTCTGCTCGGGGTCGAGCACCTCGAGCATCGCGCTCGCCG
>JBEVKE010000047.1:0-6991 GCA_040509835.1 Thermoleophilaceae bacterium
AGCGCCTGCTGGAGGCGTGTCCGGGGCCGCCGTGGGCGCTCGTGAACGACGCGGGCACGAGCCATGCGCGCGCGCTCGACGACCTCACCGACGCGGACTGGAACGCGCAGTGGGAGCTCCACGTGATGGGGCCCATGCGGCTCATGCGCGCGCTCGCGCCCGCGATGGCGGACGCCGGCGGCGGCCGCATCGTGAACGTGAGCTCGTCGTCCGGACGGCGCCCGTCGGGCCGGCTCGACGCGTGCTACTCGGTGACCAAGGCGGCGCAGCTGTCCCTGAGCCGCGTGTTCGCCGACGCGTTCGCGGCGAGGGGCGTGCTCGTGAACGCGGTGGCGCCCGGGGCGGTCGAGGGCGAGCTGTGGGAGGGCGAGGGCGGGCTCGCCGACCAGATCGCGGCGCGCACGGGCCAGACGCGTGACGAGGTGCTCGAGGCCACCCGGTCGAGCCCGCCGCTCGGCCGCATGGGGACGGACGAGGAGATCGCCGCCGTGATCGCCTTCCTGTGCTCGGAGCGGGCGTCGAACGTCGTGGGCGCCACGTGGGCCGTGGACGGCGGCGCGGTGCCGACCAGCTTCTGAGCTATCAGTAGTTGACCGTCAGCGTGAGCCGGTCGTGCAGCGTCTTGCCCTTGTTGGTCGAGATCTTCATGTAGACCTTCACGACCGCGTTGTTCGCCTCCGCGCCCCCCGCTCCTTCTTTTTTGGGCTCTTGTCTCAGTGGTCCTGCTGGAAGTTCGAGCGGCGCCGTAGGGGAAAGGACGACGCCGCCACCTCGTTGTCGGTCCGTCGCTCCCCGATCTGAGGTACGTGGACGAATGTCCTACGACCGATTGGGGACCTACCCTCATGCGGGTGACGACCCTGCCGTACCGGATCAGGCGCTCAAATCGCGCTCTGCATGCGCGAATCCAGGTGGACGCGGACGGCGTGGAGGTCGTGCTTCCGCGTCACTTCCCTCTGCGAAACGTTGAGCCGTTCGTCCAGGAAAAGCGTCCATGGATCGAGCGGACGCTGCGCCGTATGCGCGAATCGGAGCAGCATTTTCCGCCCGCCCGGCTATGTGACGGAGGTGAGGTTCCATACCTCGGGGAGCGGCTGTCGCTCCGGGTGCGGGTGGAGCCGTCGCGCTCGCGCGCGCATGTGTCGCGGCGCGGCTCGGAGCTCCGCGTGAGGCTGGGGCCGGAAAACGGGGTGCGCGAGGCGCTCGAGGCCTGGTACCGGCGGCAGGCGCGGATCGAGGTCGCGCCGCGCCTGGACGCGGCCGTGGCGCGCGCGGGGCGGAGCTACGAGCGGCTTCAGATCCGGGGCCAGCGCACGCGCTGGGCCAGCTGCTCCACGAGCGGCGCGATGAGCTTCAACTGGCGGCTGCTGCTGGCGCCGGCCGAGATCCTCGACTACGTCGTGGAGCACGAGGTGGCGCATCTCGACGTGCAGGACCACTCGCACAGGTTCTGGCGCCTGCTCGCCTCACGCTGCCCCGCCTGGCGCGAGCACGAGGCCTGGCTGCGCCGCCATGGCCATGCTCTCCGCCTACTCCCAGCGGAAGAAGCGCACGGCCAGGAATAGGCCCGCGGCCGCCCAGGCGGCCACCACCAGCGCGGCGGTTCCGGTGTCGCCGCTCCCACCCACGATCGCGGCCGAGAGGCCGTCGATCAGGGGCTTCAGCGGCAGCACCTCGGCGATCGCCTTGAGCGCCTCGGGTAGGTCGTCGGCCGAGTAGAAGACGCCGGAGATGAAGATCAGCGGGAGGAAGATCGCGTTGGTGTACGCGGGCGCCGACTCCTCGTTCGGGATCACGTGCGAGAACGCCACCCCGAGCGCCGCGAAGCAGACCACGCCGAGGAGCGTGAAGCCGATCAGGAGCATCGGGTCCTGCGGCCAGTCCACCCCGTAGACCAGGTTCCCGATCGTCACCACCATCGCCACCTGGAGGACGGCGTTGAGCGTCGCCGAGCCGATGAAGCCGGCGAGATAGGCGCCCGCGGGCATGGGCGTGCCGCGGATCCGCTTTAGAACGCCCTCGTCGCGCAGCATCGTCAGGTTGAAGGAGAGCGCCGTGAAGGTGGTGGCGAGCACGCCCATGCCGGCGATCCCCGGTATGAGCACCTCGAGCTCGTCCGACTCGCTCGAGAACGCGGTCGCGATCAGGACGAGCAGGAGCAGCGGAAGCACGAAGTTGAAGAAGGCGGCGCTCGGGTTGCGCCAGAACAGCTTCCGCTCGAAGCGGAACTGCTCCCATGCGAGGGCCACGGTGCTCATGTCGAGTCGGCGTCCGCGGTGAGCTCGAGGTAGACCTCCTCGAGCGTCGGCCGAGTCACCTCGAGGCCGTCCAGGCGCTCGCCGCGCGCCAGCGCGTCGCGCGTGAGCCTGTGGAGCAGCTCGGTCGGATCGTCCGTCTGGTGTTCGACGCGCCGGCTGTCGGACAGGTAGGAGACGCGGTAGCGGGAGCTCCCCGGACCGAGCTGATCCGGCGGGCCCTCCGCGACGATTCGCCCCTCCTTGACGATCGCCACGCGGTCGGCCAGCTCCTGCGCCTCGTCGAGGTAGTGGGTCGTCAGGAGCACGGTCTTGCCGAGCTCCTTGAGCGCGCGGACCACGCCCCAGGCGGTGCGGCGCGCCGCGGGGTCGAACCCGGTGGTGGGCTCGTCGAGGAAGATCAGCTCCGGGTCGCCCACCAGCGCGAGCGCGAGGTCGAGGCGCCGCTTTTGGCCTCCGGAGAGGCTCTTGGTGCGGGCGTCCGCCTTCTCGACGAGGCCCACGAGGTCGATCGTCTCGGCGGCGTCGCGCGGGTGGTCGTAGGCCTTCCCGAAGTGCTCCACGGCCTCGCGGACCGTCACGTGCGAGTAGAAGCCGCTGCTCTGCAGGACGATCCCGATGCGCTGCTGGAGCTCCCGGTCGCGCTCGGCCGGGTCGTGCCCGAGCACGCTCACGTCGCCGGCCGACCGGCGCCGGTAGCCCTCGAGGATCTCCACGGTGGTCGTCTTCCCGGCGCCATTCGGCCCGAGCAGGCCGAACACCTCGCCCCGCTCGACCTCGAACGAAAGGCCGCGCACGGCCTCGACCGGGCCGTAGGACTTGCGCAGGTCGCGCACCTCTATGGCAGCTGCGGCCACCCGGCGAGGTTATCCAGCGCGGCTCCTTACCCGTCCTTTACCGCCCCCCTACCGGGCTGACGTGAGATTTCGGCATGACACCGAAGCGCTCGATAGTGATTCTGGCCGTGCTCGCGCTCGCCGGCGCGCTCTCGGCCGTGTCGGCGTCCGCCGCCACGCTTCCTGGGGGGACGACCGTGATCCTCTCGGGCGATTCGACGCTGTTCGCCCCGTTCCCCGCACCGGTCTCGACCTCGGAGACACGCGACGCCACGGTCAGCCAGGACGGCCGCTTCGTGGCGTTCCAGTCGCATGCGAATGGCCTGTACGACGGCGACGACGACCGCATCACGAACGTATACGTTAAGGATCGCGCCACGGGAGCGGTGATCCTCGCGAGTCGCGCGAGCGGACCCCAGGGCGAGCCGGCACACAACTACTGCTACTCGCCCTCGATCAGCGACAACGGCGCGCGCGTGGCGTTCACCTGCGAGGGGTCGCTGGACCCGGCCGACACGAACGGGCCGGCCACGGACGTGTACGTCCGCGACCTGACCACGGACGCGACGTATCTCGTGAGCCGCGCCACCAACCTCGGTGCGGTCGGGAACGGGCCGTCCAGCCAAGCCGTGCTTAGCGAGACCGGCGAGTACGTGGCATTCGAGTCTGAGGCCAAGAGCCTCGACCCGGCCGCCAACTTCAGCGAGTCGCGCGTCTACCGGCGCCAGATCGGGTCCGGTGACTCGACGGTGCTCGTGACCCGCCGTTCGGGTGCGACCGGCGCGGCCGTCGCCGGGACCGAGCCCTCGATCAGCGACGACGGAAGCCGGATTGCCTTCACGAGCCACCCGGCGGAGGCCGTGGTGGCGGCCGACAACAACACGTTCAGCGACATCTACGTCCGCGACATGGCGGCCGGCACGACCGTGCTCGCGAGTCGCGCCGACGGCGTGGGCTACGTGGGCAACGGGAATTCCCGCTCGCCGTCGATCGCCGGGAACGGCGCCTCCGTGGCGTTCGAGTCCGGCGCGAACCAGTTCGATCACGACCATGACTCTGACACCTCACCCGACGTCTACAGGCGCTCTCTGACGACGAACACCACGGCGCTGGTGAGCATCACTGCCGGCGATCAGAAGGGCAAGATCTCCACGCGCCCGTCGCTGGACGACACTGGAGACGTGGTCGGCTTCGTCTCGTCGGGGACGTCGCTCGACCCGGACGATCCCGATCCGACGCGCGACGCCTACGTGAAGAACCTCGCCACGAACGAGATCCAGGTGGCGAGCCGGGCGGACGGCGCGAATGGCAAGGTCGCGAACGCCGGCGCCGCCGCGGTGGCGGTGAGCGGCGACGGGATGAAGATCGGGATCGGCATGGACAGCGGCACGATCGCCCCGGATCTCGATCCGCGCCACGGGGTCGTCGTGCTGCGCGAGCTCACCGGCGCCCGGCACACCGACTCGGTCTCGCGGCCGGCGGGAACCGGGCCGTTCGTGAGCGCGGGCGGCTTTGCGAACGGTGGTGCGCTGAGCGCCGACGGCCGCTACGCCGCGTTTGGGTCGTACGCGCCGGCGCTCGGACTGCCTGACGGGGTGGAGTCGGCGATCTTCGTCCGCGACC
The DNA here is from genome assembly GCA_040509835.1 of Thermoleophilaceae bacterium. Lineage (GTDB taxonomy): Bacteria > Actinomycetota > Thermoleophilia > Solirubrobacterales > Thermoleophilaceae > JACVRW01. Next base: position 4,715 of record JBEVKE010000047.1, read on the forward strand.
GTGTGACCGGCGAGGTCACGCTCGCGAGCCGAGCCGACGGTCCCTCGGGCGCCCCGTTCGAGGTGTCCAATGAGCAGGCCGCGATCAGCGCCGACGGCCGTCGCGTGGCGTTCACCGTGGGGGACGGCCCGGATCGCGGCATCTGGGTCCGCGACCTCGGCGCCAGCCGGACGTTCCTGGCCAGCCGGGCGGACGGGCCCTCGGGTGAGCCGGCCAACGCCGAGTCCCGGTATCCGGCGCTCGACGCGGACGGCTCGCGCGTCGTGTTCTACTCGAACGCCACAAACCTCGGCGACGGCGACGCGGACAGCCTGCTGGACGTTCACGTGCGCGACCTGGACAGCGGACGGACGATCCTCGCGAGTCGCGGCGCGGGCGGCGCGAAGGGCGACGGCGACAGCGGCATCGCGGACATCAGCGCCGACGGGGACCGTGTCGCGTTCGTGAGCTACGCGACCAACCTCGGCGACGGCGACACCGACGTCCAGCCGGATATCCACCTGCGCGACCTGGTCGCCGAGACGACCACGCTGGTGGATGCCACCCCCGACGGGACCAAGGCAGACGCGGGCGCCCCACGTCTGTCGCTGGACGCCTCGGGCACACGCGTCGCGTTCGAGTCGAGGGCCGGCAACCTGGCGGGCGGAAATGGCCGGCACAACCAGATCTACGTGCGCGACCTGGCGGCGAACACGCTCGTGCTCGCCAGCCGCCGGGACGGCCCGGAGGGCGCGCCCGCAACAGGGGATTCCTTCGGCCCCGAGATCAGCCCGGATGGTGGATCCGTGGCGTTCGCCTCCGAGGCCCACGATCTCTCCGCTGGAACGCCGGCAGGAGTCGCCGAGACCTACGTACGCGACCTCAGCGCGGGACGGACCGAGCTGGTGTCGCGGGAGAGCGGTGCGGACGGCGCGCCCGCGGCGGGCGGCGCGTTCCCCTCGGGCGCGAGCGCCGGCGCCGGATGCGTGAGCTTCGCAAGCGAGGACGCCCTGGTCGGCGACGACAGCGACTACTCGCAGGTCTACCTGCGCGTGCGCCGGGCGGACTGCGGATTCGGCCTGCCGGAGGCGCGTGACACGACAGCGCCCGTGCTCTCCGGCGCTCGGCTCAGCCGCCGGCGCTTCCGGGTCGGACGCGCTCGCACGCCGCTGGCAGCGAGGGTGCGCCGCGGCACGGTGCTCCGGTTCCGTTCGACCGAGGCGGGAACGGCGTCGCTCTCGTTCGCCCGGATCGTCAGGGCGCGGCATGCGCAGGGGCGCCCAGGCCGCGCGGTCGCCGGGCGGAACGCGCGCACGCGTCTTCTTCGCGCCGGCCGGCTGACCCGGACGGTCGGCGCGGGTCGGGCACGGATCGCGCTCAGCGGCCGCGTGGGTCGGCGGCCGATGCGCGCCGGGACCTACCGGCTCACCCTCCGGGTGCGCGACGCGGCCGGGAATCCCTCTCGTCCCGTGCGCCTGAGATTCCGGGTCGTCGGCTAGCGGAAGATTTCTTTTCGAAAGGGGCGCAAGTTTTTGCGGAAGCCGCCGTTTCAGGTGGTGAGTTTCCGCAGGGGTACTACACGCCGGAGCCGGTGCCGCCTCTTCCCTCGCCACCAGAGAAGCGGGCGGCACCGGCCCAGGCGGTTGCCTGGGTCGGCTCTCCGTTCAGAGCCTCCAGCGCCAGCCCCTCCTCGAACGTCAGCCCGATTCCCTCGATTGCTGCACGCCGGTCGGCCAGCATCGTGTCCTGCGGGAAGCGCGCCAGCGCCTCCGCGAACTCGAGCGCCCGCTCCACGTGGCGGCCGGCGGGGACGAGCTCGGTCAAGAGCCCCATCGAGAACGCCTCCGCGGCGTCCACGATCCGGCCGGTGAGGATCATGTCCAGCGCCCGGCCGAGGCCGACGATGCGCGGCAGCCGCTGGGTGCCGCCGTCCACGAGCGGCACACCCCAGCGCCGCTCCGGGAAGCCGAGCGCCGAGTCCTCGGTCGCGATCCGCAGGTCGCACCAGAGCGCGAGCTCCAGGCAGCCGGCGAGGCACCAGCCGGATATGGCGGCGATCGTGGGCTTCGGCGAGATCACGCGGCTGATGCCGAGCGGCCCGCGCGGGTCCCTCATGCGGGGCGCGAACGTCTCGATCGCCTTCAGGTCCGCGCCGGCGCAGAAGGAGACGCCGCCGGCGCCGCTGATGATGAGGACGCGGGCCTCGTCGTCCTCCACGAAGCGGTCGTAGGCGGCCGCGATCAGCTCGGCGGTCGGGCCGTCGATGGCGTTGCGCCGCTCCTGGCGGTCGATCGTGAG
>JBEVKE010000048.1:0-8184 GCA_040509835.1 Thermoleophilaceae bacterium
CCGCCCGCCGCGCACTTGCGGACAGCCAGCTGCGCGCGAACCTCGCGCGGGCCACCTCCACGATCCGAGACAAGCGCGGCCGCGCGGTGGACGAGGTTCCCGACTGGGAGGACCTGCGCGAGGCGGGCGCGGCCATCAAGGACGCGGCGCTGCTGCGGCTGGACGCGACACTCGAGACCCTCGAGGCAGCGGTCACGTCCGCAGGCGGGATGGTGCACTGGGCGAAGGACGGCAATGACGCGTGCTCCATCGTTGCCTCGATCGCGCGGTCGCATGGGGTGGACGAGGTGGTAAAGGTGAAGTCGATCGCCACCGACGAGATCGATCTCAACGCCAATCTCGCCGCGGAGGCCATCCACGCGGTCGAGACCGACCTCGCCGAACTGATCATCCAGCTCGACGACGACTTCCCCTCGCACATCCTCGTGCCGGCGATCCACCGGAACCGGGCTGAGATCCGCGACATCTTCGTCCGCGAGCTGGGCGTGGAGGACCTGACCGACGATCCGGCCGCGCTGACCGAGGCCGCGCGCCTGCACCTGCGGGCGAAGTTCCTGTCGGCGCGGATGGGCGTGAGCGGAGCAAACTTCGCGGTGGCGGAGACCGGGAGCGTGTGCGTCTTCGAGTCGGAGGGGAACGGCCGGATGTGCACGACGCTGCCCGAGGTGCTCGTGACGGTGATGGGGATCGAGAAGGCGATCCCCACCTGGCGCGACATGGAGGTCTTCCTCCAGCTGCTCCCGCGGTCGTCTACGGCGGAGCGGCTCAATCCGTACACCTCGGTGTGGAGCGGAATTGCGGCTCGAACGGCGAGCGGTGAAGGAGCGGGCTCTCTGGCGGGCGAGGCCCCGCTCGAGTCCGCCGACGATGCGCCCGCGCTCGGCGACGGCCCGCGGGAGTTCCACCTCGTGTTACTGGACAACGGCCGTGTGCAAACGCTCGCCGACGAGGTCGGGAGGCAGGCGCTCCGCTGCATCCGCTGCTCGGCGTGCCTGAACGTGTGTCCGGTGTATACGCGGGTGGGCGGCCACGCCTACGGCTCCGTCTATCCCGGACCGATCGGCGCGATCCTGACGCCGCAGCTCCGCGGGGTCGAGAACGCGCGCTCCCTGCCATACGCCTCCTCGCTGTGCGGAGCGTGCGGCGAGGTCTGCCCCGTCAAGATCGAGATCCCGCGACTCCTGACCCACCTGCGCGCCCGCGAGGTGGCCTCCCGGAGCCGCCTCGACCCCGAGTCGCTCACGATGCGTGCCCTGTTCCACACCTTCTCGTCACGTCTCCGTTACGAGCGAGCACAGAAGCTCGCCCGCGCGGTGGCCCGCCCGCTGGCGCGCGGGGCCGGCGGGGCCACCGGGGCGGGCGGGGCAGGGCGGACGATCTCTCGAGCACCGGGCCCGCTCGCGGCCTGGACGACGTCCCGCGACCTCCCCGCACCGGCACAGGAAACCTTCCGAGAGTGGTGGCGCCGCACCCGCGGCCCCTCCCGCCCGAGCGAGACGATGTCGTCTTTTTCCCCGCATTACGGGGCAAAAGACGACACCATCCATGAAGCAGGGCCGGGCGGGCCGGCCGGCGGCGCGCACGGCGACGAGAGCGGCGACGCCCGCACCGACATCCTTCGCCGCATCCGTTCAGCCCTCGCCAACGCCTCGCCCAGTGACATCCCGCGCAACTACCGCACGGAAGACGAGCGCGATCGTGACGAGATCGTCAACGTGTTCGCCGAACGAGTGGCCGAGTACCGGGCGACCGTGCACCGGGTGTCGGAGTCCGAGGTCGCGGAGGCGGTCGAGCGGATCGCAAGCGAGGCGGGCGCGCAACGCATCGGGATCCCGGCCGATCTGCCGGAGCAGTGGCGCCCGCGCGGGCCGGACGGGGAGGATGCGGCAGGCGGGCTTGAGCTCGTCGAGGACGCGCCGCTCTCGGTGCCCGAGCTCGACGGGCTCGACGGCGCCGTCACCGGGTGCGCGCTCGGCATCGCGGAGGTTGGGGCGTTCGTTCTCGACGGCGGGCCCGGGCAGGGGAGGCGGGCGCTGTCGCTCGTTCCGGACCTTCACATCTGCGTCGTTCGGGAGGATCAGGTCGTGGGCCTGGTTCCGGAGGCGGTCGCGCGGCTCGAGGAGTCGGTAAGGGCCGGGCGGCCGCTGACATTCGTCGCGGGTCCGTCGGCTACCTCCGACATCGAGCTCGACCGGGTCGAGGGCGTCCACGGGCCGCGGACGCTTCACGTCGTGGTCGCGGGCGGCTGATGCGCACGGTCTATCTCGGCACGTCGGAGTTCGCGGCCACGGTCCTGGACCGCTTGGCGGTGAGTCCGCACCGGCCGCAGCTGGTCGTGACCCGGCCGGACGCGCCGCAGGGGCGCGGAAGGAAGGTCGCGCCGCCGCCGGTGGCCGAGCGGGCCGGCCTGCTCGGGATCGAGCTGTTCCAGCCGGAGAACGTGAACGAGGCCGCGGCTCGCGAGCGGATCGCCGCCGCGGAGCCGGAGGCGGTGCTCATCTCCGCCTACGGCGCGCTGATCAAGGAACCGCTCCTCTCCGAGCACCTGATGCTCAACGTGCACCCGTCGCTTCTTCCACGCTGGCGCGGCGCGGCCCCGATCGAGCGGGCGATCGAGGCCGGCGACGAGGAGACGGGCGTGACCATCATGCGGCCGATCGCCGAGCTCGACGCCGGGCCGATCGCGGTTCAGCGCGCCGAGGCGATCCAGCCGGATGACGACTACGGCTCCCTCTCCGCCCGGCTCGCCGCGCTCGGTGGCGAGCTGCTCGTGGAGGCGCTCGAGACGGAGCCCACGTTCCGCGACCAGTCGGACACCGGGGTCACCTACGCCGAGAAGATCGGACCCGAGGATCGCCGGCTCGACCCGGAGCTGACCGTGGACATGCTGGAGCGCCGCGTGCGCGCGCTCCGCCCGCACGTCGGCACCTACGTGGAGCTGCCCTGGGACGAGCGGCTGGGCGTCGTGCGCGCCGCCCTGGCCGCCGAGGAGGGGCCGTCACCGGGCGAGCTGGCGGTGCACGACGGGCGGCTGCTCTACGGCGCCACCGGCGGCGCGCTCGAGCTCTACGAGGTGCATCCGGCCGGCAAGCGGCCCATGGACGCGGAGGCCTGGGTGCGTGGTTATGGCACCCGTCTCGCGGGTAGCCGCTAGCGTTGCTCAGCGTTCACGAAGGGAAATCTCTTGTCTGAAGCGGATGAACAGCCTGTTCAGTCAGGCCCGGAGTGCCCGTCGTGCGGCGAGCCGTGGCTGCGCGGGACGAACCTCCCGGGCCGGTACCGCTGCCTTTACTGCCTGCACCGCTTCGAGCTCCGCTCGGAGTGCCCTCACTGCGGGGCGCACTCGACGATCGCGCGGATGTCAGACACCGCCAACGTGATCTGCCGCAACTGCGGCGGCTCCATGCTCCAGCCCATCTAGGGCGCTGACCTCCACGGGAATCCCGTTCAGCACGGCGTTCCCGGACAGCGGCTCGACCTGCGCCTCGTCCGCCAGCACGTTGCTGTTCACTCCCGCGTGCGCCGAGGCAACGTCCATGCGCACCCCGTCCGCGCCGTGTCCCCAGCCGTGTGGAATCGACACGACCCCCGGCATGATCTCGTCCGTGACCTCGACCGGCACCTCGATCGCGCCCGACGCGGAGCTCACGCTCGCGTAGGCGCCGTCTGCCACGCCGAGCTGCACCGCGTCGTCCGGGTGCACGTACAGCGTGCAGCGCTCCTTGCCCTTCACGAGCGCCGGCAGGTTGTGCATCCACGAGTTGTTCGAGCGGAGCTGCCGCCGTCCGATCAGCACGAACCCGCCGTTCCGCCGGCGGGCCATCGCCTCGCGCAGCCTGTCCATGTCGCCGACGATCGCCTCCGGCGCCAGCTCGACCTTCCCGGACGGTGTCCGGAGCACCTCCGGCACCCGCGGAGCGAGCGGCCCCAGGTCCACGCCGTGCGGGCTGCGCTCGAGCACGTCGAGGGTCAGCCCCTCGGGGTCGGCGCCGAAGCCGTCGCCGTACGGCCCCGTGCGCAGCAGGAAGTCGAGCACCCGCTCGGGTCCGCGGCGCGGCTCCAGCTCGGTGAGCAGCTCAGCCGCGTCTCGGCCGGCCACCCGCGATCCCTCCATGCCCACCTCCCGCTGGACCAGCGTCTGGATGACCATGTCGTCGAAGGCGCCCACGTCGCCGTTCGGCCCCTGCCCGGCGAGGATCCCCGCGAGGCGCATGTAGAGCTCCCACTCGGCGGGCGCCTCGCGCTCGAACACGGCCGCCGAGAAGTTCGCGATGTTGCGGGCGGACAGCTGGTAGAAGGCGGCGTCGTAGTGCGACTTCTCGAGCGGCTCCGGCGCGGGCAGGATCACGTCCGCGTGCCGGGTGGTCTCGTTCACGTAGATGTCGATCGAGAGCACGAAGTCGAGGCCGTCGACCGCCTTCTCGAGCCGGCCGCTGTTGGGGGTCGAGACGAGCGGGTTGCCGGCCACGGTGATCAGCGCTCGCACCTGGCCGTCGCCGGGGCTATCTATCTCCTCCGCGAGCACCGACACCGGCAGCTCCCCGTAGACCTCGTCCATCCCGCGGACGCGGCTCTGCCAGCGCCCGAACCGGACGCCCTTCCCGCTTCCGCCCGGCCCCGAGGAGTTCCGCTGTCCGGCTGCCGCGCGCGGGAACAGCACGCCGCCCTCGCGATCGAGGTTGCCCGTGAGCACGTTCAGGACGTCCACCAGCCAGCTCGCGTGCGTGCCGAGCTCCTGCGTGCAGGTGCCGATCCGCCCGTACACCGCCCCCCGCTCAGCTGCCGCCAGCTCGCGCGCCATCCGGAGGATCTCGCCCGCCTCGATGCCGCACGTGTCCGCCACCGCCTCCGGCGGGAATTCGCGCACGAGCACGCACACCTCGTCGAGCCCGTTCAGGTGAGCGGCGAGCCCGTCGACGTCCTCGAGGCCCTCCTCGACGATCGTGCAGGCCATGGCCGCCAGCAGGAGCGCGTCCGTGCCGGGCCGGATGAAGTGGTGCTCGGAGGCCTCCTCGGCGGTGCGCGTCCGGCGCGGGTCCACCACCACGACCTTGCCGCCACGCTCGCGGATCCCGCGAAGCCGCGCGCGCATGTTCGGCGCCGTGAGCAGGCTTCCGTTCGACACGAGCGGATTGGCGCCCAGCAGCAGCAGGTGGTCGCACCGGTCCACGTCCGGGATCGGCACCGACAGCATCGTCCCGAACATCAGCCCTGAGGAGACCTGCTTCGGCATCTGGTCCACCGTCGACGCTGTGTACACCTGCTGCGACCCGAGCACGCGCAGCCATGCCGGCCCATGAGTGATCGCCGACAGGTTGTGGGCGTTCGGGTTGCCGAGATATACCGCCACCGCGTTCCGGCCGTGCTCGGACAGGATCGGCGCGAGCCGCCTGTCGATCTCCTCGAAGGCCTCGTCCCAGGTGGCCTCGACCAGCTCGCCGTCGCGGCGGACGAGCGGCGTGGTCAGGCGGTCCGGATCCTCATGGAGCTGCTTAATCCCGTACGCCTTGGGGCAGATGAAGCCGCGGCTGAACACGTCGTCCGCGTCGCCGCGGACCGACACCACTTCCCGCCCCTCCGTCTCGATCTCGAGACCGCACGTGGCTTCGCAGAATGGACAGGTTCGGTAGTGCGTGGCCATCGCGCGGACGCTACTCCTTCAACTCGACCCACAGCGCGCGCGAGGCGCACGTGAAGACGCCGCTCGAGTCGTACAGGGCGGCGGCGCCCCAGCGCTTGCGCCCGTCCTGGCCGAGCTTCCACGACAGGATCGTGTGCGGCTCGCCGATCTGTACCGGACAGCCGAGCCGCGCGGTGAGGCTTGCGAGCACGATCGCCGGCCCGGAGTTCCAGTTGCCCACGGGCGCGCTCGTCGGGCAGTCGAGCGCCGCCCACACGAGCTCGGGCCGCACAAGGCCGTCGCCGTCCCCGAGCGACTCGTCGGGCGTCCAGGTTGCGCCGAAGATGCCGTCGCGGCCTGGCAGCGCCGCCGGGAAGATCCCGAGCCCGTCCTCGCGCCCCGGCCCGCAGACCACGCAGGTGGGGAAGGGGTGCCCCGCGGACCAGCGCTCGCGCCCCGCCTGCTGGGCGGCGGCCACCTCGGCGGCTGGAATGGCTTCGGGCACGTCGAGCAGGAGCTCGCTCGGCGCCCCCTCGGCGACGAGCGTGTCGCCGTCGTGCACCGTGACCCCGTCGCCGTCGCGCCGGACCTCGATCGGCGTGTCGAGCGGGGGAGGGGAGCGGAGCGACACCTCGACGATCTCCGAGCCCACCAGCTCCGCCACGCGCCCGCAGGTGTACCCGCCATTCGCGGAGGTGGGTGGCCCGTTGAACCAGGCTGGGATGGTGAGCGCGTCGGTCACGCAGGCGCGCGGACCGACTCGAGCGCGTCGCGCAGGTCCTCGACGCTCTGGAAGTCGAGCCCCAGGAGATGGTCGTGTCGGTACCGAACGACGCCGTCCCCGTCCACGATGATCGCCGCCCGCTTGGTGCCCACGACCGGCGCGTGAGCGCCGAACGCCTTCGCCACCTCACCATCCTCGTCCGCGAGCAGCGGGACGTTCAGGCCGTGCTCGGCCGTGAAGCTCTCGTGCGAGTCCACGCTCTGCGACGAGATGCCCACCACGGTCGCGTCCAGCGCGTCGAAAGCCTCGGCGTTGTCGCGATACGAGCAGAACTGGCGGGTGCAGACCGGCGTGTTGTCGCCCGGATAGAAGAGGAGCACGACCCGCTCGCCGCGGTGGTCTGACAGCCGGAAGCGGCCACTCGTGCCCTCGAGCTCGAAGTCGGGCGCGGGCTCGCCCACGTTCGGATGCTTGGCCATGTGCTCAGGATGTCAGGCGCGGCTGTAGAGCGCGTACAGCGAGCCGGCCAGAATCGCCGCCGCGCCCACGAACGCCACCTCCACCTGGAGCACGCGGTCGTCGAAGTCGGCGAGCAGGAGGAAGAGCACGAACGTTGCCGCGCAGGCCGCCCAGCACGTCGCGGATTGCCTCGCGCGCTCGTGCGCGAGCAGCGCCTGGTTCAGCGTGGCGGCCGACAGATAGAGGCCCATGCCCATCGAGACGAGCACGAGCCCGCCGCGGTCGTAGTGGAAGTCGCCGCCGAAGAGGACGTCCATCAGGGTCGGCCCGATGGCGAGCATGACGAGCGCGACGATGCCCGCGAAGCCGGCGATCGCCGTGAGCGTGACATTCACGCTGCGCGCGAACTCATCCCGCTCGCCGCCGGCACGCGCGCGGGTGAGGTGCGGGAGGATCGAGGTCTGCACGGCCTGGAAGAGCTGGAGTGGGGCGCGCGCGATCAGGAGCACGTTGAAGGCGAAGCCGGCGAGCGCGGCGCCGCCCGTGCCCGCCGTGGCCTTCACGAGCAGCGGGCCGGCGTTGAGGAACGTCTGCTCGCAGAGCATCACGACGAGCACCGCGGCCGCGAACCCCGTGCCCTTGGCCAGCGTGAAATCCGGCTCGCGGGCGGCGGGCTCGTCGCGCGCGGCCGCGTCGAGCTGCGCCGGATCAACGGCCGCGGCGCGCTGGCTGTCGAGTCGCCGCGCCAGCGCGGGCGGCACCACCGCCAGCGAGACGATCGGCGCCGCCGCCATTCCGAGCGCCACCGCGGTCTGGCCCTCGGCGATGCCGACGGCGGCGGCGAGCGCGAACAGGCACCGCGAGGTGGCCTCCATCAGGACGAGGCCTCCGTACAGCTGGAACAGGCGATGCCCGGCGAGGTAGCCGCGCGCGAAGTAGCTGGCCGCGTACGCGAGCACGGCGACCACGAGGATCCAGTAGAGGGCCGACGAGCCGGCGAACAGGTTGTCCTCGATCGGCCCCCGAAGCGCCAGCGCCACGACCACGAACAGAAGGCCGAGCCCGAGCTGGATCTTCGCCGCGACCCGGAGGTGCTCCGTGCCCTGCACGCCGCGTGCGTCGTGGTCGGCGATCGTGCGCGAGAGGAGCTGCTCCACCGGCCTGTAGAGCACCGACACCGTGATGAAGACGGCCGACCACAGCAGCGTGATCCGGCCGTACTCGTCCTCGGGCAGCGCGTGGCTCGCCAGCGAGAAGTAGGCGAACGTGATCAGCCCGGTGGCGCCGATCCCCACCGACAGGATCGCCGCCCCGCGCCCGTACGAGGAGGACTGCCTAGAGCCTGACAAGCAGCATGGTCCAGGGGAAGGGCGAGCGGGCC